>DATBBE010000186.1:0-11256 GCA_036271155.1 Nocardioides sp. | reverse complement strand
GCCGGGTCCTGGTCCGCGTCCCCCGCTGACCCCTCCCGATAGTAGGGATCAAATGGCAGGCGAGGTCTCCGGTTTCACCTGCCATTTGATCCGTACTATCGGTCAGGAGCAGGTGCCGTAGGTGGCTTGGAAGTCGTCCATGCAGACCTCGCCGAGGTCGACGGGGGTCAGCGTCGTGCTCGAGGAGTCGCTGACCTGCCAGTCGTAGACGCGGTAGTGGCCGGCACCGTCGCCGTTCTCCACCCGGGTGAAGACCTGGTCGTCGGGACCGAGCCAGGTGTCGGAGCGGTGCAGCTTGCCCCCGAGGGGAGCAGCCATCGTGCCGGGGTGGAGATAGTTGGCCCCGTTGGCTCCGTTGCCCGGGTCGTCGGCCGCCAGCGGCACCAGCCCGCTGCTCGTGACCGCGAGGAGGTTCCACGTGCTCTTGGACTCGTCGTTCGTGGCGAGCCCGCGTACGCCGTGGCCGAGGTCGATGAAGCTCTGCCAGAGACTCGGGTCGGCGTAGCTGGCCGGCCCGGACACCTGCTGCCCGTCGATCGTGCCCACGACGTTGTAGAGCTGCTTGAACAGCGACTTCACGTGCGGGCGCGCCTTCGCGATCCGCAGGTCGGTCGAGCCACTCACCCAGGAGTCGCCGTAGTCGCTCCCGCGGGTCCGAGCGAGGTTCGGCAGGGAGCCGTGGGGGCCGGGGTCGAAGGCGTCGGTGACACCCTGCGGACAGGGGGCCGGGACCCTCTGGGTCACGACGTCCCAGCACCAGCGGCCGACTGACGAGCCGACGAGGTCGCCGTGACGAGCCTGGTAGTGGGTCACCTTCACGGCGCGCTCGCGCTGGCCGTGCTGCATCGGGTCCAGGAGACCGCTCATCGGCACCCCGGCCGGGGTGACCCATGAGAAGATCAGCCCTGGGTAGCTCGCCAGCGCGGTGCCGCTGTCGTTGCCCTCCTGCACGCTCGTCCTGAGCTTCCCGTGCCGGAGCGCGACGATGCCCCAGTTCACGCCGACCTTGCCGGCAGAGTTCTCGACGGTGAGGATCCCCAGGCCCGGGGTGCCGACGTCTGCCAGCCCGGCGAGTCCGGAGAGATCCTTGTCGTCCGACTTGATCAGCGGATGCGACGGGTCGGCTGCCAGGGTGACCGTGAGCGTGTGCCCGGAGACCCGGATCTGATCCGGCTTCCCGTCGCCGTCGACGTCACCGGTGAGCCGATGCTTGATCGTGGGCGTCGGGGTGGGGGCGTGGTCGACCGGCTGGGGGTGCTGGTGGCCCGAGTGGTCACTGCGCAGAACCACCGGTACGGCGACTGCGACGACCGCCGCGGCTGCCACGAGCGCGACCACGGCGGGGCGCCGCCAGAGTGGGGTCGGCGCCGGCTGCGGTGGGATGTGGTGGCCGAGATCCTCTGGCTGCACCAGCTCCGCGCGGGCGTGCAGCGCGGCGGTGAGGCGGTCCTCGATCTGGGTGCTCATGCCTGCTCTCCTCCCATGATCGTCTCGAGGTGGTCCAGGGCCCGGCTGGCGGTGGACTTCACCGCGCCGCGCGAGATGCCGAGCGTCTCGGAGATCTCGCTCTCCGAGAGCCCCGACCAGTAGCGCAGGACCACGATCTCCCGTTGTCGAGGCGCGAGCCGGTCGAGGGCGGCGAGGATCTCGCGGTGCTCCTCGGCGAGCACGGCGCGCTCGTCGGGCCGCGCCGCCTCGAGACTGCGCGGAGGCGCGTACCCCCTCGCCGTACGCCGCCGGCGCAGCGCCGAGCGCGCCCTGTTCACGACCGCGCGCCTCAGGTAGGCCAGTGCCTTGTCGGGGTCTCGCAGCCGGGTGCCGCTCGACGCCAGCCCGGCGAACGCGTCCTGGACGACGTCCTCGGCGCTGGCGCGGTCGTCCACGAGCAACACCGCGAGGCGGACCAGCGAGAGCCGGTGCGCGGCGTACAGCTCCCCGAGGTTGAGGTCGGTGAGCGAGTGACCAGTGGTGACTGGCATGCCCGGCTCCCATCGTCGATGTCCGTCATCACATCAGACGCGCCGGCGCCGCCGAGGTTGCTCCGAGCCGGCAGATCAGGAGCAGATTCCGTAGGTGCCCAGGGTCTCGTCGAGGCACACGGTCCCGAGGTCGTGCGCGACCAGCGTCGCCGGGGTGGTCGCGTCGCCTCCCACGGGTCGCCAGGCGTACACGTGGTAGCGGCCCTCCCGACCCGTGCCGACCCGCGTGAACAGGCGGCCATGGGGGGTCAGCCACGAGTACAGCACGCTCTGGCCGGTGGCCGTCCGGACGAACCCGCCGCCGAGCCGCACCGGTCCTCGCACCGGGAGCGGCTGCACGCGCCCGCCGAGGTCGACGTAGACCCGCCAGGTGTCGGAGTCACCGCCCTCCTGGCTCAGGAGCACCGCCGAGCGGCCGTTCCCGAGCTGCACCGGCGAGCCGAAGAGCGCGGGGGCCCACCCGACGGGGACCCGAGCCGTGTGGGTCACTCCACGCCTGGTGTGGGTCAGGCTGTACGGCGCTGCCTCGGGGTCGACGTCCGCGTCGAGGTTGTGCACCTTCCAGGTCCCGCCGTCGAACGAGATGCTGCTGCGGTCGGCCCAGGCCGGCCGCACCGTGGGCAGGAGGGCGGGCAGGTGACCGTGGGGCCCCACGTCGTAGGCCCAGTCCTGACCGGAGGCGCAGGTGTGGGGCGGAGCGGTCGACGTGCGGTCCCAGCAGCGCACGCCGGCGCCGGCCGGGGCGAGCTTCCCGTCTCGCAGTGACCAGGTCCGTGACACGACCACGACCCGGTCGGCTCCGTGCTGGAGCGGGTCGAGGGTGCCGTCGTAGAGCCGGTGTCCCGCGACCCACGCCGTCGTCGAGCCCCGAGTGTCGCCGAGCACCGCGTGCCCGCGGGTGCGCAGAGCCGCCAGAGCGTCGCCGCGCACGGCCCACGCCGTCCAGTCTCGCGAGCCGTCGCCCCCGGACGCCGAGACGACGACCGCCACTCCGCGGCCGCCCACGTCGGCCAGCCCCTCGAGTCGCGGGCGGTCCTGGAGCAGGTGCGCCACGACCGCACCGGAGCCGAGGCGCACCTTCAGCAGGTCGCCGCGGGTGAGGGTGACGACGTCCGGCGTACCGTCACCGTCCACGTCGCCGGTGAGCGCACCGGCCGGCACGACCGGGGCCGAACTCGGTGGCGGGCCGGCCGACGATACGTCGTCCCCGCCGTCGCGGACCAGGAACGCCGCGACGACGGCGAGCGCGAGCAGCACCGCCGCCCCCGTGACCACGAGTGCTCTTGGCATGGTGCGCATGACGGTCCCCGATCCCCGAGCGCCCTCCGCGTGAAGGCCCTTCCTCAGGGAGACGCGGCCGCGCCCCCAGGAGTTGCTAGCCGGCCGGACAGCCACCGAACGCCGTGAAGGCCTGGTTGAAGCACACCTCGCCGAGCGAGGTCGCGACCAGCGTCGGCGGGGTGTACACCGTGCCACCCTGGGCGCCCCAGGCGTAGACGCGGAAGCGTCCCGGAGTCGGGGTGGCCACCCGTGAGTAGAGCAGCCCCTGGTGCGAGACCCACGAGCCCGCCCCGAGCGAGACCGGGCCGCGCGCCGTGAGCGGCTGCAGGCGGCCGTCCCAGCGGACCACGACCTGCCAGCCGGCGGGCATGCGCCGCACCGCGCCGGTGGTGATGTCGCCGACGCGGACGGAGATCCCGTCGCTCAGGCTCGGGCTCGCCGCAGGCAGCAGGGAGGGCAGGTCTCCCTGCGACCCGAGCGCGCTGTCGGTGGTCGCGCGGTGGTGCTCGTGCGTCGTGGAGCTCGGCGACGTCTGGAGAGGGGCGACGGCCGGGACTGCGGCGGGATGGTCCAGGGCATGCAGGCCGAACGGCACGACGATGGCGGCGCAGGCCAGCACCACCGCGGCGATCACCGCCGCTCGCCGTCCGCGCCTGCCCAGGTCTCCGGGCCCCAGACCCGTGCCTGGAGCATGTGTGGTCGCCATGGCGCCCCCCGATCATCCCGAGTACCCGTCACCTCTTCAGACGAGTCGGGCCCCTGCCGAGTTGCTCGCGACTGCGGACCGTGGCCGAGTCGTGACCTTCACGACGGTCGGGCTCAGGGTCGGGCATGGCCGATCGCCTCGTCCTCCTCGGGCGACAGCTGCTGCTCACAGCTCCACGAGGAGATGCTCTTGGCATACGTGCGCGCGTCCGAGCGACCGTGGATCGAGGTCAGCACGACCCCGTCGCCCGCGTCGTCCAGCAGGGCCAGCGACCAGGAGAGGCGACCGCCCATGTCGCCGAAGGCGTCGTACCGGACGACGGCGAGGTGCCGCAGCGCGTCGCTGCCCTCGACGCGCAGCGCCGCGACCTCCTGGCGGAGCCCCTGCACGTCCTCGGGTAGGGCCGCGGCGCCGGGCACACCGCGGAAGGCTGCCTGGCGCCTCAGAGCGACGACCGCCAGCGCGGCGGCCCCGAGGGATAGCACGATCGCAACGACATCGAGGATCCACACGCTGAGCGAGCGTAATCGTGGTGGCGCCCGACATGTGACACTGACGCGCGTGAGTACGTCGTCTCGTCGGATCGTCTACCAGGGCGAGCCCGGCTCCAACTCCCACCTCGCCTGCCAGCAGCGCTGCCCGGATGCCGAGCCGGTCGCCGCGGCCAGCTTCGAGGACTGCTTCGCCGCGGTCGAGAACGGCGAGGCTGACCTGGCGATGATCCCGATCGACAACTCGCTGGCCGGACGCGTCTCGGACATCCACCACTTCCTGCCCACCTCACCGCTCCACATCGTCGCCGAGCACTTCCTGCGAATCCGGTTCGCCCTGCTGGGCGTGCCCGGCGCCCGGCTGGAGGACATCCGCACGGTGCACAGCCACGTACACGCCCTGGGTCAGTGCCGACGGGTCATCCGCGAGCACGGGTTCGTCCCGGTGATCTCCGGTGACACCGCCGGGGCCGCCCGCGAGGTCCAGGAGGCGGGAGACCGCACGCAGGCCGCGATCTCCCCGCCGCTCGCCGCCGAGATCTACGGGTTGGAGGTGCTGCTCGAGGAGGTCGAGGACGAAGACCACAACACCACGAGGTTCGTGGTGCTGTCGCGTGACTTCGACCAGGCCCCGCGCGGCAACGGACCGGTCGTGACCAGCTTCGTGTTCAACGTGCGCAACCTCCCGGCCGCGCTCTACAAGGCGCTCGGCGGCTTCGCGACCAACGGTGTGAACATGACCAAGCTCGAGAGCTACATGGTCGGCGGGGAGTTCACCGCGACGCAGTTCCTCGCGGAGGTCGACGGTCATCCCGAGGACCTGCCGGTCAAGCGCGCGCTGGAGGAGCTGGTCTTCTTCACCACCGAGGTGAAGGTGCTCGGCGTCTACCCCGCCGACCCGTTCCGGGCCGGCTGACGGGCCGTCCTACGCCGCGCCCTCGGCGGCCATCAACCAGAACATCGCGCCCTGCGCGTCCGAGAGCATTGCCATCCGGCCGACCCCCGGGGCGTCGAACGCCGGCGCGACGGTCGTGCCACCCAGCTCCTCGGCCTTCGCGACGCTGGCGTCGACGTCCTCGACGTTGAAGTAGACGTTCCAGTGGGGCGGGGTGCCCTCCGGGAGCATCGCGAGGTCGACCATGCCGCCGATCTGGCGACCGTTGACGTCGGTGAGCACCGTGTACTTCATCTCGCCCATGTCCATCGGCTCACTGCCCATGCCGAGCACGTCGGTGTAGAACGCAGCGGCGGTCCCGACATCGGGGGTCACGCACTCGTTCCACGTGGGGGTGCCCGGCTCGTTGGCGCGCTGGGTGCCGATGGTGTTCTTCGCTTGCCACAGGTTGACCCGAGCCCCGGTCGGGTCAACGATCGCCGACATCCGCCCGTTGTCGTTGACGTCGAAGGGGCCGGCCTCGACCTTCCCGCCCGCGGCCTCGACCTTGGCGGTCGTCGCGTCTACGTCGTCGCAGGCGAGGTAGACCCCCCAGAACGCCGGGTGGCCCTCCATACCGGGCATCTGGCCACTGACCCCACCGATCTCGTCACCCTCGACCGTCGGGATGTAGTAGTGCCCCATCTCGCCCATGTCGTGGTCGATGAACTCCCAGCCGAACAGACCGCCGTAGAACTCCCGGGCGACTGACTGGTCCGGAGTCACCAGCTCGATCCAGCTGGGCGTCCCTTGGTCGTAGTGCTCGAACTTCGCCATCTGCCTGTCTCCCTCGGATGTGGTCGATCGACCCCACAGACGACTCAACACCTCGCCACCGACAGTCGCAACAGCCGCCGGGATGAACGACGCCTGAACACCCTCCGATAGGTTCGACAGGGTGGACCTCGCCGTCATCGGGATCGCCTTCGGGGCGATCTTCCTGGTCGAGCTCCCCGACAAGACGTTCGTCGCCGCGCTGGTCCTCTCCACCCGCTACCGGCCGCTGTCGGTGTGGGTCGGCGTCGGACTGGCCTTCTTCGTCCAGACCCTGATCGCATGCACCGTGGGCGGGCTGGTGACGCTGCTCCCGCACCGGTTCGTCGAGATCGTGGCCGGGCTGATCTTCCTGGTCGGCGCCCTCCTGCTCCTGCGCGAGGCACCCAAGGCGGACGCCGAGGAGGCCGCCACCGAGGAGGAGTACGCCGCGAAGGCAGCCTCGCCGAAGGCCGGCCTGGCGGCGGTCGGCGCCAGCTTCCTGGTGCTCTTCGCGGCGGAGTGGGGAGACCTCTCGCAGCTGCTGACGATCAGCCTGGTCGGTCGCTACCACAGCGCCGTGTCGGTGTTCATCGGTGCGTGGACCGCTCTCCTGCTGGTCTCGGGCCTGGCCGTCGTGGCGGGGCGTTTCCTGCTGCGCTACCTGCGGCTGTCGACGATCCACTACGTCGGTGCGGCCGTGTGCTTCCTGCTCGCCGGGGTCACGGCGTACCAGGTCGTCGCGGGGTGACCGCCCCTCCCACGCCACCGTTAGAGTGCGCCCCATGTCGACCAACCCCACTGCCCACGAGGGTCGCCCTACGGGCGCGGACTCGGAGGTCGGGCGTCTGCGGACCGTCATGCTCCACCGGCCCGGGCCCGAGCTGCAGCGGCTGACTCCGCGCAACAACGACCGGCTGCTCTTCGACGGCATCCCCTGGGTCGCCCGGGCCCAGGACGAGCACGACGCGTTCGCCGCGGCTCTGCGCGAGCGCGACGTCGAGGTCCTCTACCTCACCGACCTCCTCACCGAGACCTTCGCCGACGCCGGCGCCCGCGGTCGAGCCATCGAGACCGCGCTCGGCAGCCTGCATCTCGGCGAGACGATGCGGCGCTGGCTCGGGCCGATGCTGCATGACTCCTCACCGGAGGAGCTCACCGCCCACCTCACCGCCGGCGTCCGCAACGACGAGGTGCGCGGGGGCTTCGGCCTGGTGACCTCGCTGCTGGCCCGCGACGACTTCCTGATCGACCCGCTGCCCAACCTGCTGTTCACCCGTGACTCCTCGGTGTGGGTGCGCGACCAGGTCACGATCACCTCGCTGGCGATGCCCGCGCGAGCGCGCGAGACCCAGCTGACCGAGCTGATCTACAGCGCCCACCCGCGCTTCGCCGGTGCCCCGCGGCTGCACGGCTGGCGCAACGAGCACGTCGAGGGTGGCGACGTCCTGCTGCTGGCGCCCGGTGTCCTGGCGATCGGCGTGGGCGAGCGCACCACTCCGGCCGGCGCCGAGCAGCTGGCGCGCGAGGTGTTCACCACCGGGCTCGCCCACACCGTGCTGGCCGTGCCGATCGCGCAGGAGCGCGCGACGATGCACCTCGACACGGTGTGCACGATGGTCGACGTCGACAAGGTCGTGATGTATCCCAACGTCGCCCACACCCTGACGGCGTACGCCGTGACCCGGGCGGCGGGGTCCACCGACAGCGAGCTCGAGCTCGATGTCGCCGACGCCGAGCACTTCCTGGTGGCGGCGGCGAAGGCGATGCAGATCGACACCCTCCATCAGATCGACACCGGACTCGACCCGGTCACCGCCGAGCGCGAGCAGTGGGACGACGGCAACAACACGCTGGCGCTCGCGCCGCGGGTCGCTGTCGCCTACGAGCGCAACGACGAGACCAACGACCGGCTCGAGGCAGCCGGCATCGAGGTGGTCCGCATCGCCGGCTCCGAGCTCGGGTCCGGCCGCGGCGGCCCACGCTGCATGAGCTGCCCGATCGAGCGCGACCCCCTCGGCTGAGCGCCTTCGTCACAGCCACGCGCCCGACCGCGCCAGGGCGACGTCGTGCAGCGTCGGCCCGGCCTGCTCGCAGGCCCTTGTCGTGACGTCGCAGCGCACGACGGTGACCCTTCGCTCGACGGGGCTCCCCCTCTGAGCGTCGGAGGCACGGGTCAGCAGCAGGACGGTCGGCGACTCCCACATCCAGACGGACGCGTCCTTCGGCGCGAGCAGCTGGATGACCCGACCCTCGGACCACACGCGCGCGGGCGGGATGTGAGTCGGGAAGTACGGGTTGAAGGCGTACGACGAGCCGTCCGGTGACCAGGTGCCGA
This sequence comes from Nocardioides sp., assembly GCA_036271155.1. Taxonomy (GTDB): domain Bacteria; phylum Actinomycetota; class Actinomycetes; order Propionibacteriales; family Nocardioidaceae; genus Nocardioides. Next base: position 2,774 of record DATBBE010000186.1, on the reverse strand, counting down.
ACTGCCTGGGCACCTGTCCGACCTCGTGCACCCCGCCTTCGTCGTCGACCTTGGCGAAGTGGGCCGGGCCCTCGCCGTCCCGGTCGCCGTAGGTGATGCCGTCGGGCCACTGGCTGGAGTCGCGGAGACCCGCCCGCGGGGGCGTGCGGATCGGCACCGGCGCGTCGCCCGGTCGCCAGATCCAGGAGCGGGGGTCGTCGGCCACATCGTTGATGGTCACCACGACAGCCCCGTCAGCGTCCACGCCGGTGACCTCGAAGGCCCCGTTCACGCCTTGGACGTCGTTGCTGAGCGTGGTCGAGCCGAGCTCACGAGCGTTCGCCACGTCGTACTCCGTGACCCGGAACGTGGCCGGCATGACCGCGTTCGGACCATAGGGCCGCCACCCGGGGGTCGCCGACGTCACCCAGGCGACGAACCGCCCGTTCGCGGAGATCACCGGCCGGACCCACAGCTCGGTCGCGGAGACGAGCGGCACCAGCTGGTCGCCGCGCACGATCGACCAGGATCCGGCGCGGCGCGGCCCGGGCCCGACGATCGTGGTGTCGCCGCCGACGTCCACGTAGTTCGACACCGTGGCGATCTCGCCTCCGCCGGGAAGATGAAGGATGCCGGCCGACCACCACGGCACGTGCTCCAGGGCCGACGCATCGGAGCCGGACGACTGAGGCGGTGTCGACCCATCCGACCAGCACCCCGCCAGGGCGAGCACCGGCACCAGGACCCACAGCGCCGGCCGTCTCATACCGGGTGAGACGCTGCCGCGTGCCGACAAGTTCGGGCAAGAAAGGGCCCGGTCGATGTCGACGGGGGAGGCAACAACGACCGGGCCGGAAACGACGCTAGCGAACCAAAAGCACCGGGGCAACCTCCCCGCGTGTCCCGCACGGCTCAGCGCAGGGTCACCTGATGGTTGGTCAGCAGGGCGCGCGCGGCGCGCGCCTCCGAGCTCAGCTCGGCGCCGTCGGACAGCGCAGCCTCGAGCCGCGCGGAGAACGCGGCGACCGGATCCTCGAGCGCCTGGGCACCGGTGCCGGAGGGGAGGTCCCACACGGGCGTGAGCAACCCGTGGGCGCGGAACATCCCCACCAGCTTCGACCCGCCGGCGATGGAGTCCTCGCCGGACGCGTGCAGCCGGGCGAGGGCGTCCAGCGCGGCCGACTCGTCGTGCGGGAGCACCCAGCGCAGGTGCTCCTTGCTCCCCGCGTCGACCCAGTACGCCGCCTCCACCGAGGCCAGCCGGGCGGTGGGCGCGACCGCGCCGTTGGCCTGCTCCAGGGCGTCGTGCATGTCTTGGTCATGGTCGGCGACGTCGCCGAGCCACCAGTCGAAGCCCTGGTGGACGGTCACCTCGAGGGGCTCGTCCGCGACGAGGTCGGCGAGCCGGGCACCGGGGCCTGGCGCGTCGACGAGGCCGACGACCCCCGGCTCGTCGGCTGCCAGTGCACGCTCCAGCACCGCGCCGAGATCGCGCGCGGGGTCGCCGAACGAGTGGCGCACCTGAAGGCCCAGCCAGACCTCGCCGGAGTCGCGGACCATGGCCGGGGCAGCCGCCGGAAGCAGGGTGCCGAGCAGCACCGTTCGGTCACCGACCGTGAGCGGCGCCGTGGCCGACGGCACGAACTCCCGCAGCGCCACGAGGTCGCGCTCGGCGGTCAGGCCGGCGAAGGGCCGAGGCACGTAGGCGCCACCGGCCGAGCCATGACACGCCTTGTAGCGCCTGCCCGACCCGCACGGGCAGGGCTCGCGCGGACCGACGTCTCCCGTGGTCACGCGATCGCGGGCCTTGGTCCGTGACTTCTTCGCCATGGCCGCTGAGGGTAGCGGTCGCCTCGGGCTCAGCCGGAGCCGGCGAGAGGCGGATCGGCCTCGAGCTCCTCGGCCTCGTCCAGCCAGCCGAGCACGTCGCGGGGGCGGTCGGTGATCACGGCACGGACGCCGAGCGAGCGGCAGAGGTCGAGGTGCTCCTGGGTGTTGACCGTCCAGACGTGGAGGTCGCGACCACTCCGCGCCATCTTCTCGGCGAACTTGGGGTGCTGGTCGAGGGCGAAGACACCGGGCCCGAGCATCCACGCGTCGTCCACGACCGGCTTGAGCATCGGCCAGTGTCGGGCCTTGTCGATCAGCATCACCAGCGGCAGCCGGGGAGCCAGGCGCTGCATCCGCTGCAGGGCGACGTAGGAGAAGCTCATCACCCGCACGGGGCTGTCCTCGCCGGTCCAGCCGAACTCTGCGAGCGCCTCGACGAGGCGGCGCTCCACCAGGCCGCCGTACCTCGTGGGGTGCTTGGTCTCGATGGCCAGCTGGACCGGCCGCTCGGCGTCGGCCACGGTCTCCAGGAGCCGACGCAGGGTGAGCACCTTGTCGAGGTCGGGGTCGGGGTCGTCGGCCTCGTCGTCCAGAGCGGCCCACGGGTTCTTCCACGAGGAGAACTCGAGCTGGTCCAGATCGGCCAGCTCCATCGTCGAGACCAGACCGCGCGAGCTGGCGATGCGCTTGAGGTCGCGGTCGTGGACGCACACCAGATGCCCGTCGGCGGTGAGGCGGACGTCGCACTCCAGGGCCTCGGCGCCCTCACGGATGGCCTGGAGGTAGGCCCGTCGGGTGTGCTCGGCGTTCTCGAAGCTCGCGCCGCGGTGAGCGACGACCTGCGGCCGCATGGCTCCATTGTGACCGACGAACCTCGCCGACACACGACGTTCGGGGCGCGGCGAGACGGAGTTCTTCTGGTCGTCATCACCAGTTCTGCTGGGAGTCGGTCCGAGGGTCCCGCG
>DATBBE010000185.1:0-24280 GCA_036271155.1 Nocardioides sp. | reverse complement strand
CTGAGCTGCCGATGCGTCTGGCCCAGGAACGAGCGGAGCTGGTGGTGTGCCATGGCGACCTCTGCCTCCCCAACATCCTGGTCGACCCCGCCACCGGGAAGGTCAACGGACTGATCGACCTCGGACGGCTGGGAACCGCCGATCCCTACGGCGACATTGCCTTGCTGCTCGCGACGGCGCGTGAGACCTGGTCCGATGAGGCGATGGCTCGTCGAGCCGACCAGGAGTTCACCGAGATCTACGGGACCGAGCTCGACCTGGAGCGCCAGGAGTTCTACCTGCGGCTGGATCCTCTGACCTGGTAGTGCCGACCGTGAGCATGACGGCGTGAAGGGCGCCCAGCACCTCACTGGGTTTCGAGACGGTCGCAGAGCGACCTCCTCAACCAGCGGTGGTGGCCATCGGGCCCTACTGCGGCGGGACGACTGCGATGATCTCCCGCAGGGCGGCGACGTGGTCGCGCAGGGCTCGACGTCCGTGGGACGTGAGGGCGACCCACGTCGTACGCCGGCCCCGGTGCACGCCCTTGCGACTGCGGACGTACCCGCCCGCGTTCAGGGCCGTCACGTGTTTGGACAGCACCGAGTCGCTCACCGCGAGGCCGTCCCGCAGCGCCGCGAACTCCACCTCTGAGACCGCGGTCAGCATGGTCATCAGCCTGAGCCGGGTCGGTGTCTGGATCTGGGGATCGAGGTCTGTCATCACCGTTGCGCGACGAGCAGCACCAGGAACGTCAGGGCCAGGATGGCCAGAACCAGCAGCCAGGCGGCCGACTCCCCCCGACTGTGGGCGGCCGGATCAGCGCGATACCTCCGCATCCACCGCTGACCACTGAGCGCATAGGCCGCCCCGCCTGCGATCGCGGCGACGGGGACCAACCACCAGGCTCCGACGAAGGCGGCCCAGGTCGCCCCGCCCAGTGCGCCGGCGTACGAGACGGACGCCGCCGTCGCGGTGCCACCGACCACTCTGCTGAGGAGTCCCCCGAGCCAGACACCATTCAGCTGTCGGAACCGGGCCAGCTGGGCGGCCGACACCGCGACGAAGAGCACGAGCCCGCTGGCAAGCAGCCAGATCGGCGCTCGGCCCGCTCCGGCAAGACCGACGGCGGTGGTGGCGATCTGGAATGCGACAGCCGCCCCGATCGAGACGAAGAACAGGCGCGGCACGACGACCTGGTCCGCGAGCGATGTCCGCCGGGCCTCCGCGTCTGCGACGCGACCGGGGAGCTCACGCTGGGAGTCGAGACACACCCCGGCGGCTGTGCGCCCGCACCTCAGGTTCCGACCAACCACGCCACCATCGAGGGGAGCTCCTGCCGCCAGAAGGGGTCGCCGTGAGACCCGACGCGCTCCTCCATGACGACGTCCGCACCCCTCGCGCGCCAAGCCTCCGCCCACCGTCGGGCGTTCTCGAGGAAGAACGGCTCCTGGGTGCCGGCGACGAAGTAGCCACGCGGTAGTGGGTCCGGCAGGTCCACGGGCGGTTGATAGCCCGCCCCCGGCGAGGCGCAGAGGACGGCACCGAAGACCCCTGGATGGCGCAGCCCCAAGGCGAGGGCCAGCTCCCCACTGGCCGAGACACCCAGCGTCGCCGTGCGTTCGGGGGGCAGGGCGACACCGAACCGCGCCGTCGTCCATCGACGCACCTCCTCGACGAGGAACGCCTCGTGGGCCGCGAACCGGTCCGGGTCGAAGCCCGGGGAGTACTCGTGAAGTCGCACCGTCTCATCGGTGGCGCGATGGACGCCGACGACCATCGTGGACGGCAGATCCGTCTCCTCGAGGTCCGCACCCCACGGTGAGATCAGCTGACCGTCACCTGCGAACACGATCGCCTCGGGCGGGTCCGGTGGGACGTAGACAGTCACCTGTCGCCCGCCGTCGTACTCGAAGGTCTCGGTGACGAGCGCGCCGGCCGTCGCCTCACTCCGTGCCGAGCCGCCCTTCACCATCGTCCGAGTCTGACATCCCACCGGCTCGTCGCGGCGCGAGCGCGACCTCCTCAAGTCCGGCCGAACGTGGTAAACCCAGCACAGGCACTGGAGCGATCAACTGACATGACCAAGTCACCACGTAGGCGCGGGCCGGAGGTGCTCGAGCTCGTCGACGGGCCCGCGTGCCCAAGCCGGGTCGCGGGCGATGCCGGCCCCTGGGTGGACGTCGGCACGCCCGTCCTCCCGGTCGCGCCGGTGGAGTCCTTCGAGGAGTTCTACCGGCGCGAGTTCCCGCGCCTGCTGGTGCTGGCTCGAGCCCTGGCCGGGGACCAGTCCGCCGAGGACGTCGCTCAGGAGTCGATGATCGTCACCTACCGGCAGTGGACGCGGATCGCGCTGCTGGACAGCCCCGTCGGCTACGTCCGTGGGATCTGCGCGCACAAGGCGGTGTCCTGGACTCGCCGGGTCTCCGCCGAGCACCGGGCCCTGCGTCGGGTCGCCGCACGTCAGACACGAACCGTCGCGCCGCTCGCCCCCGACAGCGAGCGCTTCTGGGTCGAGGTCCGCCGGCTGCCTCGTCGCCAGGCCCAGGTCGCCGCCCTCTTCTACGCGCTGGACCTGCCGGTCAGCGCGGTGGCGGAGACCCTCGGCTGCGCCGAGGGCACGGTGAAGGTCCACCTGTCGCGGGCGCGCGCCCAGCTGAGCACGCGCCTGCTCGTCTCGGAGGAGGAGTCATGATCGACGACCTGGCCCGCACAGCGGTCGGAGACCTGCGGACGGCGACGTCCAGCGATGTCGAGGCCGGCCTGCGCGACGTCTACGCCGGCCATCGCCGGCGGCGCCGGGAGAGTGTCTGGGCTGCCTCGGCGGCCGTCGCACTCGCCATGGGCGTCGGCTGGTGGGGTGGGCACGCGATGGGGAACAGAGGACCCTCGACCCCTCAGCCCGTGCAGACGCCTCCCGCCGTCCAGTCGAAGACCTGCTCGGGGGCGATCCACTGCCTCGGTGTCATGAGGTACAGGCTCGACCTCACCCGGCCCGTGTCCTGGCACCTCCCGCCCGGCTACCAGCTGGCCACGGGCAGCGATGTGACCGACTGGCAGGGCGAGAGCGACGCCCTGACCTCGGCGGACGGCGGCGGTCCCTACATGTCCGACACCGTCGCCGGAGTCACGGTGCTGGAGGGAGTGCGCGCAGCCTCGGCCGACGGCGGGTCGGCACGAGCGGACGTGGCCGACACACCCCGCGCGTTTGTGACGTGGCTCGCCGCCCAGCCCTACCTCCACGCGTCGAGCGTCGAAGCCGCGCGTGTGAACGGTCACCCGGCATGGCACGTCCGAGTGAGCCTCGTCCACGGAGCAGGCGACGGTCCGGCGGCCTGCGACGACAGGCATGCCTGCTTCGCGACGACGATCACCCCCGACCACCACGTGACCGGGATCCGGAGCGGCATGGTCGCCGACTACACGGCGTTCGCCCTTCCGGGCGCCGGCACCACCGTCGTGTGGTCATGGGCGTTCTCCCACGACCGCTCCGCCTTGGCCCGCAACAGCATCGCCGTCCGCGGACTCTCCTGGGCTGCCGACTGACCACCACCGACGCCCGGCAAACCAGAGCCGAGGTGAGGGTCAGGGCAGGCCTATCGCGGTCGCCCGGATCCGGGCAGGATGTGAGTGAGGCTCCCGCGACTCATCGTCCAATCCTGGGAGAGACAGATGGCGGACCCGGACCAGCCGGCGTCGAGCACCTCCGACGAGAAGCCGAAGGCTGGCATCTTCGAGAGGGCCTTCGACTCCGAGGTCGAGAAGATCGCACAGAAGCATCCCTGGTACGAGCTCCCGAAGCCGCTCGGCCTGATCGAGCTCATCGGCATCCGGAACACGCTGCGTCAGGAGAACCTGGCGGACACGTCACGGCTGCCGGCCATCGACCCGGTGCAGGCGCCGCCGTACGAGGAGCGCTTCGACGGCGAACGAACGCCCGACGGCAGCTGGAACGACCTCGTCCACGGTGAGATGGGGATGGCCGGCACCAGGTTCGGACGCAACGTCCCCCTCGAGGCCACCTGGCCCGACCCCGAGCGCATCCTGGACCCGAGTCCGCGCGAGATCAGCCGCCGGCTGATGACCCGGGACAACGGCATCATCCCGGCGTCGGCCGGCAACGCGCTGATCGCGTCGTGGCTGCAGTTCATGCTGCACGACTGGGTCAAGCACGGCACCAGCCCCACGGACGATCCGTGGGTCATCCCTCTCGTGCCCGGCGACGACTGGCCCGACCCGCCACTACAGGTCATGCGCACGCCGGACGATCCCACGTCACCGCCGGACTCGGACCTGCCACCGACCCACCTCAACGTCAACACCCACTGGTGGGACGGGTCGCAGATCTACGGCAACGACCTGGCGTCCCAGACCTTCCTGCGCAGCCACGCGGGCGGCAGGTTGCGGCTGGTCGACGGGCTGCCACCCATGCCGGAGGACCGCGCCCTGAACCCGGTCTACCAGCCCGGCTTCTGGGTCGGCATGGGCATGATGCAGACGCTCTTCGCGATGGAGCACAACTCGATCTGCGACATGCTCGCCGCGACGTACCCACAGTTCGACGACGAGACGCTGTTCCAGCGTGGTCGGCTGATCCTGTGTGCGCTGCTGGCGAAGATCCACACCACCGAATGGACGCCCGCAGTCACCGCCCACCCCACGGCCGTCGCGGGTCTGCGGGCCAACTGGTGGGGCCTGGAGGGCGAGAGACTGCACGACGCCTTCGGCCGGCTGAGCGGCAGCGAGATCGTCTCGGGCATCGTCGGCGGCGAGACGGATGACTTCGGCGTCCCGTTCGCACTCACCGAGGAGTTCGTCGCCGTGTACCGGATGCACCCACTGATTCCCGACGACTTCGACCTCCGCTCGGTCGACACCGACGCGGCCACGATGGGCCCGACCGAGTTCGCCGACCTCGCCGGGCCTGCCGGCGCCGAGGTCCTGCGGACGAACCGGCTCGTGGACCTCCTCTACACGTTCGGCACCATGAACCCAGGTCTGGTGTGCCTGCACAACTTTCCGAAGTACCTCCAGACCTTCCGTCGCCCCGACACCGGAACGCTGATGGACCTCTCCGCGACCGACATCGTGCGCTGTCGCGAGCTGGGAGTGCCGCGGTACGCCGCGTTCCGCAGGCTCCTGCATCTGCCCGTGCCCGCCACGTTCGACGACATCACCAGCAACAAGCAATGGGCTGAGGAGCTGCACGATGTCTACGACGGCGACATCGACAGTGTCGATCTCCTCCCGGGGATGTTCGCCGAGGACCGCCCCGAGGGATTCGCCTTCAGCGACACGGCGTTCCGCATCTTCATCCTGATGGCTTCTCGACGACTCAACAGCGATCGCTTCTTCACCACCCACTTCACCGACGAGGTCTACACGCCCGAAGGCATCACCTGGGTCGAGGACAACACCATGATCACCGTGCTGACCCGTCACTTCACCGAGCTCGATCCCTTCGTGGGTGGGTCGAGCAACGCGTTCGCGATCTGGGAGCGGCCCGGCGCGTGAGCAGCTCGCTCCTCACGGCCCTGGGAGGCACCTCGGTTCGTCGTAGCCTTGCTGCATGGCCGATCCTGCGCGCTGGTGGGACATGCGCCCGGCGCAAGGCAGCCAACCCAAGACCTACACCTGTCCGATCTGTCACGGCCGGTTGCTGGCGATGAACCCCCACACGCTGCTCTCTCCGGAAGGCGACCGTGAGCGTCGCCGTCGTCATGCGCACACCGCGTGCGTGGCGAGGCAGCGGCAGGCGGGAATGTTGTTGACGAAGGCGGAGTGGGAGCGGACCGTCCGACCCCCGGGGGCTGCGAGGCGGTCCTGGTGGGGCCGACTGCTCGGTTCGCGGCCCCGGTAGGGCTGCTGGGCTACAACGACACGCCGCCGGTGCGCGGGGTCCGGTGAGCGGTGAGACGGAACCGGTCGGGCACCGCCGTGCCTGACCCGAGGGCGAGATCGGCCGTGAGCTCCCCGACCAGCGGGGCGAACTTGGCGCCATGCCCCGAGCAGGCCGAGCAGACCACCAGCGGCCCGACCCGGTCGAGCACGAAGTCCTCGCTCATCGTCGAGGTGTACAGGCAGGTCGTCTCGTGGCGAGGCGTGGGGTCGAGGCCGGGCAGCCACTGCCGCACGTACTCGACGAGCTCGGCGCCGGCGCTCGGGTCGAGCGACCTGTCGAGCGGAACACCCGGCGTCACCGTGCCCCCGTCGTGGCGGCCCACCTTGCGATCGTCGGCCACCGCCCCGCCGTGACCGCCGGCGAGATGGTAGATCGCCGGCTCGGCATCGTGGATGACGCTCGGCCAGGGTGGCGCCGAAGGGTCGAGCCGCCGGAAGTGCGCGATCTGCTGCTGCGTCACGACGAGCTCCGGCAACGAGACGAGAGCGCCCGCCAGCTGCGCGAGCCAGGCCCCGGGCGCCAGCACCACGCGGCGCGCCGTGAGGGTCCCCCCTTCCGTGTGAACCTCCACGGACTCCTCACCGCGCACCGCGACCCACCGCACAGCGGTCTCGAACCGGACCTGGGCACCCAGTCCCTCGGCCGCGGCGAGGAACCCGTCGACGGCTCCTTCGGCATCGACGGTGCCCGCCTGCTCGTGAAAGACCACCGGCCCCTTGAAACGCATTCCGGGCCAGCGTCGCTCCGCCTCGACGCCGTCCATCACCTCGTGCGCCACGCCGGCCGCGGCCAGGTGCTCGGCCAGCGTGACGACATCGCGCCGGCGACCGAAGTCGAGCCCCCCGAGCCGGCGTACCAGCTGCACGTCCTGGGAGAGCTCGAGCTCGCGCCACAGCTCGAACGCGCGACCGGTCAGGCGCGTGTAGAGGGCGTCGCCATAGGCTCGGCGGACGATCCGAGCGCTGCCGTGCGAGCTGCCCCTCGCGTGGTGCGGCCCGAACTGCTCCAGCACAGCGACCGTCGCGCCACGTCGTGCCGCCGCCCAGGCGGTGGCCGACCCCATCAGACCGGCACCCACGACGAGGACGTCGAAGTCGGCGCTCATGTGGCCGCGAGGCGACGTCTCCGGGCCTGGACGCCGATCACCGCCAGGATCACGACGACGGTCAGGATCGTGGAGTAGTGGTCGATCCGGTTGACGACGACGACGGCGGGCTTGCCGATGGCGTAGCCCAGGCCGACGACCGGGCCGACCCAGAGCAGGGTGCCGACCACGTCCAGCAACAAGAAGGTGCGTAGACGCATCCCCGACAGGCCTGCGCCGACGTAGAAGAACACGTTGGGCAGCGGCAGGTAGTAGGCCAGCACGACGGCCACTGCACCGAACCGCTCGGCCAGCCGCTCGAGCCGGGCAGCTCGTGCGTCGCGTTTCGCGACACCACGCGGGGACGGGTCGCGGCCCAGCAGCAGGTGCAGTGCGCGGGCACCCCATCGCCGCCCTGCCCACCAGAACACCCAGTCGAACATCATCGAGCCGGGTACGCCGGCGACCACCGCGAGCCACAACGGCAGCTCGCCCAGTCGACTGTGCGCCCCGACCGTCACCTCCGACAAGGTCGACCCGCTGACGATCTCCAGCAGCAAAGGGTGCGACCCGATCAGCGCCGGGACGAGCGGCCACAAGGCGAGCAGGTACGCGGCGTAGAGGCCGATCAGCAGGGCGATCGCCAGGTCCGCTCGTGCGGCGGTCTCACCCCACGGCGTGGCCGCCCGGCGCGAGGACTGCGACTCCTGGTCGTCCGTGGCGAGGGTCATCAGGTCGAGTGTCCCACCCGACAGGTCATCGGGCCGCGCTGCTGTCAGGCCGGAAAACGGCCACCGCTCGCCGCGAGGTCGCGGAGGTACGCCGTGGGCCGGAACCGCTCGCCGTACGTGTCGGCGAGCTGGTCGGCTCGGGCCAGGAACGCGTCGAGCCCGATCGGGCCGGTGCCCTCGCCGTGCTCGTCGACGGACTGGTAGCCGGTCATGAACTGCGCGGCGCCACCGGAGTTGGCCGGGAAGCCGATCCCCATGATCGAGCCGATGTTGGCGGCGGCCGAGGACTCGATGACGCCCTCCTCGAGACACCTCGCCGTCTCGAGTGCCTCGATGAACATCATCCGGTCCTTCACGTCCGCGAAGGGGATCTGCTCGGCCGCCACCGGGAACGCCTGGGCGAGGCCGGGCCACAGGTGGGTACGGCGGCCGTCCTCGTAGTCGTAGAAGCCGGCGCCCTTCAGCCGCGACGGGCGACCCAGCTCGAGCATCCGGGCCACCACCTCGCCGCCAGGGTGCTCGTCGTACGTCGTGCCGTCGCGCTCGGCCGCCGCCTTCGTCGCAGCCGCGATCTTCGCGACCAGCTCCATGTTCAGCTCGTCGGTCAGCTGCAACGGACCCACGGGGTAACCGTCCTGCAGCGCGGCACGCTCCAGCGACATCGGGGGGACGCCCTCGGCCAGCATCGACAGGCCTTCGTTGACCATCGTGCCGATGACCCTCGAGGTGTAGAAGCCGCGGCTGTCGTTGACCACGATCGGGGTCTTCCGGATCTGGAGCACGACGTCGTAGGCCTTGGCCAGCGCGGCGTCCGAGGTCTGCCGCCCCTTGATGATCTCGACCAGCGGCATCTTGTCGACCGGACTGAAGAAGTGCAGGCCGATGAAGTCCTCGGGACGATCGACGCCGGTGGCCAGCTCGGTGATCGGGAGGGTCGAGGTGTTGGAGCACAGCAGCGCGTCGGGGTTCACATGCGAGACGACCTCGGCGAACACCTGGTGCTTGAGGCTCGGGTCCTCGAAGACCGCCTCGATCACCAGGTCGCAGCCGGCGAGGTCCACCGGATCGGCGGTCGCGGTGATGCGGGCGAGCAGCTGATCTGCCTTCTCCTGGGTGAGCTTCCCGCGCTCGACCGCCTTCGCGTTGAGCCTCTCGGTGTAGGCCCGGCCACGCTCGGCGGCCTCCTGCGAGACGTCCTTGAGCACGACCTGCATGCCGGCCCGGGCGCAGGAGTAGGCGATGCCCGCGCCCATCATCCCGGCGCCCAGCACCCCGACCTTGGTCGCGGTGAACCTCTCGTGACCCTGCGGGCGCAGCCGGCCGGCGTTGATCGCCTGGAGGTCGAAGAAGAACGCCTGGGTCATGTTCTTGAAGTTCTGCCCGACGATCAGGTGGGTCAGGTAGCGACTCTCGATCCGGCTCGCGGTCTCGAAGTCGACGCTCGCCCCCTCGACCGCCGCCGACAGGATGGCGCGCTGTGCCGGATAGACCGCACCCTTGGTCTGCTGACGCAGCAGCGCGGGGAACGCCGGCAGGAACGCCGCGAGCTTCGGCGACTGCGGAGTGCCGCCGGGCATCCGATAGCCCTCGCGGTCCCATGGGTTGGCAGCGGCGTCCGGGTCGTCGCGGTGCTCCAGGATCCAGCCCTTCGCGGCCGGGACGAGGTCGTCGCGGGTCGCGACCACGTCGTCGACGAGCCCCTTCGCCTTGGCCTCCCCCGGCTTGAAGCGCGTGCCCTGCAGCAGCACGTCCATCAGTGCCGACTGGATGCCGAACATCCGGGTCACCCGCGTCACGCCACCGCCGCCCGGCAGCAGGCCGAGGGTCGCCTCCGGGAGACCGACCACGGCCGAGGGGTCGTCCACGACGATCCGGTGGTTGCAGGCGAGGGCGATCTCGTAGCCACCGCCGAGCGCGGCGCCGTTGATCGCCGCCACGACCGGACGCGGCAGCTTCTCCAGCCGGCGCAGGTCGGCCTTCATCGCCTCGATCCCGGCGAAGACCGACGCCGAGTCGTCCGGCGTCGCCTGCATCATCAAGGGGAGGTTCCCACCGGCGAAGAAGGTCTTCTTCGCGCTGGTCACGACGACGCCCGTGACGCTCTGCGCGTCACTGGTCACCTCGTCGTAGAGCCGGTCGACCGCGGCGTGCATCGACTCGCGGTAGAGCTCGTTCATGGTGTTCGCGCTGGCGGTCGGGTCGTCGAGGGTGAGGGTGACGATGCCCTCGGCGTCCCGGTCGTAGCGGACGGCGCTCGTCTGGTCGGTCGAGCTCGTCGAGAGCACCTCGGTCATCGGACGACCTCCACGATCGTCGCGATCCCCATGCCGCCGCCGATGCAGAGGGTGGCCAGGCCGCGAGTCAGGTCGCGCCGCTGCAGCTCGTCGACGAGGGTGCCGAGCAGCATCGCGCCGGTCGCGCCCAAGGGGTGGCCCATCGCGATCGCTCCGCCGTTGACATTGGTGATCTCGTGGCTGATGCCCATGTCCTTCATGAACCGCATGGCGACCGCGGCAAAGGCCTCGTTCATCTCCCACAGGTCGATGTCGTCGACGTCGAGACCGGCCTTGGCCAGCGCCTTGCGGGCGGCCGGGGCCGGGCCGGTGAGCATGATCGTCGGGTCGGCCCCCGAGACGGCGGTCATCACGATCCGGGCTCGCGGCGCCAGCCCGAGCTCCTCGCCGACGCGCCCGGAGCCGATCGCGACGAGGGCCGCACCGTCGACGATGCCGGAGGAGTTGCCGGCGTGGTGGACGTGGTCGATCCGCTCGACCCAGTGGTACTTCTCCAGGGCGACGTCGTCGAAGCCGGCGTCCTGGCCGATCGAGGCGAAGCTCGGCTTGAGACCCGCGAGTCCTTCGACGGAGGTGTCCGGGCGGATGAACTCGTCGTGGTCGAGCACCGTCACGCCGTTGGCGTCGGTGACGGGCACGATCGCCTCGGCGAAGTAGCCGTTGGCCCAGGCCTTGGCGGCTCGGTGGTGCGACTCCGCGGCGTAGGCGTCGACATCGGACCTGCTCCAGCCCTCGATCGTCGCGATCAGGTCGGCGCCGACGCCCTGCGGGACGAACCCGGTGGTGAGAGCGGTCGCCGGGTCGGCCGCCCAGGCGCCGCCGTCGGAGCCCATCGGCACCCGGCTCATCGACTCGACACCGCCGGCCAGGATCAGATCCTCGAAGCCGCTGCGGATGCGGGCCGCAGCCTGGTTGACCGCCTCGAGGCCCGAGGCGCAGAAGCGGTTGAGCTGGACGCCGGCGACCGTCTCGGGGTAGCCCGCGGCGAGAGCCGCCGTCTTCGCGATGTCACCGCCCTGCTCGCCGATCGGCGAGACCACGCCGAGCACCACGTCGTCGACCCGCTCGGTGTCGAGGGACGGGTTGCGGACCTGGATCTCCTCCAGCAGGCCGACCATGAGGTCGACCGGCTTCACCTCGTGCAGCGAGCCGACCGCCTTGCCCTTGCCGCGCGGCGTACGCAGGTGGTCGTAGACGAATGCCTCTTCAGATGGAGCCATGCTCCCGATTGTGACACTCTTACTGTCATGGTCGTCAAGGAAGACGGGCCCGCTGTGGGGACGGTCACGCTGCTCACTCTCGAGGAGCTGACCGATCGGGTCGCGATGAGCGTGCGGAACGTGCGCTTCTACACCAGCAAAGGGCTCGTGCCCCCGCCCATCAGGCGCGGCCGCAGTGGGTACTACAACGCAGACCACGTCGCCCGCCTGGAGCTCGTGCGCGAGCTCCAGGGGCACGGCTTCACGCTGTCGGCGATCGAGAAGTACGTCGCCGGCATCCCCGACGACGCCTCGCCGGCCGACATCGCCCTGCACCGCACGATGCTCGCGCCGTGGATGGCCGACTCGTGGGACGACCTGTCCCGAGCCGATCTCGAGCGCCAGGCGGGGCGCAGTCTCGGGCCGGCCGACCTCGAGACGCTCGAGGCGCTGGGCGTGCTCAGACCGGCGGCACGCGGCTTCCAGGTGTCGCGCTCCCAGCTGGGCGTGGGCCTCGGCCTCCTCGACCTCGGCTATCCCATCGAGGCGGCCCGCGCCGCCGCCGCGGTGTACGCCGCGCACGGGCGGGCGATCGCCGAAGAGCTCTACGAGCTGTTCCGGACCATGGTCTGGCCGGTCTACAAGGAGCAGGGTGTCTCGCCGGAGCGCATCCAGGAGGTCGTCGAGCGGCTCAAGCCCCTCTCGATCGCCTCGCTGGTGCAGGCCTACGAGGCCGGCATGGACGAGACCAGGCGCGACAACATCGCCAGACGCGCCCGATGACTCTCCGTGACCTGTCTCGGGCAGGGCCCGCAGGGGTACGGCGGTTGACGTGACGTCCACCTGCATCCTGGTCACCGGCGCCACCGGCTTCGTCGGCAGCCGGCTGGTGCCGGCCCTCCTCGACGAGGGACACGACGTCCGCGCGATGACGCGGCGGCCCGAGGCGTACGACGGACCGGGCACGCCCGTCGGAGCCGACGTCCAGGATCCGGCCAGTCTCGGACCTGCGCTCGCGGGCGTCGACGTCGCCTACTACCTCGTGCACTCGTTGGACGCCGACGACTTCGAGGAGCGCGACGCCCGCGCGGCCCAGGCGTTCGGCGAGGCGGCCGCCGACGCCGGCGTACGCCAGATCGTCTACCTCGGCGGGCTGGGCGCCGAGGGCGCCGAGCTGTCGGCGCACCTGAGGTCGCGTCGCGAGGTCGAGGGTCTGCTCGGGGCCGGTGGCGTGCCGGTGACGGTGCTCCGGGCGGGGATCGTGATCGGGCGCGGCGGTGTCTCGTGGGAGCTGACCCGCCAGCTGGTGAAGAACCTGCCCGCGATGATCGTCCCGAAGTGGGTCGCCACGCGCACGCAGCCGATCGCGGTCGACGACGTCGTGCGCTACCTCGTGGGAGTGGCCGACGAGCCACGCGCCCTCGGGCGGGTCTTCGAGATCGGCGGCCCCGAGCAGATGACCTACCTGGAGATGCTCGAGATCGCCTCCGAGGTGGCCTCGGGCAAGCGCGTGCCGATCGTGTCGGTGCCGGTCCTGACGCCGCGCCTGTCGTCGTACTGGCTGGCCCTGGTCACCGACGTGGACGCCACCACCGGGCGCAACCTGATCGACTCGATGAGCATCGAGGTCGTCGTCACCGACCACTCCATCCAGGAGATCGTCCCCGGTGACCCCCTCAGCTACCACGAGGCGGTCCGGCGCGCCCTCGAGGACACCGACGGCGCCCGCTGAGGATCAGCCCCTTCAGAACAGCAGGGGGAGGGCGAGCAGCATCGCCAGGGACCAGACGACGTGGGTGATGATCGGGGCCTGGATGCCACCGGTCGCGCGGCGTTCGAGCCCGACGAGGGCTCCGAGGAGCACCGCGGCGAAGCCGAGCATCACGTTCCCGGTCGCCAGGGTGGCCAGGACGTACGCCGCGGTGGTGACCGCGACCGGGAGCCTCGGGGTCGCGGCGTACAGCGCGCCCCGGAAGAACAGCTCCTCGGCGACACCGTTGACCGCCGTGACGACCACCAGCAGCGGCACCGAGCCGTGGTCGGCGTGGTCGAGCACGTGCTGGACCTGGCCGTCGAGCCAGGGCACCTGGCGTACGACCAGCGCCCCGGCCACGAACACTCCGGAGAGCAGCACGCCGTACACCAGCGGGACGGCGACCGGCCGCGGCCCGGGCTCCTCGCCGCGCCAGGTGCGGCCCAGGTGCAGCGGGCCCGACGCGAAGGCGCCGACCATCCAGACCAGCGCCAGCCCGAACGTCGCTGGGTAGAACCAGTCGTTGCCCGGCCTGATGCGCAGTGACAGACCGAGCACCACGGCTCCGACCACCACCACGACCCCGGTCACCCACTGGCGGTGCCGCAGCCCCTGCGCCGACTCGCGATGGTCGCGGGGCACCTGGTCCCACAGTGACCGTCGTACGGCGTGCACGACGGCGTCTCTCACGCAGCCACCCTACGAGCGCACAAGCCACAGGGGCCCCGCCAGGTGACGAGACCCCCGCGGGAGCTGGTGTGGCTCAGGACTTGAAGAGGTCCTTGACGTTGTCGGCGGCGTCCTTGACGTGCTCGCCCGCCTTCTTGACCTTCGCCTCGTCCTGGTCTGCCTGGCCCTCGACCTCGAGGCTCTCGTCGTCGGTGGCGGACCCGGCCGCCTCCTTGACCTTTCCCTTGGCCTCGGTCGCTTCGTTCTGGATCTTGTCGTCGAGTCCCACAGTCAATCCCCGTTCGTGTCGGCGTCGTGCCTGTCTCGTCGTACGAGCACTACGTACCCGGGGTACGCCGACGGCATGCGCGCGCCCGGCCGGGAGCATCACGCCTGGACGGCCGCGCCCGACTCCAGGAGCCGGTCGACCTCGGCGACCCCCCAGGCGCGCAGGGCCGCGCGGGTGTCCTGCCCGGGGCGCGCCGGCGGTGGCGTGGTCAGCGAGGGCGGGGTGCGCGAGAAGCGCGGCGCAGGAGCGGGCTGGGTGACGCCGTCGCGCACCACGAAGGTCTCCCGGGCCACAAGATGGGGGTGGTCGAACGCCTCGGTCACCGGCAGCACGGGCGCGACGCACGCGTCGGTGTCGGCGAAGACCTCGACCCACTCGGCCTGGGTGCGCGAGCGCACCCGCTCGGCGATGATCCGGCGCAGCTCGGGATGGTGGGCGGGGTCGTCGCGGTCCGGCGCGCTGTCGGCGATGCCGAGCCCTGTCACCAGGGCGTCGTAGAACTGCGGCTCGAGCGCGCCGACCGCGAGGTGCATCCCGTCCGCGGTCTCGTAGAGGTCGTAGTACGGCACGCCGCCGTCGAGCAGGTTGACCGCGCGCTCCTCGCGCATCAGCCCACCGGCCAGGAGCCCGGTCGCCATGGAGTTGAGGTGGGCGGTGCCGTCGACGATCGCGGCGTCGACGACCTGCCCCTCGCCGGAGACGCGCGCCTCGAGGAGTGCGGCCAGGATCCCGATCACCAGATACGTCGAGCCGCCCCCGAAGTCGCCCACCAGGTTGGTCGGGAAGTGGGGCCGGGTCCTGTCCTGACCGAGACCGAAGAGGGCGCCGGTGATCGCGATGTAGCCGAGGTCGTGGCCCGCCGTCCGCGCGAGCGGGCCGGTCTGGCCCCAGCCGGTCATCCGCCCGTAGACGAGCCGCGGGTTGCGGGCCAGACAGACATCCGGGCCGAGGCCGAGGCGCTCCGTGGTGCCGGGGCGCAGGCCCTCGACCAGCACGTCGGCGCCCGCGACCAGCTCCAGCACGGTGGCGACGCCGTCGGGGTGCTTCAGGTCGATCGCCACACTGGGCCGCCCGCGGTTGAGCAGGTCGTGGGCACCCCCGGTCAGCGCCTGACCGCCCGGTCGGTCGATGCGGATCACGTCCGCCCCGAGGTCGGCCAGGATCATGCACGCGTGGGGCCCCGGACCGATCCCCGCGAGCTCGACCACCCGCACCCCGCGCAGTGGTCCGGTGCCCTGCCCGAGCTCGACCGTCATGCCTCGATCTTCTCAGCCCTTCCCTCCGACCGCCCCTCCGACCGCCCCCGCCCGATACTTCGCAGCGCCGCGCACCCGTCGTACGGCGTGTCGCGGTGCGAAACGCTGCGAACTATCGGGATGACGGCAGCACGCGGGCGAGGAACTGCCGGGTGCGGTCCTCGCGTGGGTTGCTGAAGATCTCCGCCGGCGGCCCGTCCTCGAGGATCCGGCCCTGGTCGAGGAAGCAGACCTTGGTGGCGACGTCGCGGGCGAAGCCCATCTCGTGGGTAGCCAGGATCATCGTGGTGCCGCGCTCGGCCAGGTCGCGCACGATGGTGAGCACCTCCCCGACCAGCTCGGGGTCCAGCGCCGCTGTGATCTCGTCGAGGAGGAGCAGGGTCGGCTGGGTGCACAGGGCGCGGACCAGCGCCGCCCGCTGCTGCTGGCCGCCCGACATCCGGTCCGGGTGCTTGTCGACCTGGTCGGCCAGGCCGAACTGGGTGAGCAGCTCGCGCGCCCGCTGCTCCGCCTCGGCCTTCGGTACGCCGTGGACCCGCCGCGGTGCGAGGGTGCAGTTGGCGAGGACGGTCAGGTGGGGGAACAGGTTGTAGGCCTGGAACACCATCCCGATCCGCGACCTCACCTCGCGCCGGTCCACCAAGGGGTCGGAGATCTCCCGGCCCTCGAAGGTGATGACCCCGTCGTCGACGTCCTCCAGGAGGTTCAGGCAGCGCAGCAGCGTCGACTTGCCCGACCCCGACGAGCCGATCAGGCAGATCACGTCGTGGGCATGGACCGTCAGGTCGATGTCCTGCAGGACCACCTTCTCGCCGTACGACTTGCGCAGCCCGGCGGCCTGGAGCAGCGCGGTGTTCACGGGCTCGGCAGTGGTCACGGGCCCACCCCCGCGAGCTCGCGCCGACGCGCCCGGCGCGTGAGCCAGTCGGTGAAGCGCGTGAACGGCACGGTCAGGACCACGAAGCAGATCGCCGCCAGGGTCAGCGACGAGTAGTTGAACTTGTAGTTCTCGTAGTCCTGTGCGGAGAAGAACGCCTCGAACACCGTGATCACCGACAGCAGGGCGGTGTCCTTCTGCAGCGAGATGAAGTCGTTGAGCAGAGGCGGGGCCACCCGCCTGGTCGCCTGCGGCAGGATCACGTGCAGCATCGACTGCCACCTGCTCAGCCCGAGGGCGTCCGCACTGGCGACCTGCGAGGGGTGCACCGACTCGATACCGGCCCGGAAGACCTCCGAGACGTACGCCGTGTAAGAGACCACGAGCGCGGCCGACCCCAGCCAGAAGGTGCTGGTCGTGAGGCCCTGCAGGTTCAGCGCCGGGATCCCGAAGCCGAAGAGATAGACCAGCAGGAGGGTCGGGATCCCGCGCACCACGTCGGCGTAGATCACCGCGAGCACCCGGAACGGGAGCATCAGCGGCGACGCCGTGGACCTGACGATGGCCACGCCCGCCCCGAGGACCAGGATCACCGGCTCGCAGATCATGAAGATCGCGATGTTCTTGACCAGGCCGGTGGTGACCTCGTGGAAGGAGCCGTGGATGTAGTGCCAGTTGAAGAAGGTCGCCTTGACCCGCGGCCAACCGGGCGCTGAGGTCAGGACCAGCGCGAGGCCACCGAGGACGACGACCAGCGCCACCGTCGCGAGCAGCACGTCGCGACGGGCCCGCCGCCGACGGATCGCCCGGCGTTCGAGCTCACGGGCGCTGGGCCGCCAGGCGCCGTCGGTCGTCGTCACTTCAGAACGGGCACGTCGACCGTGCTGCTCAGCCACTTCTTCTCGATGGCGGCCAGCGTGCCGTCACTCTTCATGGCCGCCAGCGCCTGGTCGACGCAGCCGGCCAGGGCGTTGCCCTTCTGGAAGAGCATCCCGAACTGCTCCGGAGAACCGGTCGTCTGCTGGAACTGGCCGATGATCGTCGAGCCCTTGATCTGCGCGGCCGAGATGTAGAACGCCGTCGGCAGGTCGGCCGCGATCGCGTCGACCTGGTGGTTGAGCAGCGCCTGCTTGGCGTCGTTGGTGTTCTGGAAGACCACCGGCGCGCTGTCGGGCTGTACGTCGTCACGCAGTGCCGTCAACGAGGTGGTGCCGGTCTGGGCGCCCAGCTTGTACTTCTTCAGGTCGGCCAGCGATGTGACCGACGAGATCGGCGATCCCTTGAGCGCGACCAGCGCCTGCGCCGCGGTGTAGTAGCCGGTCGAGAAGGTCACCGCCTGCGCACGGGCCTTGGTGATCGAGATCTGGTTGATGTCGAAGTCGAACTTCTTCGGCCCCGGCGCGTACGACGAGTTGAACGGCACCTTGGTCCAGGTCACCGCGCTCGGCGAGAAGCCGAGCTGCTTGGCCACGGCGTACGCCGTCGCGGACTCGTAGCCCTGTCCGTTGGTCGGGTCGTTGTGGCGGAACCACGGGTCGTACGCCGGTGAGTCCGTGCCGACCGTCAGGACCCCGGACTTCAGGGTCTTGCCCTGGGCACACTGGGCCGGGGTCTGGTTGGCGTCCTGGCTGGTGGTGTCGGTGGCCGTCGAGCTTGCCTGCGGCGCGCACCCGAGCGCGAGGAGCGTGAGCGGAAGGAGGACGGCAGCCGTTCGTGGCATGCGCATGCGGGAAAGTTAACCATCCCGGTCGCCTAGTGCCGGTGGGCGTGCTCCTCGTGGAGCTGGTGGACCACGGCGTGACCCTTCCCGCGCTCCATCAGCCAGTGGTTCACCGGGACGGCCGCGACGAAGGCGACGGCCAGCGAGACCACCAGCGACCACCAGAAGAGCGGGCTGCCGAGACCCGCCGAGATCGCGCCCGGCACGACCAGGATGAACAGGTTGTCGACGATCTCCATGGTCAGGATCGAGACGGTGTCGCTGGCGAGGGCGGCGCGCACCGCCGTCCGGCTGTCGGCGCCCGCACGACGTACGCCGGTGTAGGTCAGGGTGTAGCCGAACCCGAAGGCGAGCACGATCGAGAGCACGATGTTGGCGGCGTTGCCCCAGCCCCACCACGTGCTGAGCACCATGCCGGCGATCTCGCCGAGCGCACAGCCGGTCAGGCAGTGCCGGGTCGCGGTCACGGCCATCCGCCAGCTGTCGGTCACGCGCTCTTTATACCCCTAGGGGGTATAGAACGCAAGCGGCTGCACCCTTCGGTCGGCCGGCGCTGCCTAGACTCCGGCCCATGCGGATCACGGTGATCGGATGTGGCTACCTCGGGGCCACGCAGGCCGCGGCGATGGCCGACCTGGGTCACGAGGTTCTCGGCATGGAGATCGACCCGGACCGCCGGGCGGCGCTGGAGCGCGGTGAGATCCCGATGTACGAGCCCCACCTGGCCGAGCTGCTCGGGCGGGCCGTCGAGTCCGGCCAGCTCCGGTTCACCGACTCCTACGCCGAGGTCGCGGCGTTCGGGGAGGTGCACTTCGTCTGCGTCGGCACGCCCCAGCAGCAGGAGGGCCTCGCGGCCGACGTCAGCCAGGTCGAGGCGGCGATGACGGGCCTGGCCCCCCACCTGGACCGGCCGACCCTGGTGGTCGGCAAGTCGACGGTGCCGGTCGGCACCGCGGAGCGGATGGCGGCCGTGATCACCGAGCTCGCGCCCGCCGGCGCCGAGGCGATGCTCGTGTGGAACCCGGAGTTCCTGCGCGAGGGCTTCGCGGTCCAGGACACGCTCCAGCCCGACCGGATCGTGCTGGGCATCTCCGATGCCAGGGCCGAGAAGCTGCTGCGCGACTTCTATGCCCCGATGATCGCCCACGGTGCCCCTGTCGTCGTCACCGACTACGCCACCGCCGAGCTGGTCAAGGTCGCGGCCAACTCCTTCCTGGCCACCAAGATCTCGTTCATCAACGCGATGGCCGAGGTGTGCGAGGCCACCGGCGCCGACGTCGTCGCGCTCGCCGACGCCATCGGGCACGACGCCCGGATCGGCAGGCAGTTCCTCAACGCCGGCATCGGCTTCGGGGGCGGCTGCCTGCCCAAGGACATCCGGGCGTTCGTCCACCGCGCCGGAGAGCTCGGGGTGGAGGACGCGATGACGTTCCTGCGTCACGTCGACGACGTCAACCAGCGTCAGCGAGAGCGCGTCGTCCACGTCGTCTCGTCGATGGTCGACGGCGACCTCGCAGACGCACGGATCGCCGTCTGGGGTGCCGCCTTCAAGCCCGACAGCGACGACGTCCGCGACTCCCCCGCCCTGTGGATCGCCGGCCAGCTCCACCTGCGCGGAGCCGGCGTACGCGTCTTCGACCCCAGGGCCAACGACACGGCGAGCCGGGTGTTCCCGACCCTGGAGTACGCCGACTCGGCGGTCGACGCGTGCCGCGACGCCGACCTGGTGCTGCATCTGACCGAGTGGCCGGAGTTCCGCGAGGTCACCCCGGCCGATCTGGAGGGCGTCGTACGCCGGCGTCGGCTGTTCGACGGGCGCAACGTCCTGGACGTCGACGCCTGGCGCTCCGCGGGCTGGACCGTCCGCGCCGTCGGCCGCAGCTAGCCGTTGACCCGCGGGTTTCTACCTGTTGACCCGCGGGTTTCTACCTGTTGAACCGCGCCCTTTGACCGGCGAAACCTCACGTTCTCCGGAAGGCGACGGTCAGAACCCGCGGCTCAACGGGTCAGAACCCGCGGCTCGACGGGTCAGAACCCGCGGGTCAACGGTCAGTTGTCGGGCGGCTGGACCCGGATCGTCTCGGCGTACCAGTCGAAGGACCGCTTGGGGGTGCGCGCCTGGGTGTCGTAGTCGACGTGGACCAGGCCGAAGCGCTGGGTGTAGCCCTCGGCCCACTCGAAGTTGTCGAGCAGCGACGACGTGTAGTAACCGCGTACGTCGACCCCGGCGCGGACGGCGACGCCGACGGCTCGGAGGTGGGCGTCCAGATAGTCGATGCGTGGCTGGTCGTCGACCACGCCCTCGGCGTCGGGGCCACAGGCGTAGGAACAGCCGGACTCGGTGATGATGATCGGTGGGAGCGCCGCCCGGTAGCGCGCCCGCAGGGTGATCAGCCACTCGCGCAGGGCGTCCGGGACCACCGGCCAGCCGAGGTCGGTGGTGGGGTATCCCACGATCTTCAACGGCTCCCACGGCATCGGGGCGTCCTCGTCGGCCGCGGCGATCCGGATCGGGTTGTAGTAGCTGACGCCGTAGAAGTCGAGCGGCTGCCGGATGGTCGCCATGTCACCGGCACGCACGACCGGCTGCACCAGGGGCGCGAGGTCCGTCGGGTAGCGCCCGAACAGCATGGGCTCGGAGAACATCCCGTTCCAGAGGGCGTCGAACAGCTTCGAGGCACCGACGTCGGCCTCGTCGTCGCTGGCCGGCCACATCGGCGCATGGTTGTTGGCGCAGCCGACGCTGGCGGCACCGGCGGCGCGCAGCGCGATCGCCGCCCGGCCGTGGGCGAGCAGCAGGTGGTGGGCCACCGGGAGGGCGTCGAACATCAGGGCCTTGCCCGGCGCGTGGACGCCGTTGCCGTAGCCGAGCATCGTGATGACGTTGGGCTCGTTGACCGGGATCCAGTGCTCCACGCGGTCCGTCAGGCGCTCGCCGACCAGAGCGGCGTACTCCGCGAAGCGTTCGACGGTGTCGCGGTTCAGCCAGCCACCGGCGTCCTCGAGCTCCTGCGGCAGGTCCCAGTGGTAGAGCGTGGCCATCGGCTGGATGTCGCGCTCGAGCAGACCGTCGACGAGCCGCTCGTAGAAGTCCAGACCGGCCTGGTTCGGCTCACCCGAGCCCGTCGGCACGACCCGCGGCCACGAGATGGAGAAGCGGTAGCCGCCCAGGCCCAGCCGCTGCATGAGGTCGAGATCCTCGTCGAGGCGGTGGTAGTGGTCGCACGCGACGTCACCCGTCGAGCCGTCCGCGACGTTGCCGGGCACGTGGGTGAAGGTGTCCCAGATGCTGCGTCCCTTGCCGTCCGCGTCGGCTCCGCCCTCGATCTGGTACGACGCGGTGCTGGCACCGAACCGGAAGCCCGGTGGAAGCAGAGGGTGAGCCACGGGGATCATTGTGTCGGTGACCGTAGTCGTGCGAAGAGGAATGGACCGGTTCGTGACGCGCGAGACCGGCCGGCAGACGCGGCACTCCTTCTCGTTCGGATCCTTCTACGACCCCGAGCGCGTCTCGTTCGGTCCGCTGCTCGCGCTGAACGACGACCTGCTGGGTGCCGACGCGGGCTACGACGCCCACCAGCACGCCGATGTGGTGCTCGTCACCTGGGTCGTCTCGGGTGCGCTGGCTCATGCAGACGACGACGGTCTGGTGACCCAGCCGGCCGGTCGCCTCGCCGTCACGAGGGCAGGCTCCGGGATCACCCACAGTGAGCGGGCCGACGGTCAGGTGACCCGGTTCGTCCAGGCCTGGCTGCGTCCGGGCGAGCCGGGCGGCGAGCCGAGCCGGCGTACGACGACTCCCGACCTCAGCGGGGGTGACCTCGTCGTGGTCGCCGACGAGGAGGCGCTCGGGATCCCCGGGGCGGCGCTGCGGATCGCCGGCCTCGAGACCGGCGACTCCGTCACCCTGCCCGATGCTCCCCTGCGCTACGTCTTCGTCGCGACCGGCGCCCTGGTCCGGTCGAGCCTGGCCCAGCCGCTCGCCACCGGCGACGCCTTCGAGATCACCGGCGACCACGAGGTCACCCTCACCGCGGCGGTCCCGACACACCTGCTGGTGTGGACCTTCGCAGGGATCGAGGGGGGACCAGGACACCCGGGTTGAGGATCCCCTCCGGGTCGACGGCAGCCTTGACGGCGCGGAGCACCTCGACCCCGACGACGCCGATCTCGTCCTCGAGCCAGGGCAGATGGTCCCTGCCGACCGCGTGGTGGTGGGTGATGGTGGCGTCGCTGTCGACGATCGCCTCCAGAGCGGCGGTCTTGGCGTCCGACCAGAGGCCGAGGGCGTCGTCGCCCTGCGGTGCCGCGACGGTGAAGTACAGCGAGGCCCCGGTCTCGTAGACGTGCGAGACATGGCACAGCACCAGCGCCGCCTCCCCCAGCGCGGCGCTGAGTGCGGCGCTCACCGCGTCGTAGGCGTGACGCAGACGGGACCAGTGCGTCGCGGTCTCGAGGGTCTCGACGAGCACGCCGACGTCGAGCATCGAGTCACGGAGGTACGGCGCGTCGTAGCGCCCGGCCGCCCACCGCCGGCCCGGCTCCTCGCCGGCCGGCTCGCCACCGAGGCCGCTCAGCACCGCCGTGACCGCCGTGCGCCGCGCCTCGACGGCCTTCGAGGTGCCCTCGAAGCCGACGATCATCAGGCACCCGCCGGACGAGCCCTCGCCGGAGCCGCCGATCGAGTCGGGGTCGGCGAGGTTGAGGGCGGTCTCGTTCTCGTCCGAGAGCCGGAGCACGGTCGGCTGCAGCTGGCTCTGGGCGAGCGTGCGCAGGGCCTCGGTGCCCGTGTCGAAGGACGGCCACCGCCAGCCCTCGTAGACGAAGGCGGTGGGCAGCGGTCGCACCCGCACGGTCACCGCTGTGATCACGCCGAACGCGCCCTCGGACCCGAGGAACACCTGTCGCAGATCGGGTCCGGCAGCGCTGGCGGGTGCATGTCCGAGCGTGACCGGGCCGACCGGTGTCGCCACGACGAGACCGGCCACCAGGGCGTCGAAGCGCCCGTAGCCGGACGACGACTGCCCGGCGGAGCGGGTCGCCGCGAAGCCGCCGATCGTCGCGTACTCGAAGGACTGCGGGAAGTGGCCGAGCGTCAGCCCGTGCTCGGCCAGCAGGGCCTCCGCCTCGGGTCCGCGCAAGCCGGGCTCCAGGGTCGCGATCATGGAGACGGGGTCGACGGCGAGCAGCCGCTTCATCCGGACCAGGTCGAGGCTGACCACTCCGGCGTACCCCTCCCACGTCGCGGCCAGGCCGCCGACCACGGAGGTGCCGCCACCGAAGGGCACGACGGCGACCCGGTGGCGGGTCGCCACCTCGAGCAGGGCCTGGACCTCGTCGTGGTCCGCCGGTCTGACCACGGCACACGGAGCGTCGGTGAGGTCTCCGGCGCGGGCGCGGAGCAGGTCCGGCGTGGACTTGCCCCGGGTGCGGGAGCGACGTGACGCGTCGTCGGTGAGCACGTGCTCGGGGCCCACCACCGCCGCGAGAGCATCGACGATCTCACCGGTCAGCGGGGAGTCCGGGAGCGTCGCCGGGGCGTCGTCCGCGACGGTGTGGTCGACCACCGGGAAGACCAGCTCGACCAGCCCGCGGGCAGCCTCCGGGAGCGCTGCGGCACGGGCCGGGTCGCCCCAACGAGTGGGGTGCATCTCGAGGGAGGTCATGTGTTACAGTGTGACATATGACGTCACTTCGTCACAACTCCCGTCAGCATCCGGAGGCTCTGGCGGCCTACCTGGACGCGGCCCGCGCCTGCATCCTCGACGTCGGCTGGCGGCGTACGACGCTCACGGAGGTCGCGCGCCGTGCGGGCGTGAGCCGGATGACGATCTACCGGGCCTGGCCCGACATGCCGGCCGTCCTGGCCGACCTGATGACCCGCGAGTGGGGCGAGGTCGTCGCCGTGGCGGTGGCGGGCTCCGACGCCTCCCTGGGTGAGACCGCGACGGCGGTCGACCGGATCGCGGCGCAGGTCGTGACGACCACCCGCGCCCTGCGCGACAACGAGCTCTTCCTTCGCATCGTGGAGCTCGATCCCCAGCTGCTGCTTCCCTACCTGCTGACGCGCCGCGGGCGCAGCCAGGAGGCCATCGCCGACCTCACGGCCGAGCGGCTGCGACAGGGGCAGCACGACGGCAGCGTCCGCGACGGCGACCCGGTCGCGATGGCCCGGGCGCTGCTGCTGGCCGCCCACGGCTTCGTGCTCAGCGCCCACACCATGGTCGACGACGCGGTCGGCGAGGACGACCTCGACCGCGAGCTCGAGCAGCTCGTCCGCGGCCTGGTCTCGCGATGACCCCTCCCGGGCCCGCGACCCGCATCCGGGCCGGGCTGGCCGGCGTACCGCACGAGGTCGACGTCCTCGTGGTCGGGCTCGGCGTCACCGGCGTCGGCTGCGCCCTCGACGCCGTCTCCCGCGGTCTGTCGGTGCTCGCGGTCGACGCTCACGACCTCGCCTTCGGTACGTCGCGCTGGTCGAGCAAGCTGGTCCACGGCGGTCTGCGCTACCTCGCCAACGGCCAGGT
>DATBBE010000184.1:0-6687 GCA_036271155.1 Nocardioides sp. | reverse complement strand
CTGCACGCCCGCGCGGAGCTGGTGCAGCCAGAGGATCTCGGCCACCACATCCCACCGCAGCCGGCGCCGACCCCACTCTGGCGGCGCCCGGCCGTGGTCGCACTCGTCGCAGCCGCGGCGGTCGTCGCGGTCGCCGTACCGGTCGTCCTCTGGAGTGGCCACGGCGATCATCAGCGCCCGCTTCCGGCCGACCGAGCGCCGTTCCCGAAGCAGAAGGTCACCCACACGATGTCGCTCGACATCGACGGCGACGGCAGGCCGGACCGACTCCACGCCTCGGGGCGGACTCTCACGGTCAGACTGGCCGACGACCCGACCCATCCGCTGACCGCGGTCGTCCGCCGCCTCGCCGGGTTCGTCGGTTCCGTCGCCACCGGCGCGTCGACCCCAGCCGTCGTCGTCGCCACGCGCAACACGCCGCCCTCCCAGCGCAACTGGACGGCGTACCGGATCGCCGATGGAAAGCTGGTCGCGGTGACCGTGAAGGCCGGGACGCTCGCCACCGCAGGCGGCGACGGCATCGTCAGCTACGGCACACGCGCACTCTCCTGGGTGACTCGCGGCGGTCGGCTGATGACCGCCGTCCAGGACCCCTCGCAGGCCGGGCAGCGACGTCTGCTGGTGCGGGTCGAGAGCTTCGTGCCCGACCGGGGCGCCCTCAGGCGCGAGATCGTGGGCCGTTGGTGCTGGGACACCGTCAGCCAAAGTCTTCCGGCACCGTGTCCGACCGGCGTGTCGTACCAGTTCGACCCGGGTCCGCACGGGGGGCTCCCGACACTGCTGCCGATCACGCACCCGGCCCTGCTCGGGCCCGGTGTCTCCAGGACCTGGCACAGTGCCGGCGCCCGTCTCCGGGTCGTCGAGGGGCCGCACCACGTGAAGGACCACTTCCACCAGGCCTACGACGTGGTCGGGACGATCGACGGCCGGCACGTCTCGGCCCGGATCGGTGTCGGCAACGCGTTTCTGTACAAGACCTACGTCGATCTGGGCCACGGCGTACGCGGGCTGGTCGCCCCGGCTTACGAGGGCGGGCCCTGGACGATCCTGTCGGTGACGGACCTCGGTCTGATGCGGGCCCTCCCCGTCGGCCCGCGCCACGGCGCCGATCAGGACGAGTACCTCCATCCCGGGACGCTGGGACTGTCCACCGCCCAGGGCGCCCCACGTCAGGCCGCCACCTGGATCGCGGACGGAAAGGTCTTCACACGCGTCGAGACCGGGACGTTCGGTCGTTACCGGACCTACGAGTGGCAGGTCGGTGACACCTCGAACGCCCCCAGCTCAGCCCTGCAGCCGGTCGACCTGGGCCTCGTCTGCATGGACGACTTCCAATCCACCTACGGCACCTGCTCCTGACCGATACTTCGCAGCACCTGGCACCTCGACACGCCGGGAAACAGGTGCGGAACGCTGCGAAGTATCGGGAGGGGTCAGCGGGGGACGCGGACGAGGACCCGGCCGTGCAGGCAGGTCATCCGCAGCTCCTTGCCGGCGCCGAGGGGGTCACCGTCGAGCTGGCGGGGGGTGGGGGACGCCGCACGGATCGTGACCGTGCGTCCGCGCATGCGGGCGATGGTCTCGTCGGTGCGTGGACGCCGAGCCAGCACCCGGAACGCCAGGGGCAGCCAGGAGACGAACCGCTTCGGGTAGAGGAGTACGACGTCCAGCAGGCCGTCGTCGATGGCGGCGTCCGGGAGCAGGGGCATGCCGGCCTGGAGGAAGCCGACGTTGCCGACCACGACCGTGCGGGCCCGGTGGGAGGCGAACTCGCCGTCGTCGACCGAGATCTCCATCCGGACCACCGGAGACATCAGCGCCTTCACCCCGGAGAGCAGGTAGGCCACCCAGCCGACCTTCGCCTTCAGCTGCTCGTTGACCCCCTGCATGATCGCGGCGTCCAGGCCCATCCCGGCCATCACCATGAAGTGCGTGTCGTCCATGTCGTCGCCGGACACCTCGACCAGGTCGATCGCCCGGTCCTGCCCGGTGAGTGCGACGTCGACGGCCGCGCGTAGGTAGAGCGGGATGTCGAGGTTGCGCGCGAGCAGGTTGCCGGTGCCGGCGGGGACGATCCCCACCGGGATGCCCGTGCCGGCGAGCTCGGCACAGACCTCGCGGACCGTGCCGTCACCCCCACACACCAGCACCAGGTCGGCGCCGCCGACCGATGCCGCCTCGGCCATCCCGGTGCCGGGGTCCTCGACGGTGGTGTAGTGCCAGCTCGGGCTCGACCAGCCTGCCTCGGCGGCCATCGCGGTCACGATCGAGCGGAACTGTCCGACGTCCTCGAGCTTGGCCGGGTTGACCACCACCGCAAGGCTGCGGTCAGACGGCACCGACTCGGTCAAGGGCGCCGCCGACATGGCATGACTGCGTGGCAGCGGGCTGTAGACGGCCAGCCAGAAGAGGCTCACACAGGCGCCCAGCAGCCAGCCGGCGAGCACGTCGGTCGGGTAGTGCCGCCCCAGCAGCACTCGGTCGGCGCCGACCACCAGCGGCACGAGCACGATGCCCGCGCAGAGCAGATGACGCAGGTTGCCGCGGCGCACCAGCATGGTCGTCAGCACGATCACGACGCCCGCGAACGCCGCGGTGCTGGCGGAGTGTCCGGAGGGGAAGGACCGGGAGGTCAGCGCGCCGAGGGGCTCCTGCCAGACCGGGCGGTTGCGGCCGTAGACGACCTTGATCAGGTCGTAGGCGACGTTGTCGGTGGCCATCACCAGCACGACGTAGACCGCGGCCCGGTGGTGCTTGCGCACCCAGAGGGGGACCGCGACCAGCAGCGTCAGGATCGCCATGCCGAGGCCCGCGAAGAGCCTCTCGATCACCCGGAGGACATGGACGAACGTGTCCGACCCGCGCGCCCAGTGCTCGGCTGTGCGCCCCAGGTCGTCGAATCCGCCCAGCGGTGCCCGGCTCAGGTGGACCAGGAACGCCAGCACCACGAACAGCCCCGCGCAGACGCCGGCCCAGGCCAGGATCAGGGGACGGGGGCGGTCCAGCACGCGCGTCAGTATGCCTGGGGCAAGTCGGGTGCTGGCGCGCGCGGTACGCCGATAGCCTGGTGAGGTGATCGATCCCAAGGTGCTGCGTGAGGACCCCGACCGCGTTCGAGCCGCTCAGGCCAAGCGCGGCCTGTCCGACGACGTCGTGGACCGGGCCTTGGCCGCCGACTCCGCACGCCGAAGCGCGATCTCGACCTTCGAGGCCAGGCGTGCCGAGCAGAAGCAGCTCGGCAGGCAGATCCCGCAGGCCCAGGGCGAGGAGAAGGCAGCCCTGCTGGCTCGCACCAAGGAGCTCTCGACGGAGGTCAAGGCGGCCGAGGCCGAGCAGACCGAGGCCGAGGAGGCCTGGCGGCAGGCCCTGATGGACATCCCCAACCTCGCTGCCGACGAGACCCCGGCAGGCGGCGAGGAGGACTTCGTCGTCCTGGAGACCGTCGGCACCCCGCCGGTCTTCGACTTCGAGCCGCGCGACCACGTCGAGCTCGGCCGGATGCTCGGAGCGATCGACCTCGAGCGTGGCGCCAAGGTGTCGGGCTCGCGCTTCTACTTCCTGACCGGTGTCGGCGCGCAGCTGGAGTTCGCCCTGGTCAACATGGCCCTGGACCAGGCTCGGGCCAACGGCTTCATCCAGGTCGTGCCGCCCTCGCTGGTCAAGCCGCGGGCGATGGAGGGCACCGGCTTCCTCGGCCAGGCGGCCGACGACGTCTATCGGATCGAGGGCCAGGACCTCTACCTCGTCGGCACCTCGGAAGTGCCGATGGCGGCGTACCACTCCGACGAGATCCTCGAGGGCTCGAGCCTTCCGCTGCGCTACGCCGCCTTCAGCCCCTGCTTCCGCAAGGAGGCCGGGTCGCACGGCAAGGACACCCGGGGCATCTTCCGTGTCCACTGGTTCGACAAGGTCGAGATGTTCGTCTACACCACGCTCGAGGAGTCCTATGCCGAGCACCAGCGGCTGCTGGAGTGGGAGAAGGAGTTCCTCGACAAGCTCCAGCTCTGCTACCGCGTGATCGACGTCGCGGCCGGTGACCTCGGCCTCTCGGCCCAGCGGAAGTTCGACTGCGAGGCCTGGATCGCCAGCCAGGGTCGCTACCGCGAGCTCACCTCCACCTCCAACTGCACCGACTTCCAGACCCGCCGGCTCGACACCCGCGGCCGCTTCGCCGACGGGGAGATCAAGCCGGTGGCGACCCTCAACGGCACCCTGTGCTCGACCAACCGCCCGATCATCGCCCTGCTCGAGACCCACCAGCAGGAGGACGGATCGGTCCGCGTCCCCGAGGCGCTGCGCCCGTACCTCGGCGGCCTCGAGGTTCTCAAACCGGTCACCGCCTAGTGGTCTCGCCACATTCGACCGACGACTCCTGGCGGCCGAAGCTGGTCGCCCTCGACATCGACGGCACCCTGCTGAAGTGGGTCGAGGGCGTCGGGACGACGTACGAGCAGATCAGTCCGCCGATCTACGCCGCCGTGCACCGCGCGCTCGACGCCGGCGTCCACGTCGTGCTGGCCAGCGGGCGCTCGCCGCACGGCATGACCAACCTGGCCGATCTCCTCGACCTGCACGCCGACCAGGGCGAGCGGCTCTGGGTCGTCGCGAGCAACGGCGCCGTCGTCTTCCGCTACCCGCCGCTCGAGGTCGTGCACGAGGAGACCTTCGATGCGGCGCCCGCCGTCCGCGCGGTGCTCCACGAGCACCCCTCGGCCCTGGTCGCGGTCGAGGAGCGCGGCGTCGGCTACCGGGTGAACCGCCCGTTCCCGCCCGGCGAGCTGTCCGGCGAGTTCACCATCGCCGACGTCGCGGACCTCGTCTCCGTCCCCGTCAGTCGCGTCATCATCCGCGACCCGGACGCGACCGCCGACGACTTCGTCGCCCTGGGCGCCCGCCTCGGCCTGCAGGGCACCGACTACGTCGTCGGGTGGACGGCGTGGCTCGACCTCGCCCCGGTGGGCGTCAGCAAGGCCTCCGGCCTCGAGTACGTCGCGGACGAGCTGGGTGTGGGCGCCTCCGACGTGCTGGCGATCGGCGACGGCCGCAACGACATCGAGATGCTGCGCTGGGCCGGTCGCGGCGTCGCGATGGGCCAGTCGGTCGACGTGGTCAAGGAGGCCGCCGACGCCGTCACCGGCTCGGTCCACGACGACGGAGCCGCCCAGGAGCTCGACCGCTACTGGCCCGGGTCGTGAGCGGGCCGTGAGCACCCCGCGCCTGGTCGCCACCGACCTCGACGGCACCCTTCTCGACGACGAGGGTCAGCTAGGTGCCTACACCCAGGAGGTGCTGCACCGCGTGCAGGCGCTCGGCGTCCGCGTGGTCGTCGTCACCGCCCGGCCACTGCGCTGGATGGACGCCCTGTGGGCGCAGATCGGCGGCGACCCCGCTGCAGATGGTGATGCCGGCGGCGGGGTCGGGATCGTGTCCAACGGCGCGATCACCTACGACATCGGCAGCCGCGAGGTGCTCGACTGTCGCGGCATCCCCGCCGAGACCGGCCTGCCGATCGTCGAGGCGATCCGGGCGGCCGCGCCGGGCGCCGCGATGGCGCTGGAGTGCCTCGGCGGCTACCGCCACGAGCCGACGTACGTCGACCTGCATCCCACCCCGCCCGACATGAGGGTCGGCGAGCTCGCCGACCTCTGGGACGAGCCGGCGGTGAAGATCCTGGCGCAGCATCTGACCCTCGACCCCCAGGACTTCCGCACCCGCGTGACCGCGGCGGTCGGCGAGCGGGCCACCCCCACCTGGACCACCGACCACCTCGTGGAGATCAGCGCGGTCGGCGTCACCAAGGGCGGCGCCCTCGCCTCGCTCTGCGACCGGCTGGGCGTCACCGCTGAGCAGGTCGTCGCGTTCGGCGACATGCCCAACGACCTGCCCATGCTGACCTGGGCCGGCACGTCGTACGCCGTGGCCAACGCTCACGAGTCGGTGCGCGACGCCGCCGACCACCTGGCGCC
Organism: Nocardioides sp.; assembly: GCA_036271155.1. Taxonomy (GTDB): domain Bacteria; phylum Actinomycetota; class Actinomycetes; order Propionibacteriales; family Nocardioidaceae; genus Nocardioides. Next base: position 721 of record DATBBE010000184.1, on the reverse strand, counting down.
GCCCAACACCGAGCACGGCGTCGCAACGGTCCTCGCCGACCTTTACGGCCTGTGATGTGATGGTGGCGTGACCGGCTCCGTACGACGTGTGCTCGGCGCGGCGACCATGGCCGCGCTGCTGGGCGGCGCCGTGCTGGCAGGTGCGCCCGCGCCGGCGGAGGCGGCGCCGGCGTCGTGTCCGCATCCGAGCCTGAGCAAGCAGATCAAGCAGGCCGACGTCGTCTTCCGTGGGATGGTCGAGAAGGTCCGGCCGGTCAAGGGCAAGGGCGCACAGCGCATCCGCACCTACAAGGTGAAGGCCGACCGCGTCTACCAGGCGTCCCTGGTCACCGACTCCGTCGTGGTGACGGCGCAGGTCGGGAAGGCGTGCCCGCCGCCCACCCTCGTGCACGGCAAGCGCTACATCTTCTTCGTCACCGAGAACGGCTCACGACTGATGGCCACCCCGGCCACCGCCAAGGCCACCTCGAAGCTCACCCGCCAGGTCGTCGCCAAGCTGGGCAGTGGCGAGCAGCCTCAGCAGGCTCCACCGGTGACCGCTCAGTTCACGAAGGTCGCCGATGCCGCACCACCGCGCCTGTCGCGACTGCTCGCACCCGGCGCCGCGTTGCTGATCATCAGCCTGCTCGGCCTGGTCGTGGTCAGCCGCCTGGCCCGGCGTACGACCTGACCGTTGACCGGCGCCATCTGACCCGTTGAGCCGCGGTTCGCCGGGTGAGAT
>DATBBE010000183.1:0-5646 GCA_036271155.1 Nocardioides sp. | reverse complement strand
TCGAACTTGTCGTTCCCCGGTCCGCCGTACAGGGCCATGGTCGACGACTTGTGCGTGCCGCTGGCCGAGGAGGCGAAGAGGTCATCGCCCGGCCCGCCGTGCACCACGGACGCGGAGGTGTAGAAGAGGTCGGCTCCCTTGCCGCCGTAGAAGACGGAGCCGGTGCCCACCATCGTGTCGTCGTACGCCGTCCCGTGGACGACGCTGCCCGCCGGCACGTCCACCTCCGGGCTCGGCTGGTCGGTGAGGCGCAGGGTGTCGTGGCCCTGACCGGTGGCTGTGCCGGCGGCGAGGTTGACGTGCACGGGTGGGGCGCCGGCGGCGCTGAACGGCTTGAACCAGAACGCGTCGTCCGGGTCCACCGACACCAGCACGTCGTCGCCCGGGCCGCCGTTCATGATGTTCGCCGAGTGCGTGCCGGGGCCGGGGTTGAGGTGGTCGTCACCCGATCCGCCCAGGAGTACGTCGGCGCCGCCCTGGCCCCAGACACGGTCGTCGCCGGAGCCGGCGAAGATCCGGTCGGCGTTGTCCTTGGCGCAGATGATGTCGTCGCCACCCAAGCCGTGGATCACGTTCTTCTGGCTGTTGCCGACGATGACGTCGCGGTGGTTCGTGCCCTCGATCACCTTCTGCCCCGCCCGAGCGACGATGGTCGCCCGATGGCCGTGACAGGTCGCCACCGCGGCCTGGGCGGAGGCGGTGCCGAGCTGCGAGAGCCCTGCCGACACCACGAGTACGGCGCTGGTCGCGATCACAGAGCGCAGACGTTTCGATGACATACCCGGTCGGATGCCGCAGGACAGGGAAAAGTTCACCGCCGACTGCGCGACCGCTCCGCGATCTCGACGATGTTGGTCAGCAGCATCGCGCGGGTCATCGGCCCGACGCCGCCGGTGGCGGGGCTGACCTTCCCGGCCACGGAGTGGACCTCCGGGTGTACGTCGCCCAGGATGCCCTCGATCGTCCGGGTGATGCCCACGGAGAGCACGGTGGCGCCGGGGCTGATCCAGTCGGGCCGCACCAGGTGGGCCACCCCCGCGGCCGCGACGACGACGTCCGAGGCGCGGGCGTGCTCGGCGACGTCGACGGTCGCCTCGTGGCACAGCGTCACGGTGGCGTGCTCGGTGGGGCGGGTCAGCATCAGCCCGAGCGGCCGGCCGACGGTGATGCCGCAGCCGATCACGCAGAACCGCGCTCCGGTGATGGGTACGTCGTGATGGCGCAGCAGCTCGATGATCCCGCGCGGGGTGCAGGGCAGCGGCCCGTCCATGCCGAGCACGAGCTTGCCCAGGTTGGTCGGGTGCAGGCCGTCCGCGTCCTTGCCGGGGTCGATCAGCTCGAGCACGCGGTGCATGTCGAGGTGAGCGGGCAGGGGCAGCTGGACGATGAAGCCGGTGCAGGCGGGGTCGTCGTTGAGTGCCTGGACGGCCGCCTCGACCTCGGCCTGGGTCGCGGTCGCGGGCAGCTCGACCCGGATCGAGGCGATCCCGACCTCGGCGCAGTCGCGGTGCTTGCCCGCGACGTACTTCTGGCTGCCGGGGTCGTCGCCGACGATGATCGTGCCGAGCCCGGGGTGGATGTCCTGGGCGTGCAGCAGGCGCACCCGGTCGGCGAGCTGGTCCTTGATCTCGGCGGCGATGCGGGTGCCGTCGATCCGCGTGGCGAGGGTCATCAGCACTCGATGACGTTGACCGCGAGACCGCCTCGTGCGGTCTCCTTGTACTTCGTGCTCATGTCGCGGCCGGTGTCGCGCATGGTCTTGATCGCCTTGTCGAGGCTCACCTTGTGGCTGCCGTCTCCGTTGATGGCCAGCCGCGCGGCGTTGATCGCCTTCACCGACGCGATCGCGTTGCGCTCGATGCAGGGGATCTGCACCAGGCCGCCGACGGGGTCGCAGGTCAGGCCGAGGTTGTGCTCGATGCCGACCTCGGCGGCGTTCTCCACCTGGGGCGGGCTCGCGCCGAGCACCTCGGCCAGGCCACCGGCCGCCATCGAGCAGGCCGAGCCGACCTCGCCCTGGCAGCCGACCTCCGCACCGGAGATCGACGCGTTGGTCTTGAACAGGATGCCGACGGCGGCTGCGGTCAGCAGGTAGCGGACGATGCCGTCGTCGTCGGCGCCGGGGACGAACCGGACGTAGTAGTGCAGGACGGCCGGGATGATGCCGGCCGCCCCGTTGGTCGGCGCGGTCACGATGCGCCCGCCCGAGGCGTTCTCCTCGTTGACCGACAGCGCGTAGAGGTTGACCCAGTCCAGCACGTGCAGAGGGTCGGCCTCCGACCTGCCGGTGAGGTCACGGAACAGCGCCGGCGCCCGACGCGGGACGCGCAGACCGCCGGGCAGCACGCCCTCGCGATGGAAGCCTCGCTCGACGCACTCGGCCATCACCGACCACAGGTGCAGCATCCCCTCGCGGATCTCGGTCTCGCTGCGCCAGGCCTGCTCGTTGGCGAACATCACGTCGCTGACCTTCAGGCCCTCGCGGGCACAGATCGCCAGGAGCTCGCCGCCGGTCGTGAACGGGTAGCGCAGCGGCGTCTCGTCGATGACGACCCGGTCGGCGCCGGTGGCCTCCTCGTCGACGACGAAGCCACCGCCCACGGAGTAGTAGGTGCGCAGGACGATCTCGGCCCCGGAGCCGTCGTACGCCGCGAAGGTCATGCCGTTGGGATGAGCGGGCAGGCTGCGGCGCCGGTGCATCACGAGGTCGTCGTCGACCGCGAACGGCACCGGCGTCGTGCCGGCGAGCAGGAGGGTGCCGGCCGCCCGGATCTCGTCGAGCCGACGCTGGGCGCGGTCGGTGTCGGTGGTCGCGGGGTCCTCACCCTCGAGGCCGAGCACGACGGCCTTCGGCGAGCCGTGGCCGTGGCCGGTCGCGCCGAGGGAGCCGAACAGCTCCGCCCGGACCCGGCGTACGTCGCCCAGGCGGCCGGACTCCGCCAGCCCGTCGACGAACCGCTTCGCCGCGCGCATCGGCCCGACCGTGTGCGAGGACGAGGGGCCGATGCCGACCGAGTAGAGGTCGAACGCCGACAGCGCCATCAGACCTCTGCCGCCTTCCCTCCGACTGTTGCGTCATCCGCAATACAATGCGTGCTCTGCAACGATCCTACTAGTTGCGGTGCACGTCAAGGGCGTACGTTGCCCGCGTGGGGGTGCCAGGGACGGAGTCGCCGAGAGTCGTCGTCGTCGACCACCACGACAGCTACACCTGGAACCTCGTGCACCTCGTCGCCGGCGTCACCGGCCGGCTCCCCGAGGTCGTCCAGCACGACGCCACCACGGCCGCCCACGTGCTGTCCTTCGACCACGTGGTGCTCTCACCCGGCCCCGGCCATCCGGCCGACCCCGCGGACTTCTCGGTCGGCCGCGAGGTGCTCCTGGCGGGCACCGTCCCGGTGCTGGGCGTGTGCCTGGGCATGCCGGGCCTGGTGACGGCGTACGGCGGGCTGGTCGAGCGGGTGGAGCCGGCGCACGGCGAGGTGGCCGAGGTGAGCCACGACGGCTCCGGCGTCTTCGCCGGCCTCCCCTCGCCGTACGCCGTGGTGCGCTACCACTCCCTCGCCGCGACCCGCGTGCCGCCCGACCTGGTCGTCACCGCGACGTGCTCCGACTCCACCCACGGCGAGGTCGTGATGGGCGTGCGCCACCGGGCGCTGCCGCTGCACGGCGTCCAGTTCCACCCCGAGTCGGTGCTCAGCGAGCACGGGGCTCACCTGGTCGCCACCTTCCTCGCGATGGAGGGCGCCGCGTGAGCGAGGACCCGGTGCCCTACTTCGTGGAGATGGCCGCCGCACACGACCGCTGCTTCTGGCTGGACGGCGGCGGCTCGCGGCCCTGGTCGGGACACCGCTCCCTGCTCGGCTGGCTCGAGGACGACGACGTCTCGCTGACCTACGACGCGACGCGCGGCGAGGTGACCCGGCACGCGGCCGGCCGGAGGGACGTGGTCGGCGACGACGTCTTCACGGTGCTCGAGGACGCGCTGGCCGACGACCCGCCCGACGTGCACTGGGTCGGCTACTTCGGCTACGCCTGCCGGCCCGACCTCCCCGCCGTCCTCCGGCCGGACGCCCCGATGCCGGACGCCGTGTGGATGCGCACCCGCCACGTGCACGTCGTGCACCACCCCGAGACCGATCCGGCGTCGGCCGCCCTCTCCGGCGGCCGACCACCCGACGTACCCGTGCCGGAGGCGTACGCCGCGGCGTTCGCCGAGGTGCAGGAGCAGCTGCGCGCCGGGAACAGCTACGAGGTGAACCTGACCCATCGCCTCGCGGTCCACAGCGACCTCGACCCCGTCTCGGCGTACCTCCGGCTGCGGGCGCTGAACCCCGCGCCGTACGCCGGCTACCTGCAGCACCAGGGCCGGTGCCTGCTGAGCTCCTCGCCCGAGCGGTTCGCCACCATCGACCGGCATCGCACGCTGGAGACCAAGCCGATCAAGGGCACCACGTCGCGCGGCGCCACTCCGGAGGAGGACGACGTGCTCCGACGGCAGCTGGCGACCGACCCCAAGTTCCGCGCGGAGAACCTGATGATCGTCGACCTGCTCCGCAACGACGTCGGGATGGTGTCCCAGCCGGGCTCGGTCGAGGTGCCGACGCTGATGGAGGTCGAGTCCTACGCCTCGGTGCACCAGCTCGTCTCCACCGTGCGCGGCTTGCTGCGCGACGACGTCTCCACGATCGGCGCGCTGCGGGCGCTCTTCCCGGCCGGCTCGATGACCGGCGCTCCGAAGCTGCGGACCATGGAGGTGATCCGCGACGTCGAGAGCAGCGCTCGTGGGCCGTACGCCGGCGCCTTCGGCTGGATCGCCGGCGACGGTCGCGCGGACCTCGGGGTGGTCATCCGGAGCCTGACCACGGCCGGCGACGGCGCCTGGGAGCTCGGCACCGGCGGTGGCATCACCGTCCGATCCGACGTCGGCGAGGAGTACGCCGAGTCGCGGTGGAAGGCCGACCGCCTGCTCCGCGTCTTCGACTAGGTCTCGACAGGCTCGACCAGCGAGGCGAGCAGGTCGGCCAGCGCGGTCTCGAGCTTGCTGGTACCGGTGGGGACGACGGTCAGGGGGAGGCCGAGCCGCTCGGCGGCCTGCTGGGCCAGCGTGCGCAGCTCGGCGTCGGGCTCCTGGGCGAGCCACACCACGCGCGTGTAGTGGCGGAAGTAGTCGTCACGAAGCTCGGGCCAGCGGTCCAGACCGAGCTCGCGCACGACGGTGCGCTCGAAGGAGCGGACCAGGAAGTCGGTCAGCAGGTAGGTGCCGGGCTCGGCCTCCAGCCGGGCCGCGAGCGTCGCCTCGCCGTCGTAGAGGTCGTAGCAGTGCAGGCCCGGCAGGCGTTGCAGCCCCAGCTCCTCGCAGACGGTGTCCAGGGCGCCGTAGGTGCCGCAGTCGGCGTACCCGACCGCCACCGCGTCGTAGCGGGACGCGAGCTCGGTGGCGAGCCGGCGCACCTCGCCGGCGATGAGGTGCGGGCGGTTGTGGAGCAGGGGCGGCAAGGGGTGCACGTCGACCGGCCAGTCGCGGCGTGCCACCACCGACGCCGCCGGCTGGGCGATGGCTCCGCAGGCGACCAGCGCGACCCGGCCACTCCGGGTGTCGTCAGTCCGGGAAGGCGAGGAGGTCGACGAACCGGTCGTTGAAGT
>DATBBE010000182.1:0-6572 GCA_036271155.1 Nocardioides sp. | reverse complement strand
CCGATCACCAGCGACATGTTCTCCATGGCCCGGAGCGTGGTGCGGGCGAGCCGGGAGCCTTCCTCGGCGCGCGGCTCGATCTGGGTGCGCCGCGCCGAGACCAGTGCGAACTCGGCGGCCACGAAGAAGGCGTTGCCGAGCAGCAGGAACAGCGCCAGGACGACGGCGGTCGTGGTGCTCATCGGTCGACACCCCCACCGGGACGCTCGGCCTCACCGTCGAGCAGCCGCAAGGAGAGCCGGTCGATCCGGAGACCGTCCATGTGCTCGACCGTGAGGACGGCGAGCTGCTGACGCTCCGGCTGCTCGGGGTCCGAGCGGTCGGGGACGGCCACCTCGGCGACATCGCCGCGTGTCGGAACTCGACCGAGCACCTGGAGCACGAGACCGGCGATGGTGTCGTAGTCCTCGTGGTCCGGGAGCTCGATGCCGGTGAGGTCCTCGACCTCGTCCGGCCGCAGCAGACCCGAGAGCATCCACGACCCGTCGGTACGCCGGCGTCCCCGCGCTCCGAGCCGGTCGTGCTCGTCGGCGATGTCGCCCACGATCTCCTCGATCACGTCCTCGATCGTCACGATGCCGGCCTGGTCGCCGTACTCGTCGAGGACGACCGCGAGCTGGCCCTCCTGACGCAGCAGGCCCAGCAGCGGGTCGAGGCGCAGGGTGTCGGGCACGACGATCGGTCGGGTCATGAGGTGCTTGACCTTGGTCGTCTGTCGCTCGGAGATCGGGAGCGCCACCGCGTGCTTGACGTGCACGGTGCCGATCACGGTGTCGTCGAGGTCCAGCACCGGGAAGCGAGAGTGGCCGGTCTGGCGGGCGAGCTCGATGACGGCCCAGGCACGGTCGTTGGCCTCGAGGCTGACCGTTCGCACGCGGGGCGTCATGATCTCGCCGGCGGTGCGGGTGCCGAACTCCACCGAGCGCTCCATGAGCTCGGCCGTGTCGGCGTCCAGGGTCCCTTCGTCGGCGGAGCGGGAGATCAGGGAAGCGAGCTCGGTGGACGACCTCGCCGAGCGCAGCTCTTCCTGGGGCTCCATGCCCAGGCGTCGCACGATCGCGTTCGCCGAGCCGTTGAGCACGTGGATCGGCCCGCGCATCACCGCGGTGAAGACTCGCTGGAAGCCCTGGGTGGCGCGCGCGGTCTGCATCGGCTTCGCGATCGCGAGGTTCTTGGGCACGAGCTCGGCGAAGACCATGGTCACCACCGAGCTGACGGTCAGCCCGATCGCGACCGCGAGGGGGTCGACGGCGCCGTGGGGCACGCCGGCCGAGCGCAACGGCCCCGTGATGAGCCGAGAGATCGCCGGCTCGGCCAGGAAGCCGATCGCGAGGTTGGTGACCGTGATGCCGACCTGTGCCCCCGACAGCTGGGTCGACAAGGACCTGAGGGCCTTGAGCACCCCGGCTGCGGCCGCGTCCCCGCCCTCGGCGGCCTGGGCCACCTTGGACCGGTCGACGGTGACGAACGAGAACTCCGCAGCGACGAAGAATCCCGCGGCCGCGACGAGGAGCAGCGAGGCGGCGAGGAGCAGCCAAGCGGTCAGCACCCGCTCACGCCCCCAAGACCCCGAGGCTCGACCGGATGAGCGGTGCCGGGCGAGTCCTCAGCGAGTCACCCGCGCGCCCCCCGTGAGGTCCGTGCGACTCCACCAGGGAGGAACACAACGGTGAGGGGCGACTGTCAGAGCCGTCCATGAGCGGGTCGGGGTCCTTCGGACTCGAGGGCTGGGTGTCGGGAGACTCTACCCACTCGGGGTCGCTGTGGCCGTGGCCGCGGCGTCCTCGTAGCCGGCCAGCCAGTCGACGAAGACGACGAGATCGGTGTCGTCGACGGGTACGCCGACCTCGTCGGCCAGGCACTGGGTCAGTGCGGCTCGGCTGTCGGGGTCGGCCGACCAACCAGCGGCGAGGTCGTCGTCACAGGCCGCCCAGGCGTCGTCGTAGGCCTGCACCTGGTCGGGCGTGAACCCGAACAGCTCTACGGGCACAGGGTCGGGGATGACCGGCGGCTCACCGGGGTCCCCCGGACCGGTCGGCGGGGACGTGGGTGGGGACGTCGGTGGGGACGTCGGTGGGGACGTCGGCGGCGAGGTCGGTGGCGACGTGGGTGACGTCGGCGGGATCGGGTCGGTGGTCACCGGACCCGGCGCTGTCGACACGATCGTGTCGTGGTGGCGCCGGGGGTGATGTCCGTGCCGGCCGTGGTGACGCCGCCGGTCGCCCTTCGTCTCGTGGTCGGCCACGGGGCGCACGTGGATGTCGGTGGAGAGCAAGACGCTGCTGGTGCGGTAGGCATGCGCGATCACCATGACGCCGGCGGCGTACGCCTGGCTGTGGTTGTAGCGCAGCAGGGCGGCCCGCATCCCGGCCCGCGTGGCAAGGTCGCCGTGGTCGGCGCACAGGTACACCGCGGAGCCGAGGGAGGCGTCGTCGATGTCCTGGACGTCACGTCGCCCGTCCGCATCGCCGTCGACCGCCACCGCGGCCCACGTGGACGGCAGGAACTGCATGGGTCCGACGGCTCGGTCGAAACGGCGGTCGCCGTCGAGTCGGCCCGCGTCGGTGTCACGCACGAGCGAGGTGCCGTGTCGGCCGTCGAGCCGTGGACCGACGATCGGAGGACGAGCGACCCCGTTGCGGTCCAGCCGGCTGCCGTTCGCCCGGCCCTGGTCGGACTCGACCTGGCCGATCGCCGCGAGCACACTCCAGTCGAGTCCGCAGGACGGGTCGGCTGCGTCGATGACAGCGGCCGATCGCTGGTAGGCCTCGAGCGCGACAGCCGGGATGCCCTGGACGTTCGGCAGGGCCTGGTGTGCGCTCGGCCGGGAGGTCGAAGCAGGGCCCCGGACCTGCCGGGCGCCCGGAGTCGGAAGGTGGACCGGAGCCTCGGGCGGCACCACCGCCGGGGTGTCCGGCGGCTGGTCAGAGGTGGAAAGGGACTTGGTCGCGAGCACCGCCGCGGACGGTGCGTGCTCGCCAGTGAGGAGAGCACCTGCCAGCACGGCGATCACTGTCGCGCCCAGACCCGCACGCACGGGTCCGTAGGGACGGCGACGAGCCGACGCCGAACCCCGAGAGGTCCCTCTTCCCCCGAACATCGTGCTGCAAACGGTAGTCGCTGCCGACCGCGAAACCCACCCCTCCCCGGGTCACGACCCGGTGAAGCCTGGATGAAGGAGAGGTGCTCCCAGCGGGCTCTCGTCGCCGTATCCGGGCCCGAGCAAGCCGTGGCAGCCGGCGGACAAATCCTCTGATTCACTGCCACATCCGGCTCTCCGCGCCGTAGGTTGCTGTCTGACCTGACAAGAGTCCGCGTCGGCCGGGGGGTTCCTGCGCGGTCAGTGCACCCCTTGGAGCCCCGCCATGGCACTCCCCCACGCCAGCGATCTCGACGTCCCTCCACCCGCCACCGCCCGGCGTTCAATTCTGGCCGGATCCGGCCTCGCGGTCGCAGCGAGCCTCGTGCCGGCCGCGGCCGACGCCGCCGATCGAGGAGCCGCTCACCACCACGGCGCCCGCCTCCTCCCCGTGCAGGCACGGCACCTGGTGGGTCGCTTCTCCTACGGGGTGACCCCGGCCCTTGCCCACGAGGTCGAGCAGCACGGAGGCGCGCGGAGCTGGTTCGAGTGGCAGCTGAGCCCCCACCACGTCACCGACCACGAGGGTCGGGCGCTGGCCTCCTGGTTTCCCCACCTGAGGTGGTCGCCGACGAAGGTCGCCGCCGAGAACGACAGCGGCAAGGTCGGCGGGTGGGAGGTCATGACCGACTACCAGAACTGGCTCCTGCTCAGGCGCATGCGCAGCAGACAGCAGGTGCTGGAGGTGATGACAGAGTTCTGGGAGAACCACTTCAACGTGCCCGTCAGCGCCGACGGCGTCTACACGTGGCGGGTGCGCTACGGCCAGACCATCCGGGCGCGGGCGTTGGACTCCTTCGAGTCCCTGCTGCAGGCCGTGAGCGTCCACCCGGCGATGGGGATGTACCTCGGAAACGCCGTCTCCACCAAGGACCACCCGAACGAGAACCAGGGCCGTGAGCTGCTCGAGCTGCACACCGTCGGGCTCGGTGCGGGCTATCACGAGCGCGACGTCGTCGACTCGGCCCGGATCCTCACCGGATGGCAGGTGGCGATGTGGACGAAGCACTGGGACGCCGGCTATGAAGAGCTGGCTCACTACCGCGGCAAGGTGCGGGTCCTCGGCTTCCACTCCCCCAACCACTCGGCCAACGGCAAACACGTCACGCGCCACTACCTGCACTACCTGGCTCACCATCCCTCCACCGCGCAACACATCGCCACCAAGCTGGCAACGGCGTTCGTGTCGGACCACCCGCCGCGCGCGCTGGTCAACCATCTCGCGCACGTGTATCTCGCGCACGGGACCCAGATCAAACCGGTGCTTCGCGCGCTGGTCGACTCTCCCCAGTTCAAGCACTCGGTAGGTCAGGTGATCCGCGACCCGGAGAACGACCTGGTCGCGACGTACCGGCTGATGGGGGTGCACGTGGCAAAGCCTCACGCCGCGGACCGCACGGCCCACGAGCTGGTGTGGCAGGCCAGCGCCATGGGCCAGGAGCCGATGGCCTGGCCGGCGCCCAACGGCCGTCCGATCGTCGGGGCGGCGTGGAGCTCGCCGTCTCGAGTGATGGGCTCGATGGCGACGCACTACTCGATGGCCAACGGCTGGTGGCCCGTCAAGGGCGTCCACTACCCGAAGCCCGAGGCCTGGCTGCCGGGGAAGTCCGTGCGCTTCGACCACCTCGTCGACCACATGTCGCAGCGCATCCTGCACCGGCACGCCGACGCCAGGCTCCACGAGGCCTGCCGACAGGCCGTGGCGGTCCGGGGCCACGAGCAGATCACCAAGGAGCACCCCCTGATGCAGTGGATGTTCGGGCGGCTCCTGACGACCTTCTTCGACTCTCCCGACTTCTTCCGGCGGTGACCCGATGGACCCCATGACCCACACCCAGGCAGACGTGCCCTGCTGCCCCGAGTTCGCGGCGATGAACCGGCGCAGCCTCCTGCGCGGTGCGCTTGCGCTCGGCGGCGCGACCTTCATGGTCGGCTCCGCGACCGTCTCGGCCTCCGCCGCGAGCCTCAAGCAGGCGTCGTCCGTGCTGGTGGTGCTCTCGCTGCGCGGCGGGGCCGACGGCATGTCGCTGGTGGTGCCGCACGGCGACCCGGTCTACTACAAGGCCCGGCCGACCATCGGCGTCCCGAAGACCGAGCTCCTGGTGCCGGACTCGATGTTCGGCCTGCACCCGAAGCTCCTCCCGCTCACCGACATGTGGAACGCCGGACAGATCGCGGCCGTCCACGCCACCGGGCTGACCGTCGCCAACCGCTCGCACTTCTCGGCCATGGAGGAGGTCGAGGAGGCGCATCCGGGCTCCAGCAAGAGGATCGGCTGGCTCAACCGACTGGTCGGCACGGTGTCCAGCCACCACGACCCGCTGCAGGGCGTCGGCATCGGAGGCGGCGCTCCACCGACCGAGATCTCCGGGCCCATCCCCCTGATGACGATCTCCTCGCTGCAGGACGCGACGATCGCGGGCGACGACAGCGGTGACACCCATCCGGCCGGCAAGCGTCGGCGCTCGCTGCACACGCTCTGGGACCACGACCACAGCCCGATGGGCACCGCGGTGCGCTCCACGATGCAGGCCACCACCGACCTCGGGCCGGCCAAGGCGGCCACCGACAACTCCGCTGCCTACGGTGGCTCCGGCCTGGGCAAGGCGCTCGCCGCCGCCGCACAGATCATCCGCGGCAACGTCGGCGTCGAGGTGATCACCGTCGACCAGGGCAACTGGGACATGCACGTCAACCTCGGTGGTCTCGGCGGCGGCGAGATGCTCGGCAACGCCACCGACCTCGGCACGTCGATCGCCGCCTTCTTCGGTGACCTCGGAACTCAGGCCGACAAGGTCACCCTGGTCACGATCAGCGAGTTCGGGCGGCGTACCCAGGAGAACGGTGACCGGGGGCTCGACCACGGCTGGGGGAACGTGATGTTCGTGGCCGGCGCCGGCGTCAAGGGCGGCTACTACGTGAACAGGTGGAAGGGGCTCACCAACGATCTGGAGTCCGACCTCCACGTCACCACGGACTATCGCAACGTGCTCCGGGAGATCGTCGCGCACCGGTTCCACAACGCCAAGACGCACAAGATCTTCCCGGGTCTCAAGCCGCACACGCTCGGCTTCATGACCCCCTGACCCCCGCGGGCGTGGCGGTTTCATCACGGTATGTAGACCAACCGGCTCTTCCCACGATGAATTCACCGTGGGAAGAGCCGTTTCAGCGACATACCGTGATGAAACCGTCGACGCCGCCCACCACCTGGGGGGCGGGGAAGGGGGGCGACTGATGCGTACTATCGGCCGGTCGCATCGTCTTCGGTCTCGCTTCGGCCGCGGAAGCGGTAGCCCATGCCGGTCTCCGTCAGGAGGTACGCCGGGCGGGCCGGGTCGGGCTCGAGCTTGCGGCGGAGCTGGGCGAGGTAGAGCCGGAGGTAGTTCGACTCGGTGTCGTAGCCGGGCCCCCAGACCTCGTGGAGCAGCTG
>DATBBE010000181.1:0-4822 GCA_036271155.1 Nocardioides sp. | reverse complement strand
CCCGATAGTCCCCACCGGGCAGACCGCGCCAACCCCGTCCCCAGCGGACGGGCGGGGGCACCTGGGCTCCACCCTGTCGCTGTTCCTGCTGGCCTCGATCGTGGTGTCGCTGCTGGCCGCATCGGCTGCGCCGACGCCGCTGTACGCGATCTACCAGGCCGAGTGGGGCTTCACCCCGATCACGACCACGGTCGTCTTCGGCATCTACGCGATCGCGGTGCTCACGTCGCTGTTGGTATTCGGCAAGCTGTCCGACCACGTCGGGAGACGGCCGGTCCTCCTCGCGGCGATCGCGGCCCAGGTCGCCGCGATGATCGTGTTCACCACGGCGGCCGGGGTCCCCGAGCTGCTCGTGGGGCGTGTCGTGCAGGGGGTGGCCACGGGCGCAGCGGCCGCCGCCGTGGGCGCGGGTCTGCTCGATCTTTCCAAGGAGCGCGGTACGTTCGCCAACTCGGTCGCGACGCCCACCGGCACCGCGCTCGGCGCGCTCGGCGCCGGGCTGCTCGTGCAGTTCCTGCCCTCGCCCACGCACCTCGTGTACGACGTGCTGCTCGGGATCTTCGTCCTGCAGGCGCTCGGTGTGCTGCTCATGGCGGAGACGATCGCGTCGGCCCGACCGGGCGCGCTCGGCTCGCTGCGCCCGCAGGTCTCGGCGCCGCCTGCGACGCGCCGGGTCCTGATCGGCGTGGTCCCGGCGCTCTTCGCCGGCTGGTCGCTCGCCGGGCTGTACGGCGCGCTCGGGCCCGCGCTGGTGCGCCAGCTCTCGGGCTCGACGAGCGATCTCGCGGGCGGCGCGTCGCTCGCCGCGCTCGCGGGGACCGCCGCGGTCAGCGTGCCGCTGCTGCGCAACGTCGGGGCCAGGAACGTGCTGCTGGCCGGGATGGGGGCGCTCGTCGTCGGGCTGGGGACGACGCTGGTCTCTCTGGGCGCCGGGTCGCTCGCGCTGTTCTTCGTCGGGACCGTGATCGCCGGCTTCGGGTTCGGGGCGAGCTTCCAGGGCGGCATCCGCCTCACGGTGCCCCTGGTCGAGCCGCACGAGCGGGCCGGTCTGCTCTCGATCCTCTACGTCGTCGCGTACGTGGCGATGGGTGTGCCCGCGATCGTCGCCGGGTACCTCGTCGTGCACGGCGGCGGGCTGGTCGACACGGCACGCGGGTACGCGGGCGGAGCGATCGGTCTGGCGATCCTCGCGGGCGCGGTGCTGCTCGTGGTGGGTGACGCGGTGCCGGGTGAGGCAGAGGTCGAGGCGGGGGCTGAGGCGGGGGCTGAGGCGTCGACGGCTGTCGACTGATCCCCACGGCCCCTCGGGCAGCCCGAACATTTGCCAACATCTCTTGCCGGGATCCGATCACACGTTTACCGTTGCGAACATTACCCATCAGGGACGTGCAGGGGTTCCGACAGCGTTGTCATCGGCTCACGAGCGCGTCCCACCGGACATGGAGGTCCTCTGGGATGACAGCTCGACGTGCACCGCTCACAGCTCGTGGCAGGCGTCGGTGGCTCCCCGCCGCCGCTGTCGCCGCTCTTGCGCTCGCCGGCTCGAGCCTGGCGGCTCCCGCCGTGGCGAGCCAGCCCAAGGCCGCGGCTCCCGCGCCTGCCGCCGCCCCCGTCGCGCAGGCGGCGCAGGCGGCTCCGGACCAGACCTACACCGTCGACGACGCCGTGCAGGGCACGGCCGACGACCAGTTCACCTACAACCCCGGCACCCCCTCCACCGACTGGGGCCACGCGAACGGCGAAGGCGCACCGGCGAACCCGTACGACGGGACCAACAGCTGGGCCGACAAGTCCGGCGACAGCGCGAGCTTCACGTTCACCGGCACACAGATCACCTTCTACGGCATCACCGCCCCCCAGCACGGGATCGGCGCCCTGTCGATCGACGGCGGGCAGGCGACGAACGTCGACTTCTACAGCACGACCCGGACGGGCGACGTCGCCCTCTGGAAGAGCCCCGTCCTGGCCGAGGGCAAGCACACCCTCAAGCTGACGTGGACCGGCACCAAGAACGCCGCCTCGTCGGGCACCTCGATCGTCGTCGACCGGGTCACCTACACGGGCCAGAAGCCCGCGCCGGTCACCACGCCGATCACGGTCGCACCTGCGGGTCCGGGCCGGACCTTCGACGGCGTCGGCGCGATCAGCGGCGGCGGCGGCAACTCGCGTCTGCTGATCGACTACCCCGCCAAGCAGCGCAGCCAGATCCTCGACTACCTGTTCAAGCCGGGGGCAGGGGCGAACCTGCAGATCCTCAAGCTGGAGATCGGCGGCGACGCCAACTCGACAGACGGCTCCGAGCCGAGCGTCGAGCACACCAAGGGCGTGGTGAACTGCAACGCGGGCTACGAGTTCTGGCTGGCGGAGCAGGCCAAGGAGCGCAACCCGAACATCAAGCTGTACGGGCTCGCCTGGACGGCCCCGGGCTGGATCAGCGACAAGAACTTTTGGTCGCAGGACACGATCGACTACCTGATGACGTGGATGGGCTGCGCCAAGAGCCACGGCCTGAACATCGACTACCTGGGCGGCTGGAACGAGCGCGGGTACAACGTGGCCTGGTACGAGAACCTGCACGCGACCCTCGCGAAGCAGTACCCCGGGACACAGGTGGTCGGTGACGACTCCGGCTGGGACGAGGCCGACGCCATGGCCACCGACCCCGACTTCGCCAAGTCCATCGACATCGTCGCCGCGCACTACTCCTGCTCCGGCGGGGACGGCGGTAACGCCGACTCGTGCTCGACCACGCAGAACGCGCTCAACACCGGCAAGCCGCTGTGGGACAGCGAGCAGGGCTCCCAGGACGACAACACCGGGGCCGGGCCGCTGATCCGGGCCTTCACGCGGGGCTACGTCGACGCAAAGATGACCGGCCTGCTCAACTGGCCGATCATCGCCTCGGCCTACCCGAACCTGCCCTACGCCACGGTCGGCATGATGGTCGCTGACCAGCCCTGGTCGGGCAACTACAGCGTGGGTCAGAACACCTGGGTCACCGCACAGGTCACCCAGTTCGTGCAGCCCGGGTGGCAGTTCCTCGACAAGGCAAGCGGCTACCTCGGCGGGCAGGAGTCCAACGGCACCTACGTCACCCTGGTCTCGCCGGACAAGGCCGACTACTCGAGCGTCGTCGAGACGACGACGGCGACCCTCGCGTCCAAGGCGACCTTCACGGTCCCCGCGAACCTCGCGACCAAGACCGTGCACGTGTGGGGGACCAAGGTGGGGTCGAAGGACCCCGCGAAGGACCTCGTCCACCTGGCCGACGTCACGCCGAACGCGAAGGGAACCTTCGGCTACACGCTGCAGCCGGGCTGGGTCTACACCTTCAGCACGGTGAGCACCAAGGGCAGCAAGACCACCGTCAGCAGCCCCGCGCGGCACCAGCTCGCCCTGCCCTACAAGGACGACTTCGACGGCTACGCCAAGGGCCAGGAGGCGAAGTACTTCTCGGACATGCAGGGCTCGTTCGAGGCGCAGCCGTGCGCAGCGGGACGCTCGGGCATGTGCCTGCAGCAGATGGACCCGACCATCCCGATCAACTGGCAGCAGGACAGCGACGCGTTCTCCCTCGTCGGCGACCCGACCTGGACTGACTACAAGGTGCAGACCGACGTCGAGATGAAGAAGGCCGGGACGGTCGAGCTGATCGGTCGGGCCGGGACCCAGACGCGCCCGCAGGGCAACCAGCAGGGCTACTACTTCCAGGTCAGCAACAAGGGTGACTGGACGCTGCTGAAGAGCGACGACAACGGCAAGCGCACGGTCCTGACGACGGGCACGGTGCCCGCGCTCGGGACCGGCACGTGGCACAAGCTGGGGATCGCGTTCCAGGGCTCGACGATCACGCCGTCCATCGACGGCAAGGACGTCATCTCCGTGCAGGACAGCTCCTACAAGGCCGGTCAGGTCGCCGTCGGCACGACGTCGTACGTCACGGACCAGTTCGACAACCTGTCCGTCACGTCCGACACGAAGGCCGTGGCCCCCGCCGTGCTGACGGTGCACCCGTCCGCCGCGTCGGTCATGCGCGGCCACGACGTCACCGTCACGGCCAAGTTCGCGGTGCCCAGCCAGGGCTCCGGGAAGGCGGAAGGGCTGAACCTCAGCCTGAACGTGCCCGCCGGGTTCGTCCCGACGGCGCAGCCGCAGATCTACGGCGTCGTCGAGCCCGGGCAGAGCGTGACGGCGAGGTGGACCCTCACTGCGCCGACCGACGCCACGTCCACGGCGGCCATCACCGCCGTCGCCAGCTACGCGCAGAAGGACGTCGCGCACCTGCTCACCAAGGCGACGTCGGTCCAGGTGGTCAACCCGCCGGCACCGACGGGCAACGTCGACCTGACCACGCAGCCGTTCCTGACGTCGACGAACGGCTGGGGACCGGTCGAGGTCAACCAGTCCGTCGGGGGAGCGAACGCCGGCGACGGCAAGCCGCTGACGATCAACGGCACCCCGTACGCGAAGGGGTTCGGCACCAACTCGGTCAGCGACATCGCGCTCTACCTCGGTGGCAACTGCACGACGTTCACCTCGGACGTCGGCATCGACGACGAGACCAACGGGGGCGGCACCGTGACGTTCAGCGTCACCGGTGACGGGAAGAACCTCGTCACCACCCCGGTCATCAAGGGCCACCAGGCGGCGACCCCGCTCAAGGTCGACGTGACCGGCGTGCAGGTGCTGCACCTCGTCGTCGGCGACGGCGGCGACACCAACCAGGATGACCACGGCGACTGGGCGACGCCGACGCTGACCTGCAAGGGCTGAGCCGCCCCTGACCGGACCCACGCCCACCCACCGTCGTGTCAGAACGAGC
>DATBBE010000180.1:0-5632 GCA_036271155.1 Nocardioides sp. | reverse complement strand
GTTCCCCCGCAACAACAGCGACCCCGCGCTCGCACCACCGCTGTCCTCGGAGTGCAACGCCACCATCGGCTTCGACGGGCCCAGCGGCGTCGGTGCCCCGACCGGCGTCGCCCTGTTCGCCGCCACCAACCCTTCCCTGAAGGTCCGCCACCCGGCCGGGCACGCGCACAAGTCGCTGCGACTCCGGCTGAAGGTGCACCCGCGCCTGGGCGGGACCAAGGTCGCCGCGGTCACCGTGAGGTGGGGCGATGGTCACTCCTCCAAGGGGAAGTCGCTGCACCCCCGGCACACCTACCAGAAGGCCGGTCGCTACCACGTCACCGTCGTCGTCACCGACGACCTCGGCCAGGCCACCCAGGTCTCGGTGAAGGTGGAGGTCAAGAAGGCACATCGCCACTGAGCCCACCCGCCACCACGGCCACCGCTGGTCGAGGAGGCGCCCAGCACCGTCACGAGACCCCCCACCGAAGACACGACCCACGCGCAGGAAAACCGGGTGAGGAGTGTCGGTGCTGCCTGGGAGAGTCGAGTCGATGTCCGAGACCGCCACCACCTCCCCAGCCACCCTCCGCTCGTTCTGGCTCGACCTGCCGCGCGAAGGCCGGATGCTGCTGTCCATCGTGGTCGTGCAGTTCCTCGGCACCGGGCTGGTGCTGCCCTTCCTGGTGGTCTACCTCCACGAGATCCGCGGCTTCTCGCTCGGCGACGTCGGGTTGCTGATCGGGCTGGGCCCGCTGATGGGCTTCCTCGCGGTCGGTCCGGGTGGAGCCGTGATCGACAAGTACGGCGCGCGCGTCGTGATGCTGTTCACGATGTGCCTCGAGGTGGTGGCCGACGTGGCGCTCACCTTCGCCTCGGCGCTGCCGATCGCGGTGATCGCCGTGGTGCTCCAGGGCATCGCCTTCGGCGTCGAGTGGCCGGCGGTCCAGAGCCTGATCGCGACGATCGTCCCGTCCGGGCTCCGACAGCGCTACTTCGGGGTCAACTTCACCCTGCTCAACCTCGGCATCGGCCTCGGCGGCGTCGTCGGCGGCCTCGTGGTCGACGTCCACCACCCGATCACCTTCCAGGCCATCTACGTCGCCGATGCCCTCAGCTTCCTGCCCGCGATCTTCCTGCTGAGCGTTCCGCTGCGACATCTGGCAGGGCGTCCGGTGCACGACGGGGAGCCACCACCGGCCGAGACCTACCTCCAGGTGATGCGCCGGCCCGGGGTGCGGATGGTGATGCTGCTCAGCTTCGTCTCGTCCTACGTCGGCTACAGCCAGCTGAACGCCGGCACGCAGGCCTTCGCTCGCGAGGTCGGACGCATCTCGACCAGGGGACTCGGCTTCGCCTACGCGTGCAACACGCTGGTCATCGTCCTGCTCCAGCTGGTGGTGCTCCGTCGCATCGAGGGTCGGCGCCGCACCCGCGTGATCATGGTGATGTCGCTGATCTGGGCCGTCGCCTGGCTGCTGCTCGGCACGTCCGGGCTGCTGCCCGGCACCTTCGGCGCGACCGTGCTGGTGGCCTCCTGCGCCTCGGTGTTCGCCGTCGGCGAGACGCTGATGCAGCCGACGATCCCCGCCCTGGTCAACGACCTCGCGCCCGACCACCTCCGCGGGCGATACAACGCCCTCAGCACCGCCGCGTTCTCGCTCGCGGCGATCGTGGCGCCCATGATCGCGGGTTGGCTGATCGGCAACGGCGACGGCGCCGCCTACATCGCCCAGCTGGTGCTGGGATGCGGGGCGGTCGTCGTCGTCGCGACGTACCTCGAGCGGCGGCTCCCGGCCGGGGTGAACGGCGTGCCGCCCGACCAGCCGGTCGACACCGCAGCGACCGTCAGCGCGTGACCAGCCAGATCACGACGACGACCACCACGACGGCCGCCGCCGCGACCGGCTTCCAGTAGGCCTTCAGCAGCACGGGGAGCACGGTCCTCCCGAGGTCGAGCGCGTCGTCCGAGCCGCGCGCCGAGCTCGGTGTCGTGACCCTCGGGGTGGCGGCAGGAGGTGGCGCGACCGGCGTCAGCGGTGCGGTCGTCTCGGCCGCCGACGCGGCCGTCGCGGGGCCGGCGGCAGTCGCCGGCTCGGCAGGAGTCGCCGGCTCGGCGGGAATCGCCGGCTCGGCGGGAATCGCCGGCTCGGCGGGAGCCGCCGCTCCCCCGGCGGTGTTCCCGAGCCGCTGCTCCAGGCAGGCGACGAACTGGCCGAGCAGCTTGTCGGAGACGTCCTGCATGACGCCGCGGCCGAACTGTGCCGGCTTGCCGGTGATCGCCAGGTCGGTGAGCACCGTGACCTCGGTGGAGTCACCGCGGTCGTCCATCGACAGGGTCACCTGCGCACCCGCGGTGCCGTTGCCGCGCTTGTCCTTGCCCTTGGCGTCGACCACGAACCGATGGTGGACGTCGTCCTTCTCGGTGAAGGTGCCGCTCCCGTTGTAGACGAGAGCGATCGGCCCCAGCTTGACCTTCACCGAGCCGCTGAAGGTCTCACCCTCGACGCTGGCCACGGTCGCCCCCGGGAAGCACTCGGCCACCGAGGCGATGTCCTGGAACTCTGCCCAGGCCGTCTCCACGCCCACCGGGACGGTGAAGGTGTGCTCGAGATCCATGCGGTGTCCTGCCTGCTCGATGGTGGTCCGTGCTCGAACCTACGCTCCGGGGCCGAGGGCTCAGGAGGCGAGGCTCAGCCGGTCAGGCGCCGGCGGCCTTCAGGACCGCGCGCCGGGTCAGGACGGTCGCGAGGTGCTTGCGGTAGTCGGCGTCGCCGTTGAGGTCGCTGGGCGGGCGCGTGCCGTCGGCGGCCTGCTCGACAGCCGCGCGTACGCCGTCCTCGGTCGCCGCGGCGCCCGCCAAGGCACCCTCGGTCGCGGTCGCCCGCAGTGGAGTGGAGCCCATGTTGGTCAGCCCGACCTTCGCCTGGCTGATCGTCCCCCCCGAGGCGCTGACGGTGGCGGCGACCGCCACGATCGGCCACTGGTGGGCGACCCGCACGAACTTCTCGTAGTGGGCGCCCCAGCCGGTCTTCTTCGGCACCCGGATCTCGGTGAGGATCTCGTCCTCGCCGATCGCGGTCTCGAAGAGGTCGACGAAGAACTCCGTCGCGGGCACCGAACGGCTCCCACCAGGTCCGGCGATCACGAACTCCGCATCCATCGCCAGCGCCGCCGAGCCCATGTCGCCGGCCGGGTCCGCGTGGGCGCACGAGCCGCCGAACGTGCCGCGGTGCCGGATCTGGTTGTCGGCCACCTCAGCCGCAGCCTTCGACAGCAGCAGCGCGTGCTGATGCACCAGGTCGTTGGTCACCATCTCGGAATGCGTGGTCAGCGCACCGATCACCAGCGCGTCACCGTCCTCTCGGATGCCGCGCAGGCTCTCGATCCGGCCCAGGTCGATCACGACCTCCGGCGCG
The DNA here is from genome assembly GCA_036271155.1 of Nocardioides sp. GTDB lineage: Bacteria > Actinomycetota > Actinomycetes > Propionibacteriales > Nocardioidaceae > Nocardioides. The sequence goes on along the minus strand of DATBBE010000180.1, from coordinate 2,234 downwards.
TTGAGTCGCATCCGGAGCACCGGGAGCAGACTCTGACCGCCGGCCATGATCTTGGCGTCGTCGCCGTGCTCGGACAGCGCGCTGAGGGCGTCCTCGACCGAGGTCGGCGCCAGGTAGTCGAACGCAGCGGGGATCATGCGCCCGCTCCTTCCGTGTCAGCATCGAAGTGCGGCATGGCAGCCGCCTCGGTGTCGCCGCCCTTCGGCGACGAGGTGTTGATGGCCTTCCAGACCCGCTCGGGCGTGCACGGCATCTGGATGTCGTTCACACCGTGGTGACGGACCGCGTCGACGATCGCGTTCACCACGGCGGGCGTCGAGGCGATCGTGCCGGCCTCGCCGACGCCCTTGGTGCCCAGCGAGTTCGTGGTCGAGGGGCTCGTGGTGTGGTCGATGTCGAAGGAGATCGTGTCGGCCGCCGTCGGCAGCAGGTAGTCCACGAAGGAGCCGCTGACCAAAGTGCCGGAGTCGTCGTAGATCGCCTCCTCCCACAGGGCCTGGGCGATGCCCTGGACGAGACCCCCGTGCACCTGGCCCGCCACGATGAGCGGGTTGATGATGGTGCCGATGTCGTCGACACAGACGTACTTGCGCATCGTCGACTGGCCGGTCTCGGTGTCCACCTCCATTGCGCACAGGTGGGTGCCGTGCGGGAAGGAGAAGTTGACCGGGTCGTACGTCGACTCCGCGTCGATGTTCGGCTCGATCCCCTCGGGGTAGTCGTGCGCGGCGAAGGTCGCGAGCGCGATCTCCTGGATGGTCTTGCCCTGGTCGGTGCCCTTCACGGAGAACGTGCCCGCGGAGAAGTCGACGTCGTCGACGTCGGCCTCGAGCAGGTGGGCCGCGATCGGCTTGGCCTTCTCGATCACCTTGTCCGCGGCGCGTACCAGCGCCTCGCCGCCCACCGTCAGCGACCTGGAGCCATAGGTGTCCAGGCCCTTGTGGGCCACCTGGGTGTCGCCGTGCAGGATCTCGACGTCTTCGAAGGGGACGCCCAGCCGGTCGGCGACGATCTGGCTGAACGCCGTCTCATGCCCCTGGCCGTGCGCACTCGACCCGGTGACGACCTCGACCTTGCCGGTCGCCAGCATCCGGACGCCGGCATGCTCCCAGCCGCCCGCGCCGTAGTCGAGCGAGCCCAGGACGCGACTGGGCGCCAGCCCGCACATCTCGGTGAACGTCGAGATGCCGATGCCGAGCTGGACCCGGTCTCCTGCGTCGCGCCGCTGCCTCTGCTCCGCGCGCAGCGCGTCGTACCCGAACATCTCCTTGGCCTTGGCCGTGGCGGCCTCGTAGTTGCCGGAGTCGTAGGTCAGGCCGGCGACCGTGGTGAAGGGGAACTCCTCGTGCTTGATCCAGTTCTTCTCACGGATGTCGAGGGGGTCGACGCCGACCTCGACGGCGAGCTCGTCCATCATCCGCTCGATGCCGTAGGTCGCCTCGGGCCGTCCGGCTCCGCGGTAGGCGTCGGTCCACGCCTTGTTGGTGAGCACGGTCTGGCAGGAGAAGCGGTACGCCGGGAACTTGTAGATCGCGTTGAACATGAACGCGCCCAGCACCGGGACGCCGCCGCCCACGATGGCGACGTACGCCCCGAGATCGGCGAGCAGGTCGACCTTGAAACCGGTGACCGTGCCGTCCTTGGTGGCCGCGAGCGTGAGCTTCTGCCACTGGTCGCGACCGTGGTGGGCGCTCAGCAGGCTCTCGCTGCGGGTCTCGGTGTACTTGATCGGCTTCTGGATCCGGCGGGCGACGGCCCAGACGATCCACTCCTCGGGGGTTGCCTGGAGCTTGCCGCCGAAGCCGCCGCCGACGTCGGGGGCGATCACCCGGATCTTGGACTCCGGTACGCCGGTCGTGGCAGCGAGCGCGAACCGCAGGATGTGCGGGATCTGGGTCGCCGACCACATCGTCAGCTGTTCGCCGGTGGGGTCGACGACCACCGAGCGCGGCTCCATGAACGCCGGGATCAGCCGCTGCTGGCGGTACTCCCGCTCGATCACGATGCCGTCGCCGCGGGCCTTCTCGATCGCCGCCTCGACGTCGCCGCCCGTGCCGGCCTCGCCGGAGTCGAAGACCCATAGTGCCGACTTGTTGGTGCCGGCGTCGGGATGGGCGAGCACGGTGTCCTCGGCTGCCTCCTTGAGGTCCAGGGCGGCCGGCAGCTCGGCGTACTCCACGTCGACGAGCTCCGCAGCGTCTCGTGCGGCGGCGGCACTGCGCGCGACCACGACG
>DATBBE010000179.1:0-16964 GCA_036271155.1 Nocardioides sp. | reverse complement strand
CCAGCACCCACACCAGCACCCACACACCTGCCAGCACCTACGGCCGCACGGTCACCGCGAGAGACGCCACCCCCTCCGCCGACGCGCGTCGGCGCTCCGCCTGCCGCCCAGGGCGGCGGGGGCGCGGGCCGCTGGCTCGGTCGCCTCGGACGCCCCAAGTTCCGGCTGCGCTACCTGTGGCTGCTGCTCCTGCTGTGGCTGGTCTACCTCATCGCCGTTCCGTTCTTTGCCTGGAACAACGTCTCGCAGGTCAACCCGTGGCCGTCGGGCCATCGCCCTGCGGACTCCCCGGGCACCAACTACCTGATCGTCGGTAGCGACTCGCGCAAGGGCCTGACGGCCGCGCAGCGCAAGCAGCTGCACACCGGCAACGACTCAGGTCAGCGCACCGACACCATCATGCTGCTCCACGACGGCTCCGGCCCGAGCCTGCTGATGTCGATCCCGCGCGACTCGTTGGTCCCGATCCCGGGACACAGCACCACCAAGATCAACGCCGCCTTCGCCTACGGCGGCCCCAAGCTGCTGATCCAGACCGTGGAGAACCTCACCGGCATCCGGATCGACCACTACGTCGAGATCGGCTTCGGCGGCTTCGTCAACGTCGTCGACGCGGTCGGTGGCATCACGATCTGTCCCAGCCACAACATGGACGACAAGCTGGCCAACCTCCACGTCAAGAAGGGCTGCCAGCACGCCAACGGGCGTGTGGCCCTGGCCTACGCACGCTCCCGGCACGCCGACCCCAAGCTCGGCGACATCGCCCGCGGTGGGCAGCAACGCCAGGTCGTCAACGCCGTCGGGCACAAGGCGCTGTCGCCGTGGACGATCCTGAACCCCTTCCGCTACTGGAGCCTGAACATGTCGGCCGCCGACAGCCTCAAGGTCGACAAGGGCCTCAGCGCCTTCGGCACCGCCCGCTTCGCCTGGGGTATGACGCACGCGAAGCTGAACTGCGTGGTGCCGATCAGCGACCTCCAGGTTCACCTCGACCCCACGCGCTCCAAGGAGATGTTCAAGCTGATCCGCGAGGACAAGACCTCAGACATCGGCAAGTCCCTCTGCACCCAGTCCGGCCTGCCGACCTCGCGATAGTACGGATCAGGTGGCGCGTCCCGCCGGAGACATGACACGGAGACATGACACGGTGTACCGGGCTGCGCTGATCCGTACTACCGGCCGCGGCGGTCCTCGATGCGGCGGGCCTTACCGGTGGACCGCTCGAGGGTGTGGGGCGCGACGACCTCGATCCGCGCGGTCACCCCGATCCGGCTCTTGACCCGCTCGGCGAGTGCGCCGCCGAGCGTCGCGGAGCCGGCGTCGTCCTCGCGCAGCGACTCGACCCGCACGGTGAGCTCGTCGAGGTTGCCCGGCCGCGTCAGCACGCACGTGTAGTGCGGGGCGAGCCCGGCCACGGCGAGGATCTGCTCCTCGACCTGCGTGGGGAAGACGTTCACCCCGCGCACGATCATCATGTCGTCGGTCCGGCCGGTGACCTTCTGCATCCGCCGGAACGCCGGGTACGCCGTGCCGGGCAGCAGGCGGGTCAGGTCGCGGGTGCGGTAGCGGATGACCGGCATCGCCTGCTTGGTGAGGCTGGTGAAGACCAGCTCGCCCTCCTCGCCGTCGGCGACCGGCTCGAGGGTCAGCGGGTCGACGATCTCGGGCAGGAAGTGGTCCTCCCAGACGTGGAGGCCGTCCTGGGTCTGACCCGACTCCTGGCTCACGCCGGGGCCCATCACCTCGGAGAGCCCGTAGATGTCGACGGCTGTCAGGCTGGTCCGGGCCTCCACGGCGTGCCGCATCTCGTCGGTCCACGGCTCCGCCCCGAAGATCCCGATCTCGAGGCTCGTCTCCTTCGGGTCGACCCCCTGCGCCTCCAGCTCGTCGAGGATCGACAGGAAGTACGACGGGGTCACCATGATGATCCGGGGCCGGAAGTCGACGATCAGCTGCGCCTGCCGCTCGGTCATCCCGCCACTGACCGGCACCACCGTGCAGCCGAGCCGCTCGGCGCCGTAGTGCGCCCCGAGCCCGCCGGTGAACAGCCCGTATCCGTAGGCCACGTGGACCACGTCGCCCGGACGGCCGCCCGCCGCGCGGATCGACCGAGCCATCAGGTCGGCCCAGGTGTCGAGGTCGTCGCGGGTGTACCCGACCACGGTGGGCTTCCCCGTCGTACCACTGCTGGCATGGACGCGGTTCACCTGCTCGCGCGGCACGGCGAACATCCCGAAGGGGTAGTTCGCCCGGAGGTCGGCCTTGGTGGTGAACGGGAAGCGGGCCAGGTCTGCCAGTGAGGTCAGGTCGCCGGGATGGACGCCGGCCTCGTCGAAGGCACGGGTGTAGTGCGGCACGTGCAGGTAGACCCGTGACAGCGTGTCCCGAAGCCGCTCGAGCTGGAGCCGCTCGAGCTCGGCGCGGTCGAACGTCGGGAGCTCTCCGCTCATGCGGCGAATCTAAGGCCTCTGTCTAGAGCCCCCGCATACGGTTGTTCCGGGCGTTGTGCTCGACCTCGGCGAGGCCGAGCGCTTCGAGCACGGGCGGCACGTAGGTGCCGAACCGTCCGCGTAGGCCCTTCTTGAGCCCGTACCAGCCGCCGACCGGGTTGTCGGGCGCCCGCCCCCAAGCCTCGACGGTGTCGGGCTTGGCGTCCTTCTGCTCGTCGGCGTTGCCGAGCGGCACCCAGTCGCCCCGCGCGACGAGCATGGCGTGCAGGTCGTCGACGCAGCTCAGGTGATAGCGCAGCTGGGTCGCGCCGACCTGTACGACGAGTGCCGGCGGGTCGGAGTGGGGGTCGCGGTGTGCCTCGAACTCAGAGGATCCCGGCGGTGTCGTCAGGATCCACGGGTCCTCTCGGGTGCCGTCGCCTTCGACGTCCATGGTCTGCTCCCTCGTCACGGTGATGGTTCGTCGTCCACGCTAGAGCCTGTACCTGACATCACTTGTCATGAATTCCGAAGGCCGTCATCCTGGGCCGGTGCGTGCCGGTCGGCTGATCAGCCTGGTCTCGATCCTCGGCCGCGAGGGCCGGACCACAGCGGCTGCCCTGGCCGAGCGGCTCGAGGTGAGCGAGCGGACCATCCTGCGCGACCTCGACGTGCTCTCCGGCTCCGGCGTGCCGGTGTACGCCGTGCGCGGGCCGGGCGGCGGATTCCAGCTGCTCGAGGGATACGCCACGACGCTCCCGGCGGAGGTCTGGCTCCGCCCGGGCCCGCGGCGCGGTGGCACGGGTCGGATGACGGTCCGGATCACCGAGGAGGGGCGACGGGTGGCGGCGATCCTCGGCTACCTCCAGCCCCTGCGCGTGCGACCGACCGAGGGCGAGAGTCCCGACGGCGGTTGGGTCACGGGCACCTGTCGGATGCGCTCGGTGTCCGGGATGGCGATCGAGGTGCTCGCGCTCGGCCCGCACGTCGAGGTGGTCTCGCCACCGGAGCTGCGCGACCACGTCGCCGACCTCGCGCGGCGCACGGCGGCGCGCTACACCTGACCTCCCGTTGAGCCGCGGGTTTCTGCCGGTCGAGCGGCGGGTTTCTGCCGGTCGAGCCGCGGGTTTCTGCCGACCTGCTGGTCGGATTCCGCGGGTCAACGGGCAGAACCCGCGGGTCAACGGGTAGGGGTCAGCCGTCGAAGAGGGCGCCGCCGATCTCCTTGCTCCGGCCGGTGAAGACTGCGACGACCTCGACGCCCACGGTGACCAGCACGTCGTACACGCCGTCGCGGCCGGCCCGCTCCCGCTCGGTGGCGGTGGCCACGAGCCGGTCGCCGAGGCGGGTCGGGCGACGAAAGCGGATCTCCGCGCCGGCGGCGACGGTGACCCGGTTGTAGGAGTTGCAGGCGAAGGCGAACGCGCTGTCGGCCAGGGTGAAGGTATAGCCACCGTGCCCGATCGCGTGGCCGTTGACCATGTCGTCGCGCAGGGTCATCGACAGCGTCGCGGTGCCGGGACCGACGGCGTCGAGGCTCATCTCGAGCCCCTGACTGGCCCGGTCGGAGGCCCACATCGCCGCGGCACTGCGCTGCGCGATCTCCTCCGGCGTCACGGCGCCAGGCTAGACGCGACCCGACCCTGACGAGACCTGGGCCCTGACGAGACCTGGGCCCTGACAAGACCTGGCTCGGACGGGACCCGGGCCGAACCTCAGGTCAGCGGGCCCAGATCGTCGCGCAGCCGGGCCAGGAGTGCCGAGAGCAGGCGGGAGACCTGCATCTGGGTGATGCCCAGCACCTCACCGATCTCCGACTGGGTCGCGCCCTTGAAGAACCGCATCTCGAGCATGATCCGCTCGCGCCGGTCCAGGTGGGCCAGCAGCGGCTTCAGGGCCACCCGCGCCTCGGCCCCCTCGAACGACGCGTCGTCGTCGCCGAGGCGGTCGCCGATGCCGGTGTCTCCCTCGACAGCCGTGGCGTCGAGCGACGTCGGGGAGAAGCAGCCGTTGGCTCCCAGCGCCTCGACCACCAGACCGAGGTCGAGGTCGAGGCGGTCGGCGATCTCGCTGGGCCGCGGGGAGCGTCCGAGCTCCTGGCACAGGTCGGACTCGACGGCCGTGATCCGGGACTGGGCCTGCTGCACCGAGCGCGGCGGCCGCACGGTCCAGCCGTGGTCGCGGAAGTAGCGGCGTACCTCACCGCGGATCGTCGGCACGGCATAGCTGAGGAAGTCGGTGGCGCGCTCGGGGTCGAAGCCTCGCGCGGCCTTGACCAGACCCAGGCACGCGACCTGCTCGAGGTCCTCGATCGCGACTCCGCGCGAGCGGTAGCGCCGCGCCACGTCGATGGCGACCTGCACGTTGAGCTCGACGATCTGGTCCTCGAGAGCCCGCCTCTCGTCCTCCTCGGCGATCGCCGCGCGTGCCAGCAGTCGCGCGGTCGCCTCGCGGCGGGACAGATGGGCGAGCTCCTCGGGATCGGGGAGTGGATCGGGGAGGGCTTCGGACACGATGGTAGCCACGAGACCGCCTTCGAAGTCGGGGCTGCAGAACGGTTGTGGCAGGGGGTTTCAACCACTCACCCACCGGTCTATCACCGCCGAAGAGGCACCGTGCACACCCCTAGGGGCGTGCGAGCCTCGCCCACCTGCCCTCCTTCATCACGCTCGTAACACAGCTGAACCCGCCCTCGTCAGGCGGTGGCCGCAGCGGGCTGCGCACCGCCGGAGTCGGACTCCTCGGCGGTCAGCGGCTGGGCGATGCTCTCCAGTGACTGACCTTCGGCACGGACACCGAGGAACGCCTCGACGAGCCCGCCGCCGATCATCAGCACCGCTCCCAGGAAGTAGCCGACGGCGATGCCCGTGATGTCCTTGTCGGCCGACGCGTTGTCGAGCAGCTTCCCGAAGAGAAGGGGGCCGGTGATGCCACCGAGCGCGGTGCCGACCGCGTAGAAGAACGCGATGCACAGTGCGCGGGTCTCCATCGGGAACACCTCGCTCGCGGTGAGGTACGCCGCGCTCGCCCCGGCCGACGCGAAGAAGAACACGATGGCGCCCATCAGGGTCAGGGTCTTGGCGTCGAGGCTGCCCAGCATGAGCCCCGTGACACCCAGGAGCACCCCGGAGACGACGTACGTGCCGGTGATCATCCGGACCCGGCCCCACCGGTCGAAGAGCGGGCTCAGCGCGAGTGCCCCGATGAAGTTGCTCACCGCGAAGACGGCTAGGTAGTAGCCGGTCTGGGTGACGCCGAAGAACGTGCTCAGCGTGTCGCCGTAGGTGAAGAAGAACGCGTTGTACAAGAAGGCCTGCCCGACGAACAGCGACAGGCACAGCACCGTCCGCTTCGGGTACAGCGTGAACACCGTCCGCGCGATCAGTGTCATCGGGATCGTGCGTCGCTGCCGGATCGTGATCGTGTCCTCGACCTCTGGCAGGTCCGCCCCTGTCTCGTCGGCGATGGTCGCCTCGATGTCTCGGACGACCTTCTCGCCCTCGGCCTCGCGGCCGTGGATGAACAGCCAGCGTGGGCTCTCCGGCACGTTGCGGCGGACGAACAGGACGCCCAGCGCGAGGATCGCGCCGAGGCCGAAAGCGAGCCGCCAGCCGATCGAGGCGTCAAGGACCGTCGGGTCGAGCAGCGGGATCGTGAGGAGTGACCCGCCTGCGGCACCGACCCAGAAGGAGCCGTTGATCGCGACGTCGACACGCCCGCGGTACTTCGCCGGGATCAGCTCGTCGATGGCGGAGTTGATGGCGGCGTACTCACCCCCGATGCCCGTGCCGGTGAGGAACCGGCACGCGAAGTACCACATCGGGTTCATCGAGAACGCCGTGAGCACCGTGCCGAGCAGGTAGACGCCGAGCGTGGTCATGAAGAGCTTCTTGCGCCCGAAGCGGTCGGTGAGCTGGCCGAAGAACAGGGCGCCGAGGCAGGCACCGGCGACGTAGATCGCACCAGCGAAGCCCACTCCCCAGCTGCTCAGCCCGATGCCCGTGCTGTGCGGGCGGAGGGCGTCGCTCATCGAGCCGACGATGGTCACCTCGAGGCCGTCCAGGATCCAGACCGTGCCCAGGCCAGCAACGATCATCCAGTGCCAGCGGCTCCATGGCAGCCGGTCGAGCCTCGCGGGGATGTCGGTCGTGATCTGACCGGTCTCGACGCCGCTCGCCATGTCCGCTCCTCGGTAGCCGCAGGGGTGTGCGGCTAGCGACGTACCCGGGCACCCGACGAGGCATGCGCGCGCGGGCCAGGCTCAGCCGGGCTCAGCCTGGACGGCGCTCAGGCTCTCTTCACGACGATCGTCAGCATGCGCGTGACGCTGCCGGTCGCGTTGGTGACCGTCAGCGTGAGCGTGCGCCTGCCGAGCGAGGTCACCTTCGGCGTGCCGGAGATCGTGAGGACCCCGGCCTTCTTCGTGACCTTCATGCCCTTCGGCACCTTGCCCTTGACGACCTCGAGAAGCGGCGCTGGGCTACCCGCGCCCGGCACGGTGATGGTCGACTTCGCGCGGATGCGTCGCGGTGAGCGGCCGGCTGCACAGTTGGCACGCGGGCGGAGGATGGTCACGTGAGGAACCCTCCGGCTGGCTGTTCAACCAGAGGGCCCGCGCCCGCACGAGGCGGGACATCAGGCCCCGTGCCCCCCTTGCCGAGATCGAAACGGCCGGGCCGCCGCAGGCGCTCAGTCGCGCTCGGGCAGGCGTCGGCTCGCGACGACGCGTTGGGCCACCGTGTGCAGCTTGACGTTGCCGTCCTGGGAGTAGCGCCTCAGCACCGCGAACGCCTCGTCGGTGTCGATGGCGAAGCGCTCCATCAAGATGCCCTGGGCCAGCCCGATGAGGTGCCGCGAGCCGATCGCGCGCCAGAGGTTGTCGTGGTCGCGGGCGGCATCGAGGGCGACGGCGGCATGTCGCGCCAGCACCCGGGCGACCTCGAGGTCGTCCTCGGTGAAGTGGCCGACCCGCAGGTCGTGGAAGTCCAGGCTGCCGATCGTCACCTCGGCGGTCTGCAGCGGGGTCGCGAGGATGCTGCGCACGCCGGTGGCGTACGCCGCTGCCGCCCAGGCGGGCCAGCGCTCGTCCAGAGTGGTGTCGTGGACGACGATGCCGCGGCCGAAGCGGATCACGTCGAGGTCGGGCCCCTCCCCCGTCTCGAGCTGGACGACGCCGAGGCCGCCGACCAGGTCATCGGTGACCGCGACCGTCTCGACCTTCTCCTTGGCCTGTGCGAAGACCACCGCGGCGTAGGAGCAGTCGAGCTCGCGCACCGCGAACTCGAGCACCCGCTCGATGGTGCCTTCGAGGGTGTCCTCGTCGTGCAGCCGCAGCGCCATCTCGGCGAAGTCGCCCGCCTGCTCACGCCCGTCGTCGGCCATCGTCGACGCTCCTCCTTACCCAGGGGTCGGCAGCCGCGTCGGCGTCCGTCCCCACGTCCGCGCCCCTACCCCTGCCCGTCCTTCCGTCAACACGTCCCATCTTCGCACCCGGCACCACATCCGGATGGGGGGTGCCACCGGCGATGAGCAGCCCTTCGGCCCGCAAGACGTACTTCTGGATGATGGGCACCTGCGTCGCCCTGATCGTCCTGGCGTGGAACGTCGTGCGCTTCTGGTCGATCCCGGTCGCGGTGGGGATGAGCGTGGTCGCAGCGCTGATCCCGCCGACGGCCGCGATCCTGGCCGGACGCGGGCGTGGCGGCGGATGACCTGAGACGAGGCTCGGCCGGCCTCAGGCCGCGTCGACCTCCTTGCCGTTGATCCGGCCGTCGAGCTTGGTCTGGTCGAGGTCGTCGACCGACAGCTTCTTGAAGCCGCTGCGGTGGAAGACCAGCGGGGAGGAGCCGCCGCCGTCCGCCACGCGGTGCAGCGCGAGCACCACGATCAGGTGGTCACCGGCCTCGATCTCCTGGTGGATCGTGCAGTCGAACGTCGCGACCGCCTCGTCGAGCAGCACGGCACCCTCGCCGGTCGAGCGGAAGGGGAGGCCGGCGAACCGGTCGTCGGCCGGGCCGGCGAGCTGCCGACAGACCACGTCGTGGTGGTCGGCGAGCACGCTGATGCCCAGATGGGCGGCCTCCCGCAGGGTCGGCCAGGTGTTGCTGGTCGAGGCGACCGAGAACGACACCAGCGGCGGGTCCAGGCTCACCGAGGTGAACGAGCTGGCGGCGATCCCGGACAGGTGGCCGCGTACCTGGGCCGCGACGGCCACCACCCCGCTGGGGAAGGCGCCGTAGGCCGCTCGGAGGGTGTGCGGGTCGATCACTGGGTCGATCACTGGGTCGGTCACGGTTGCGGTCACGAGACTCCTTCGAGATGGGGGCGGCCGAGGAACGACCGCAGCACCGGCCGCGCGACGGACAGCCAGTCGGCGTAGGCCTCGGGACGGTCGTACTGGGAGTCGAGCACGTAGAGCGCCCGCACCGGAACGACAGCGCCGAGCTCCGAGAGCAACGGTCGCAGGGAGAGCTCGGGGGCGAGGGCGTGCGCGGGGCCGGCCCCGAGCATCAGGGGCACGGCGACTCCGGAGAGACCGGTCCCGGCGGCGAACCGGTCGAGGAACAGCTTCAGGACGCCCGTGTACGTCGCCTTGAACGTCGGCGACGCGACCACGACGAGGTCGGCGTCACCCACGTCGGCGACCAGCCGCGCCACCTCGGCGTCGGACCAGTCGAGCAGACGGACGCCGAGCTCGGCGAGGTCGACGACCAGGTCCGGCTCGCGGCCGGCGACCTCACGGGCGACGTGGACCGCCGCGTCGCGGGTGCGCGATCCGGGCTTGGGGTTGCCGACCACGACCGCGACGTTGCCCGAGGCGGGGGGCTGGTGTGGCATGTGCTCTCCTGTGGTGGGGCCTGTAGTGGGTCTATGAGTGAATCAATCATTGGAATGTCAATCAAGGTACATGACATTGGTGGCCGGGGTCCGGTGGCGGTCGGGTGTTGGTCAGGCACTGGTCAGGTAGCCGGGGCCACGATGACCGGGTCCGGTCGCGCCCTGACCGCCCTCGATCCAGGAAGGCTCCACCAAGGAGCCCGGAAGGCCACGCGTGCATCACCTGAGCTGGCTTGAGGCCGTCGTCGTCGGGGTCGTGCAAGGTGTCTCCGAGCTGTTCCCGGTCTCCAGCCTCGGTCACAGCGTCCTGCTCCCGGCCGTCCTGGGCGGGAGCTGGGCGCGCGACCTCGACGTCTCGGCTCCGGAGTCGCCGTACCTCGCCTTCATCGTCGGGACCCATGTGGCCACCGCGCTCGCCCTGCTCGTGTTCTACCGGCGCGACTGGGTGCGGCTGGCCGGCGGGCTCGTCACCAGCGTGCGTTACCGCCGCCTCTCGACTCCCGACGAGCGCCTCATCTGGCAGCTGGTGGTGGGCACCGTCCCGGTCGGCCTGGTCGGGCTGGTCTTCGAGCACTGGTTGCGGACCCACCTGGGTCGCCCGGTTCCGGCGGCATGCTTCCTGATGGTCAACGGGGTCATCCTGCTGACCATCGAGTGGTACGCCGGACGGACCACGCCCACCGACCACAAAGCCGCGACCGACGAGGACACCGAGAAGGACACCGACGAGGACACCGACGTCGCCGCGGACGCGCGGCTGTCGCGGATGCCGTTCACCCGGGCGCTGGCCATCGGCAGCCTGCAGGTGCTCGCCCTAGGCCCGGGGATCTCCCGCTCCGGCATCGCCACGGCCGCCGGCATGCGGGCCGGCCTGCGCCGAGACGACGCGGTCCGGTTCTCGTTCCTGCTCGCCACTCCGGTGATCCTGGCGGCAGGGGTGCTGAAGCTGCCGGACCTGCTCGGACCGCTCGGCGACGGGATCCGGCCGCAGGTGCTCGTGGGGTCGTTGCTGGCCGGGGTCGGCGCCTACGTCTCGATCCGCTGGCTGACCCGCTGGGTGCACACCAACACCCTGCGCCCCTTCGGGTGGTACTGCCTGGCGGCCGGCGGCGCGTGCCTGGTCCTGTTCGCCCTTCGCTGACCCCGTCCCGCGAAGGGTCACTTCTCCGGGGTCGAGGGGTCACTTCTCCGGGGTCGAAGGGGCAGAAGTCCGGGTTCGACGTGGCCGACGACCCGTGGCTGGACCCGTCGCCGGCCCGTCTCCGGCGGGTCGTCGGGTCACATCGGCATGACGGGACGCCGACGCGCGCGGTAAGTTCAGGCCGAGTTGATCCACTGTTGATCCAGGTATCAGGACCGTTCGGGCGCGTCTCCTGTAGGGGTGTGATGGCCACGCACGGCGCACAAGGAGGACCCACGTCCTCGGCGCTGTACGACGCCGCGACGGACGCGTTCCGGCGCTGGCGCACCGGCGAGGACGCCGCCCTCGACGAGCTCGTCGCGCTGATGAGCCCGGTCCTGTGGCACGTCGTCCGCGCCACGGGGCTCGACCGTGAGACCGCCGAGGACGTCATCCAGAACACCTGGCTCACCTTGGTGCGCTCGGCCGACTCCGTGCGGGACCCCCAGGCCATCACGCGCTGGCTCTGCACCTCCGCCCGGCGCGAGGCCTGGCGGGTCAGCAAGGCCGCCACCCGCATCCGCCCTGTCGACGACGACGTGCTGGCCGCGCGGATGCCACCGGAGTCGTCCCCGGAGTCAGAGGTCGTCAGCAACGACGAGAAGGCGCTGATGTGGGAGGCCCTGACGCGGCTGCCCGAGCGATGCCAGAGGCTGCTCCGGATCGTCGCCTGGGAGCCTCGTCCTGACTACTCGTCGGTCGCGGAGACTCTCGACATGCCGATCGGCAGCATCGGCCCGACCCGTCGCCGTTGTCTGGACAAGCTGCGGGCCGAGCTGGCGGAGCTGGCATGAACAGCTCCGACGACGACCTCCTGCAGTCCCTCGCGGACCTCTACGCCGACCTCGACCCGGCCCCGGCCGACCTGGCGGACGGCGTGCTCGCGCGGCTGGCGGTGCAGGATCTCGAGACCGAGTTCGAGCTGTTCACGCTGGTGCAGCAGGTCGACACCCGGGTGGGCACCCGCCAGGCCGGCGAGCCGGACACCAGCTCCACGGTGGCCCTGGAGTTCGCCGGCTCGACGTACCGCGTCCTGGTCCGCATCAGCGACGGCGACGGTGGGGCGCGGAGGGTCGACGGCTGGGTCGTCCCCACCCTGCCGCTGCGGGTGTTCCTCGGTCCGCAGGGCGATGCGCTGGCGCACACGCGGCAGAGCGCGTACGCCGACCGCGACGGCCGCTTCGAGTTCCCGTCCGCCATGCGCGGCGAAGTACGGCTGTGGCTGCTGCCGCAGGACAGCCGTCGGGACGCCGCCGCGGCGCCGCCCTTCGTGACCCCGCCCTTCCTGGTCTGACGCCCGCTTCCTGGTCTGACGCCGTTCCTCGTCTGACTCGGTCAGGCCCGCCCGTCGGAGGCCACGGACTTTCTCGTGGGCCGGTGTATCAGGGTCGGCGACGACGTCTCTTGATTGCACAGAGGGCCGGGGACGCTGCTTCGGGGGAACAGCGCACCCGGCCCCGTACGGAGAGCGCCGCACCGCCGGCGCCGGGCCGGGTCGCGGGATGTCTGGGGGGAACCCCGCGACCCGGCTCTGTCGGCGACGGTCAGGTTCCGATCAGGTCGCGATCCCTAGCGTCGGGGTCGTGATGACGGTGAACGGGATCCCCGCCCATCCCTTGGTCGTGCACGCGGCCGTGGTCCTGGTGCCGCTCGCGGCCGTGTTCGCCGGTGCGTACGCCGTGTGGCCGCGGCGGCGGTGGCAGACCCGGACTCCGGCTCTCGTCCTCGCCGTCGTCGCGGCCGGCGCGGTCCAGCTCGCGGCCATGACCGGCGACCAGCTGAAGACCTCCCTGCACGAGAACACGGCGCTGATCAGAACCCACGAGCACTGGGCGGGTCTGCTGCAGACAGCGATGTGGGCCCTGGCGGGCCTGGTCGTGGTGGCCTGGTGGGCGCTCCCCCACCAGAGCCCCCTGCCGGACCGCGGCGACCGCGGTGGGGTACGGCTGCTGTCCGTGCCGCTCGTCGTGCTCCTACCGGTGGCCGCCCTGGTGGTGCTGGTGCTGGTCGTCCTGACCGGTGACGCCGGCGCGCGTGCCGTCTGGGGCCACTAGGCCGGTCGGGTGGTCCTGTCGGCCCAGGAAGGTCTCAGGTCAGGAATATCTCGGCCCGGGAGGGGTCTGGTGCCCGGAGGGGTCTTGTGGCCGGACCCTGGGACGGGTTCGATGGCGCCATGAGGTTCTCGACACGCAACCAGCTGCCCGGCACCGTCGTCTCGGTGACCCTCGGCGAGGCGATGGCGGTGGTGCGCATCCAGCTCGACGAGGGCGGCATCATCACGTCGTCGATCACCCGCGACGCGGTCGAGGATCTCGCCCTGACCGAGGGCAGCAAGGTCACCGCCCTGGTGAAGTCGACCGAGGTGTCGCTCGCGGTCGAGTAGGCCTCAGCCGGGATCCGCCGAGGCCCTGCGGCTGGCATCGACCAGCCGCTGGGCGTGCGGCGCCCACCACCCGTCATACCGCGCCTGGAGCTGGGGGATCCTCCAGTCGGTGCCCTCGACCATCTGTCGGCAGCGGTAGCTGGGGCAGTGGCAGCGCAGGAGCCACTCAGGCTCGACGATGCTCATGGCGTAGTCGGTGACCAGCTCGGCCCCGGCCGCGACGTCGGTCATCGTCACGAGGGTGAGCTCGTCGAGCCAGCCGAGGTTGGCGTCGCAGCAGTGGTTGGGGAAGCTGCTTCCGAGCCCGTCGACCCGACCGCTCCCGCCCGCCAGTCGCAGCACCACCGACCCCGAGGAGAGGCCCTCGGTGGCGAACAGGCCTCGCCCGGCGATCTCTGATGGCTGCACCCGCACCGCCGGATGCAGCTCCTGCTCAGGCACGGGTGAGGTACTCCCCCAACGCCTCGAGCAGGCGGTCGACGTCGCGGTCGTCGTTGTAGGGCGCGAGCCCGATCCGCAGGCCGCCCTCGTCGCCGAGACCGAGTCGGCGCGACGCCTCGTAGGCGTAGAACGACCCGGCCGGCGCGTTGATGCTGTGGTCGGCCAGGTGGCGGCGTACGTCCTGCGGGTCGTGGCCGGCGAACGTCGCGAGGAGGGTCGGCGTGCGTCGCGAGGCCCGCGAGTGGAGGGTGACGTCCTCGCGCTCGGTCAGCGCCCGCTCGATCCGACTCCGCAGCCGGTCCTCGTGCGCCTCGAGGGCGGCGTACGACGTCACGAGCCGCTCGCGGCGAGACCCGGCTCCCGGGACCAGGCCGGCGAGGAAGTCGACCGCCGCGGTGGTCCCCGCGAGCAGCTCGTAGGCCGGCGTGCCGAGCTCGAAGCGCTGGGGAATCTCGTCGCTGGCCGGCAAGAGCTTGTCCGGACGCAGCGGCTCGAGGATCTCGGGCCGCGCGGCGAGGACCCCGCAGTGGGGCCCGAGGAACTTGTACGGCGAGCACACGAAGGTGTCGGCCCCGAGCGCGACCATGTCGGGCGCTACGTGGGCGGTGTAGTGGACGCCGTCGACGTGCAGCATCGCCCCGACCTCGTGGGCGGCGGCGGCGATCGCGGGGACGTCGGGCCGGGTGCCGATCAGGTTGGAGGCCGCGGTGACGGCCACGACACGGGTGCGCTCGCTCAGCACCTCCGCCACGTCGCCGAGCTCTCCGGTCGCCGGGTCGAGGTCGAGCCAGCGCACCGTGGCGCCGGCCCGCTCGGCCGCGATGACCCACGACCGCACGTTCGAGTCGTGGTCGAGGCGGGTCACCACCACCTCGTCGCCGGGGCCCCACCCCTGCGCGAGGGTGCGGGCCAGGTCCATCGTCAGCTGGGTCATCGACCGGCCGAACACGACTCCGCGCGGGTCGGCGTTCAGCAGGTCGGCCATCGCCGCGCGGGCCCCGGTCACGGCCTCACCGGCGTTGCGCTCGGCCACCGTCACGGAGTCGTCGTTGGCCAGCGGCCCGACGAGCGTGTCGTAGACCGCTCGTGCCACCACCTCCGGCGTCTGGGTGCCGCCGGGGCCGTCGAAGTGGGCGGCTCCAAGCCCGTCACCTTCGCCGAGCTGGGGGAAGTGGGCGCGCACCCGCGCGACGTCGTACGCCGTCATCGGGGGGTGCCGGTCTTCGTGTCGGTCGGGGTGCCGGTCTTCGTGTCGGTCACGCGCCCATTGTGCTGCCCCGGCAGAAGCCTGCGCGAAGTGTCGGGCACCTGACGGACGCGAGGCGTGCTGCTCGGCAGAGTGGGGACACACCAGATACCCCCTTCCGAGGCCTTTCGACACGCAGAGACACACAGGAGGTGGAGGAGTTGTCGACATTTCCGCGCTCAACACGCGCCCGAGTGGAGGAAATGCCGATGACAGCCGGCGCACGGACCCGGAGAGTGGGGAGGATGGTGTAAAGTGAACGTCAGATGAACGAGCGATGAACGTGAAGGAGATGACCATGCGCAAGGAAGACCGACCAGCCCTGATCCAGCGGTGGATCATCGTCACCGACTCCGAGGGGCGCGAGCACCTCGAGGCTCGCTGGATCGTCGAGGGCGAGATCCAGTCGCCCGCCACGCACGCCGCCTGAGAGCTCGGGCCTGAGAGCTCGGGCCTGAGAGCTCGGCCTCAGAACACTTCGACTCAGAGCTCGGACTGCACGCCCGCGAGCAGCTGCCGGGCCATCACGATCCGCTGCACCTGGTTGGTGCCCTCGTAGATCTGGGTGATCTTGGCGTCGCGCATCATCCGCTCGACCGGATAGTCGCGGGTGTAGCCGTATCCGCCGAGCACCTGCACGGCGTTCGTGGTGACCTCCATCGCGACGTCCGAGGCGAAGCACTTCGCCGCCGCGCCGAAGAAGGTGAGGTCGGCGTCGCCGCGCTCGGACCGCCCGGCCGCGGCATAGGTGAGCTGTCGCGCCGCCTCGACCTTCATCCCCATGTCGGCCAACAAGAACTGCAGGCCCTGGAACTCAGCGATCGGGTGACCGAACTGCTGGCGCTCCTGGGCGTAGCCGAGCGCGAAGTCCAGCGCCCCCTGGGCCACCCCGACCGCCTGGGCGGCGATCGTGACCCGGGTGTGGTCGAGGGTCTTCATGGCGGTCTCGAACCCCGTGCCCTCCTCGCCGATCATCCTCGTGGCCGGGATGCGGACATGGTCGAGGTAGACCTCGCGGGTCGGGCTGCCCTTGATGCCCAGCTTCTTCTCCTTGGCGCCGAAGGTGACGCCCTCGTCGGACCTCTCCACGACGAACGCCGAGATCCCCCGGCTGCGTTGCTCGGGGTCGGTCACCGCCATCACGGTGTAGTACTCGCTCACGCCCGCGTTGGTGATCCAGCGCTTCACCCCGTCGAGGACCCACGAGTCGCCGTCGCGCACCGCGCGGGTCTTCATCGCGGCCGCGTCGGAACCGGCCTCCGGCTCGGAGAGGCAGTAGGAGAAGCCACCCTCCCCCGCAGCCAGCTTGGTGAGGTAGCTCTTCTTGAGCTCCTCCGACCCGCTGATCAGCACCGGCAGCGACCCGAGCTTGTTGACCGCAGGGATCAGGCTGCTGGCCACGCAGACCCGGGCCACCTCCTCGATCACCAGCACGGTGGCCAGAGCGTCGGCCCCGGCGCCGCCGTACTCCTCAGGCACGTGCGGCGCGTGGAAGTCCGCCTGCTGCAGGGCCTTGGCGGCCTCCTCGGGGTAACGGCCCTCCTCGTCGACCTCCGCGGCGTACGGCGCGACCTTCGCCTCGCACAGGTCGCGGACCGCCTCGCGGATCGCGCGGTGCTCCTCCGAGAGCGCGAAGAGAGGGAAGTCGTTGCTCATGCACCGGATTCTACTTTCGGCGCACCGCCGCCCCGACCCGGCTCTGCGTCCCAGGACGGGCTGAGGTCCCCGCTCCTCAGCTCACGTCAACGATGCGGCCGTCCTCGGGGTAGTAGAAGCGCACCAGGCCGAACCGGCCTCCTACCGCCTCGGCTACCTCGCGCGCGAGCCCGAGGCCCTCTTCGGCGAAGGCAGACCCGTCGGAGGGGTTGTCGAAGAGCGGGGCCTCGAAGTCCTCGGGGTCGATGCGCGAGTCGTAGGTGCGTCCCCAACGGATGACCCGCTCGGCGAGATCGTCCGGCAGGCCAAGCTCTCGCGGGTCGGGGTTCTCCAAACCACCGTCCGCACGAACGGGCCACAGCGGCCAACACTTCCAGTCAGCCATCACCTTGAGCATCGTGTACGTCGTCATGAGACCGGGTTCGCTCCCACTATGAATCCGTTGTCACTGACCGTGATGCCCACCTTCAGCTCGTGCCCTTGGAACGCCACCGCGTAGATCGGTCGTCCTTCGCCGTCACCTTGGTAACCGATGATCCTTCCGTCCTGGATCGCTCGCTGCAACAGGCTTGGGATCCGCTCCTCCGTGACCCCCTTGCTGGCGAAGTCTGCAGCGTGCGACAGCACGTGCTGCAGACCGGCCCTCGAGTTGCCCCTCTCCAGCCAGACGATCCTCCCATCGGCATCGCGGAAGATCGTGACGATCCCCTTCGGATCGTGTCTGACCCCCGCCGCCCCGAGCTCCGCGATGAGCGCGTCCTTCTCGCTCCTCGCGACCTGCTGGGCGACCTG
>DATBBE010000178.1:0-7615 GCA_036271155.1 Nocardioides sp. | reverse complement strand
GCCGGTGGTCTGCGGACGGGTGCCACGATCGCGGCCCCGGCGACGCCGGCTGCGGCGGCTGCCGCCCTGCCCGTCGTCGTCGTCCTTGCCTTCTGGCTGGCCCTGCTGGCCCTGCTGGCCCTGCTGGCCCTGCTGGCCCTGCTGGCTGCCGCTCTGCTGACGGTCCTTGGCCTGGGAGCCTCCGCCCTGCTGACGGTCCTGTCGGTCCTGTCGGTCCTGTCGGTCCTGGCGGCCCTTGGCCTGCTGGTCACCGCCCTGCTTGCGGTCCGCACGGTCTGCCCGGTCCTGACGGTCCTGATCCTGACGGTCCTGATCCTGACGGTCGTGATCCTGGTCGTCGCGGTCGGAGCCCTGAGGGCTCTCGACGACCGCCTTCGGCTCCGCCGGCTGCTGCGCCGGGGCAGACTCTTGCGGTCTGCTCGATCGCCCGTTCGACCCCGACGCACCGTTCCCGCCGGCCTGAGCAGCCTTGATGGCGTCGACCAGCTGCGCCTTCTTCATCGAGCCCGCGCCACGGACGCCGAGTCCGCCGGCCATGGACTTCAGGTCCGCCAGCAGCATGGAGCTGAGTCCGCCCGACTTCTTCTTCTTCGCAGACGCCGCGCCGTCGGCAGAGCCGCCGGACGCGTCCGCGGGGGTGGATTCGATGGTGTCGGTCACGTGAGGTCCTTCCACGTATCAGAGCGTCCGACTGAGTGCCGGATGCCACTGGGTTTGGTGCCTCTCCGCCGGCGGACGGCTGCTCAGAGTTCGAGCATGCGGCTTCGCCGTGGAGGGGAGGGGTGCGCGGGCTGTGGGCCAGCTTCTGAGAGCTGTGTCGCCGCCCGGAGGCAACGTCACGATAGCACCCGTCGAGGGGCATCGCGGCATCACCGTCGAACGGTCCAGAACCCGCGGGTCGACGGTCCAGAACCCGCGGGTCGACGGTCAGGAACCCGCGGGTCGACGGAGGAGGACACCGTCAGCGGCGATCGCGAGCGGCCGGCAGGCCCAGCCGTCCGGGGTGTACGACGTGAGGTCGGTGCTGCCGGTGGTGAGCACGAGCACGGTCGGGCCCGCGCCCGAGACGACCGCCGCGTGCCCGTCGGCCCGCAGGGCGTCGACGAGAGCCAGCGACCCCGGCATGGCCGGCCGGCGGTACTCCTGGTGCAGCCAGTCGCGGGTGGCCGGGCGCAGCTTGGCCGTCCACCCCGTACCCAACGCGGCGACGAGCAGCGCAGCCCGACCGGCCGAGGCGGCCGCGTCGGCGTGGGTCACCGACGCCGGCAGGAGACCGCGAGCCACCTCGGTCGACAGCGCGGTCGGAGGGACGAAGGCCACCGTACGCACACCGGGCGCGACCTGGGACGGCGCGGCGAACGAGAGGTCGTCCTCGGTCCAGGCGATGGTCAGACCACCGAAGGAGGCCGCCGCGACGTTGTCCGGATGGCCCTCGATCGACGCGGCCAGCTGGAAGGCCGCGTGGTCGCTGAGGCGTGAGCGGCCGCCCTCGACCAGCGCCCGTGCCAGGTGTACGCCAGCGACGATCGCGGCCGCCGACGAGCCCAGCCCCCGGGCATGCGGAATGGCGTTGGAGCAGACCAGCTCGAGGCCCGGCGGCGAGACCCCGAGCTCGGCGAAGGCCCCCCGCATGGCCCGGACGACGAGGTGGTCCTCGTCGCGGGGGACGAGATCAGCAGCCTCTCCCGAGACCTCGACGTGCAGACCCGCGCGCGTCACGCTGGCGCTGAGCTCGTCGCGCAGCTCGAGGGCGAGTCCGAGGGAGTCGAACCCGGGGCCGAGGTTGGCGCTGGTGGCCGGCACCGTCACGGTGACCGGGCCTTTGACGAAGCTCATCGCAGACCCGCGGCCGCTGCGGCCTGCTCGACGTCCGGGTCGATCACGGAGTCCACCAGCTCGCCCACGGACTCCAGGGCGGTCGCGGTGTCCTTCAGGCCGTGTCCGGTGACGGTGATCACCACGGTCAGGCCGGCGTACGACTCCCCCGCCGCCAGATCGGCCAGGAGCCCCGCGACTCCGGCGGCGGACGCAGGCTCGACGAAGACTCCCTCGCGCCGGGCGAGCTCAGCCTGCGCCGCGAGGATCTGGGCGTCGCTGAGCGCGCGGAACCGGCCTCCCGACTCGTGGGCCGCCGCCTCGGCCTGCTTCCACGACGCCGGGTTGCCCACCCGGATCGCGGTCGCCTTGGTCTCCGGGTCGGGGAACGGCTCGCCGGTCACCAGCGGCGCCGCGCCCTCGGCCTGGAAGCCCCTCATCCTCGGCTTGCGGGTGGTGCGGCCCAAGGCGGCGTACTGCTCGTAGCCCAGCCAGTACGCCGTGATGTTGCCGGCGTTCCCGACCGGCAGCAGGTGGACGTCGGGCGCGTCACCGAGGAAGTCGACGATCTCGAACGCCGCGGTCTTCTGACCCTGAAGGCGCACCGGGTTCACGGAGTTGACCAGCGCGACCGGGTAGGTCCACGACAGGGTCCGGGCGAGCTCGAGGCAGTGGTCGAAGTTGCCCCGGACCATCACGATCAGCGCGCCGTGGATGACGGCCTGCGCCATCTTCCCGGCCGCGATCTTCCCCTCGGGCATCAGCACGATCGGAGTCAGCCCGGCCCGGGCGGCGTACGCCGACATCGACGCGGACGTGTTGCCCGTCGAGGCGCATACCACCGCGGCGGCACCCTCGTGGCGAGCCACCGAGATGGCTGTCGTCATGCCACGGTCCTTGAAGGAGCCGGTCGGGTTGTCGCCCTCGACCTTGAGCCACACGTCACCGCCGGCGCGGTCGGACAGCCAGCCGGAGTGGACCAGCGGGGTGCCGCCCTCGCGCAACGTCACCGGCTCCAGCCCCTCGGGCAAGAGGTCGAGGTAGGGGCGGTACTCCTCGATCACCCCGCGCCACTGGCGGGCGCCGGGCTCCGGGCGGCTCACGGGGCCGTCGGGACTCATCAGTCGGCCATCCCCTCGACGCGCATCACCGAGCTGACCTCTCGCACGCACGGCAGCCCGCGCAGCCGCTCGACGGTGCGGCTGAGCTGGGCATCCGTCGCCTCGTGGGAGACGACGACGAGCTGGGCGTCGGCACCACGCCCCTCCTGTCGCAGGGTTTGGATCGAGACGTCCTCCTCGGCGAACGCCGTCGCGATCTCGGCGAGCACACCCGCGCGGTCATCGACGTCGACCGCGAGGTGGTAGCGGGTGCGCGTCTCGCCCATGGGCAGCACGACGTGGTCGGCGTACGCCGACTCGCCGGCACCACGGGTCTCGCCCAAGCGGTGGCGGGCGACGGTCACCAGGTCACCGAGGACCGCGCTGGCCGTGGGCGCGCCGCCGGCGCCCGGCCCGTAGAACATCAGCTGACCCGCCGCCTCGGACTCGACGAAGACGGCGTTGAACGCCTCGCGCACGCTCGCCAGCGGATGGGACCGCGGGATCATCGCCGGATGCACCCGGACCGACACCCCGCTCTCACCGGCCGAGCCCGTCGAGACCAGCTCGGCGATCGCGAGCAGCTTCACGACGCTGCCCATCTGCGCCGCAGAAGCGATGTCGGCCGCCGTGACGTCGGCGATGCCCTCGCGATGGACGTCGCCCGCGGTCACCCGAGAGTGGAAGGCCAGGCTCGCCAGGATCGCGGCCTTCGCCGCCGCGTCGAAGCCCTCGACGTCGGCGGTCGGGTCGGCCTCGGCGTACCCGAGGTCCTGCGCCTCCTCGAGCGCCTCCTCGAACCCGGCTCCGGTGCTGTCCATCTTGTCGAGGATGAAGTTGGTCGTGCCGTTGACGATGCCGAGCACGCGAGTGACCCGGTCGCCCGCGAGTGACTCGCGCAGGGGCCGCAGGATCGGGATCGCTCCCGCGACAGCCGCCTCGTAGTAGAGGTCGCGCCCGGCCTTCTCGGCCGCCTCGAAGAGCGTCGGGCCGTCGTCGGCGAGGAGAGCCTTGTTGGCGGTGACGACGCTGGCGCCGTGCTCGAGCGCGGACAGGATCAGCGACCGCGCGGGCTCGATGCCACCGATCACCTCGACGACCACGTCGACGTCGTCGCGCCCCACGAGCGCCGTCGCGTCGGTCGTGAGCAGCCCGTCGGGCACCTCGACGTCACGTGCGGCGTCGAGCCGGCGTACGGCGACCCCCACCAGGCGCACCGGTGCGCCGACCCGCGCCTCGAGGTCGCCGGCCTGCTCGGTCAGCAGCCGCACCACCTGCGACCCGACCACGCCGCACCCCAGCACGGCGACGTTCAGCGGCTTCACGTGTAGTCCATTCCCAGATCGGTGGCGAGCAGGTCGTCCACAGTCTCGCGGCGGACGATGGTCGTCGCCACACCGTCCCGCACCGCGACCACCGGCGGGCGCAGCGCGTGGTTGTAGTTGGACGCCATCGAGCGACAGTAGGCCCCGGTCGACGGCACCGCGAGCAGATCGCCGGGTCGGATGTCCGCGGGCAGGAACTCGTCCTTGACCACGATGTCTCCCGCCTCGCAGTGCTTGCCGACGACACGGGCCAGCACTGGTGGTGCGTCGGAGTGGCGACCGGCGAGTGTGCACGAGTAGTCGGCGTCGTAGAGGGCGGTGCGGATGTTGTCGCTCATCCCACCGTCGACACTGACGTAGGTGCGCACCGAGCCCCCGTCGAGCTCGACCGGCTTGACGGTGCCGACCGTGTAGACCGTGCACACGGCAGGGCCGACGATCGCCCGGCCCGGCTCGACCGACAGCCGTGGCCGGCGGATCCCGAGGGCCTGGCACTCGTGGTCGACGATGTCCGACATCTCCTGCGCCAGCTGCGTGGGCTCCGACGGGTCGTCCTGCGTGGTGTAGGCGATGCCGAAGCCGCCGCCGAGGTCCAGCTCCGGTGGCGCCGTGCCGAGCTCCGCAGCGACCTGGGCGTGCAGGGCCAGCACCCGCCGCGCCGCCACCTCGAACCCGGAGGTGTCGAAGATCTGGCTGCCGATGTGGGAGTGCAGGCCGAGCAGCTCGAGCCCCGGGGCGGCGGCCACCCGGCGTACCGCCTCCAGAGCGTCGCCGGAGGTGATCGAGAAGCCGAACTTCTGGTCCTCGTGGGCGGTCGCGATGTACTCGTGGGTGTGCGCCTCGACGCCGGCGGTGACCCGGACCATCACCGCCTGGGCACGGCCGAGACCGGCGGTCACCCGCTCGAGACGGTCGATCTCGTCGAAGGAGTCGACCACGATGCGGCCCACTCCCTCGGCGACGGCCCGCATCAGCTCCACCTCGGTCTTGGTGTTGCCGTGGTAGCCGATGCGGGCGGGGTCGAACCCCGCTCGCAGCGCGACGGTCAGCTCGCCGTCGGAGCAGACGTCGAGCGAGAGTCCTTCCTCGGCGATCCACCGCGCCACGGTGGTGCAGAGGAACGCCTTGCCGGCGTAGTAGACGTCGTAGCCCGCGAAGGCGTCACGGAAGGCGCGCGCCCGCGCCCGCAGGTCCGCCTCGTCGAGGACGTACGCCGGAGTGTTGAGGTTGGCGACCAGATCCGGAACCGACACCCCGCCGACGACGAGGTCGCCGTCGACCTTGTGACTCGTGGACGACCACAGCGAGGGCACCAGGGCGTTGGCGTCCGCGGGAGGGCGCAGCCAGCCCGGCCCGCGCAGGGCACCGTCGGCGTGGGCCCACCCCGCCTCGTGGGTGGGGCTCACATCCGGTCCGGTGCAGAGACGCCGAGCAGGCCGAGCCCGTTGGCCAGGGCCACCCGGGTGGCCTCGACCAGGCGCAGGCGGGCCCGGTGCAGGTCGGACGGCTCCTGGTCGCCCATCGGCAGGACCCGGCACTGCTCGTAGAAGCGGTGGTACGAGGTGGCCGTGTCTTCCAGGTATCGCGCCACGCGGTGGGGCTCGCGCAGAGCCGCCGCCGAGGCCACCACCCGTGGCAGCTCGGCCAGGGCGCGCAGCAGCTGGCCTTCCGCCTCGTGGGTCAACAGCTCGGGATGCGATGCGGGGAGCAGCCCCAGTTCGCGGCCGTTGCGCAACAGCGACGAGACCCTGGCATGCGCGTACTGCACGGAGAAGACCGGGTTGTCGCTGGCCTGTCGGGTCATCTCGGCCGCGTCGAGGGTCAGCGGGGAGTCGGCCGGATAGCGCGCCAAGGTGTAGCGCAACGGGTCGACGCCGATCAGGTCGATCAGCTCTCGAAGGGTGAGCAGGGTGCCGGCTCGCTTGGACAGCTTGAGCTCCTGGCCGCCCTGCATGATCGTGACCAGCTGCCCGATCAGGACCTCGACGTGGGCGTCGGGGTCGTCCCCCGCGCAGGCCGCCATGGCCCGCAGCCGGCCGACGTACCCGTGATGGTCGGCGCCGAGCAGGTAGACGCACCGGTCGAAGCCGCGACCTCGCTTGTCGAGGTAGTAGGCCGTGTCGCTGGCGAAGTAGGTGAGCTCACCGTTGGACCGGATCAGCACCCGGTCCCGGTCGTCCCCGAAGTCGGTGGTGCGCATCCACACCGCGCCCCCCTCGTCGTACAGGTGCCCTTCGCTGCGGAGCTTCTCGAGGTTGTCCACGACCGACTCGTCGTCGTGGAGGGAGCGCTCGCTGAACCAGACGTCGAACGTGGTGTGGAACTCCGCGAGCTCCTCCTGCTGCTGGGCGAGCTGGATCCGGTACGCCGTCTCGCGGAACGCCACCCGGCGTTCGGCCTCCGGGAGCTCGAGGATCCCCGGCTGCGCGTCGAGGACCGCCCGGGCGAGGTCGGCGACGTACTCCCCGTGGTAGCCGTCCTCCGGGACGTCGGTGCCCAGCGCCCGCGCGAGGACCGAGTCTCCGAACTTGTCCATCTGGGTGCCGCGGTCGTTGATGTAGAACTCGCGCTCCACGTGGGCGCCGGCCGCGGTCAGCACCCGGGCGAGCGCGTCGCCGACCGCCGCCCAGCGGGTGTGGCCGAGATGGAGCGGGCCGGTCGGGTTGGCCGAGATGAACTCGATGTTGACCCGCTCGCCGGCGAGGGTGGCGGACCTGCCGTACGCCGCACCGGCCCCGACCACGTCGTCGGCGACGACGCCCTGCGCGGCGGCCTCCACCGAGATGTTGAGGAAGCCCGGCCCGGCGATCTCGACCCCCGCGATCCCGTCGGCGGTCGCCAGCCGCTCGGAGAGCAGACCCGCGAGGTCGCGCGGCGCCAGCCCGGCCTGCTTGGCCAGCTGGAGCGCGACGTTGGTGGCGTAGTCGCCGTGGCCCTTCTGGCGCGGGCGCTCCACCGTCACGGTCGCCGGCACGTCGACGGACAGCGTGATCGCGCCCTCGGCGGACAGGTCGGCCAAGGACGCGACGATCAGGTCGGAGAGCTGCGCAGGCGTCACCCGGCCAGCGTATCGACGCACTCGGCCGGTGCCCCAAGCGTTTCGTGAGCGCCGGCTCGTCCCGCGCCCGCCGGTTTCTCGGGTCACTGGGTGCGCTTGTAAGGTCGTCCCACCTGAGCCCCCGTAGCTCAGGGGATAGAGCACCGCCCTCCGGAGGCGGGAGCGAAGGTTCGAATCCTTCCGGGGGCGCCGCTCCAGAGCACCGCCGCTCTGCTCATTCCGGGAAGGCGGGAGCGAAGGTTCGAATCCTTCCGGGGGCGCCGCTCCAGAGCACCGCCGCTCTGCTCATTCCGGGAAGGCGGGAGCGAAGGTTCGAA
>DATBBE010000177.1:0-5578 GCA_036271155.1 Nocardioides sp. | reverse complement strand
CGATCGCCGGCTCCGATGCGATCGCCACCTCGTTAGTGCTGGCGAAGGCGGTCGAGAAGGCCGGTGCCGACGGTGGCTACGACCTGGTCATCTGCGGGATGGCGTCGACCGACGGCTCGATGAGCGTGGTGCCGGCGATGCTGGCCGAGCGGCTCTCACTGCCGCAGCTGACGCTCGCCTCGAAGGTCGAGACGCAGGGCGACCAGGTGCGCATCCAGCGCGACGGCGACATCGCCACCGAGGTCGTCGGGGGTCGGATGCCGCTGGTCCTCTCGGTGACCGACCAGTCCGGAGAGGCGCGCTACCCGTCGTTCAAGGGCATCATGGCCGCGAAGAAGAAGCCGCTCGACACGCTGTCGCTGTCCGACCTCGGCATCGATGCCGGTGACGTCGGCCTGGCCGTCGCGTGGACCGAGGTCGAGGAGACCACCGCGCGTCCGCCGCGCGAGGCGGGCGAGATCGTCGCCGACGAGGACGGCTCCGGCGCCAAGGCGCTGGCCGACTTCCTCGCTGCCAAGAAGTTCATCTGAGCGAAGTCCATCTGAAGGCCTAGACAGGGAGCTGGACAGCAATGAGCGAGATCCTCGTGGTGGTCGACCACACCGACGGCGCGGTCAAGAAGCCGACGTACGAGATGCTCACCCTCGCCGCGCGCCTGGGCGAGCCGTCCGCGGTCTTCATCGGACCGAAGGACCATGGCGGTGAGGTCGCCGAGGCCGTCAAGAAGTACGGCGCGGTCAAGGTCTACGTCATCGACGACGAGCCGCTGAAGGGCTTCCTCGTCGCACCGAAGGCCGAGGCCCTCGAGCAGCTGGTCGGCAAGACCTCACCCGGAGCCGTGCTGATCGCCTCCTCCGCCGAGGGCAAGGAGATCGCCGGGCGGCTCGCGATCAAGACCGGGTCCGGGCTGATCACCGACGCCGTCGACGTCGAGGCCGCGTCAGACGGCGGGGACACACCGGTCACGACGCAGTCGGTGTTCGCCGGGAGCTACACCGTCAAGGCGAAGGTCACCCGGGGCACTCCGATCATCACCGTGAAGCCGAACTCGACCGCGCCCGTCGAGGCCGACGGCGCCGGTGAGGTCGAGGAGGTCTCGACGACGGTCTCCGAGGCAGCCCAGGGTGCCCAGATCGTGGCCTCCCAGCCGCGCAAGGCGACCGGCCGCCCGGAGCTGACCGAGGCCGCCATCGTGGTCTCGGGCGGGCGTGGCACGGCCGGCAAGTTCGAGCCGGTCGAAGATCTCGCCGATGCCCTGGGTGCCGCCGTGGGCGCTTCCCGGGCGGCCGTCGACTCCGGCTGGAAGCCGCACAGCTACCAGGTCGGCCAGACCGGCAAGACGGTCTCGCCCCAGCTCTACGTCGCCGCCGGCATCTCGGGCGCCATCCAGCACCGCGCCGGCATGCAGACCTCCAAGACCATCGTGGCGGTCAACAAGGACCGCGAGGCGCCCATCTTCGAGCTGGTCGACTTCGGGGTGGTGGGCGACCTCCACACCGTCCTCCCGGCCGTCACCGAAGAGGTCAAGCAGCGCAAGGGCTGAGTTCTCGCTGCTGAGTCTTCTGGTTGGCGTTCGAGGCCCAGGACCACGCGCCCCACGCCTCCCGCAGTGGATCTAGATTGGGGCGCATGAGCGGAGGCGTGGAGCAGCTCGCACGCAGGGGCCGGGAGGCGGCCCGGGTGCTGGCGCTGGCGACCCGAGCCTCCAAGGACTCCGCCCTGCAGGCGATGGCCGAGGCCCTGGAGGGAGCCGAGAGCGAGATCCTCGCGGCCAACGAGCGCGACGTACGCCGCGCCGTGGACGCGGAGGTCGAGCCGCACCTGGTCGACCGGCTCCGGCTCACCCCCGATCGGGTCGAGTCGATGGCCCAGGGGCTGCGAGACCTGGCCGGGCTCCCCGACCCGGTGGGTGAGGTCGTACGCGGAGGCACCCTCGCCAACGGTCTGGAGCTGAGACAGGTGCGGGTGCCCTTCGGGGTGGTCGGGATGATCTACGAGGGTCGGCCGAACGTCACCGTCGACGCCGCCGGGATCTGCCTGAAGTCAGGCAACGCGGCGCTCCTGCGCGGGAGCAGCAGCGCCGCCGACAGCAACGCCGCGCTGGTCGAGGTGCTCCGGGGCGCCCTCGAGCGGGTGGGGCTGCCGGCCGACTGTGTGCAGGTGGTGCCCTCCGACTCGCGAGACACCGTCAAGGAGCTGATGCGCGCGAGGGGGCTGGTCGACGTGCTCGTGCCGCGCGGTGGGGCCGGGCTGATCCAGTCGGTCGTGGACGAGTCGACCGTCCCGGTGATCGAGACCGGCGTCGGCAACTGCCACGTGTACGTCGACGCCGCGGCCGACCTCGACATGGCGCTGGCCATCGTCCTCAACGCCAAGACCGACCGCACCAGCGTCTGTAACGCCGCCGAGTCCCTGCTGGTCCACGCTGACGTGGCCGACGCCTTTCTGCCCAGGGTCGTGACCGCTCTCGCCGCGGCCGGAGTCGTCGTGCACGGCGACGACCGGTTCCTCGCCTACGACACGGTGGTGGCGGCCACCGACGAAGACCACGCCCGCGAGTACCTCAGCCTCGACATCTCGGCCGCGGTCGTGCCAGACCTCGACGCCGCGCTCGAGCACATCCGGAGATACTCGACCGGCCACAGCGAGGTCATCGTCACCAGCGACCAGTCGGCGGCGCGCAGGTTCGTGGCTGAGGTCGACTCCGCGGTGGTGCTGGTGAACGCCTCCACGCGCTTCACCGACGGCGGTGAGTTCGGCTTCGGCGCCGAGATCGGCATCAGCACCCAGAAGCTCCACGCCCGAGGGCCGATGGGGCTGCCCGAGATGACCTCGACCAAGTACGTCGTGACCGGCGACGGGCACGTCCGGTAGTAGACGTGTGATCACGCTCGGTCCGTTCGTCACAGTGTCACCCACCGCACAGATCACGCGGCCTGGTCGGGGAGACGATGTGCGCATGAACATTTCCCTTCGCCGTGTCACTGCCATCGCTGGTTCCGCTGTCGTCCTGAGCTCTGTAGGCGCGCTCGCGAACATGGAGGCGGCCAACGCCGTCGGTGTCGCGCGCGCCACCGACGGCCACGTCCAGATCTATCTCGATGGCATCGAGACGCGGTCCGTGCTGAACTCGGGAAGCGGCTCTCAGGTGTGCGGGGCTGCGATCAACACAGCCACCAGCCTCGGCATCACCGTCACCGACGAGCAACGCTCGAGCTGTGACCTGGCAGTCATCACCTGTGTCGGTCAGGCAGCGGCGCGTGGCAACGCGTTGTCAGGTGTCAACTTCCTTCCGACCGCGCGCTTCACCCCGGCCCAGTACGTCTGTCTGATCAGGTGACCTCCACCTCGACCCGCATCCGGCACAGCTGCGGGCACAGCTGCGGGCACAGCTGCAGGCACAGCTGCGGCTACAGCAGGGCCGATCGTCACCAGAGAACGAGCCGTGGCGAGAGGTCCGATACCCTTCACCCGTGACCCCGCTCATGATCAACCACTGGGCGGCCGGCGCCACCGTGCTGGCCATCCTGCTGCTGCTCCTGCTCGCGCTGCTGGTCTTCGGCGCGGGTCGCGAGCACAGCTGAGCACCCTGCGATGACCGCTCGCGCCCGCCGGGTCGGGGTGATGGGCGGCACCTTCGACCCGATCCACCACGGCCACCTCGTGGCCGCATCCGAGGTGCAGTCGTGGTATGACCTCGACGAGGTCGTCTTCGTCCCGACCGGGGCGCCCTGGCAGAAGTCCGAGCGCCAGGTCGCCCCCGCCGAGGACCGCTACCTGATGACGGTGATCGCCACCGCGTCCAACCCGCGTTTCTGGGTCTCGCGGGTCGACATCGACCGAGGCGGTCCGACGTACACGATCGACACGCTGCGAGACCTCGAGGTCGCCCTGCCGGGTGCGGAGCTGTACTTCATCACCGGCGCCGACGCGCTCGCGGACATCTTCACCTGGCGCAACGCCGAGGAGCTGTTCGCGATGGCGACGTTCGTGGGCTGTACCCGCCCGGGCTTCGTGATGGACGCCGAGACCCTGGGCAAGATCCCCAGCGACCGGGTCACCATGATCGAGGTGCCGGCGCTGGCGATCAGCTCGACTGACGTCCGGCGACGTACGATGCGAGGCGAGCCCGTGTGGTACCTCGTTCCCGACGGTGTCGTCCAGTACATCGCCAAGCACCAGCTGTACCCGCGCAGTCCGGCTCTCGACCCTGTTCTCAGCACGGAAAGTCCTGCATGACTGCCACCGACCACGCCGTCTCCCTCGTCCACACCGCCGCTCGCGCGGCGTCCGACAAGCAGGCGCTGCACATCATCGCGTTCGACGTCAGCGAGCAGCTGGCCATCACCGACGCGTTCCTGCTCACCTCCGCGAGCAACGACCGCCAGGTGAAGTCCATCGTCGACGAGATCGAGGAGAAGCTGCGCGACCTCGGCGAGAAGCCGCTGCGCCGCGAGGGCGAGCGCGACGGTCGCTGGGTGCTGATCGACTACGGCGACGTGGTCGTGCACGTCCAGCACGAGGAGGAGCGCCAGTTCTACGCCCTCGAGCGGCTCTGGCGCGACTGCCCCGTGATCAAGCTGCCCGCCGACGTCACCAGTGCCTGACGCACGCACCCTGGTCCTGCTGCGCCACGGGGAGACCGACTGGAACGCCGAGGGCCGGGCGCAGGGGCACGCGGACGTCCCGCTGAACGCCCTCGGTCACGCGCAGGCGAGTGCCGTGGCGCGTGAGCTCGCGCTCCTCGCGCCGGTCCGGCTCTGGTCGAGTGACCTGGTGCGAGCGGTGCAGACCGCCGAGCACCTCGCGGCGGCGACGGGCCTTCCGGTCGAGAAGGACGCGCGCCTCCGCGAGTACGACGTCGGGGAGCGCTCCGGGCTGACCATGCCGGAGTTCGCGGCGGAGTTCCCCGAGCGGTACGCCGCCTGGCTCGCCGACACCGAGCAGCACCTGGTGCCGGGGGAGGAGACCACCGAGCAGGTGCGCGCCCGGGTGGTGCCGGCCCTGACCGGCTTCCTGAGTGCCCTCGAGCCGGGCCAGACCGGCATCGTGGTGCTCCACGGTGGGTGTCTGAAGGTCGGGCTGATGGAGCTCCTCGGCTGGCCGTGGCACCTGTCGGGGTCGCTGCGCGGGCTGGACAACTGCGGCTACTGCATGGTCTCCGAGTCGGGCAAGACCGGCGGGCTCCGGCTCACGTCGTACAACGAGCGCGCCGGCGACCCGGGCCAGAGGCCCGATTTCGTGGCCGACGCACCGGTTGGCTAAGATTCCGCGAGTTGCCTGCTGGAGACAGTGGGCCGGTCCGGGGCTGTGGCGCAGCTGGTAGCGCATCTGCATGGCATGCAGAGGGTCAGGGGTTCGAGTCCCCTCAGCTCCACCGATGTGACGAGTCGCGACCTAGGTCTTGCCTCAGTGGCCCGGTCATCAGGGCGTCGCGGGTAGGGTCGTAGCAGTGACCACCTCCTCCGCAGTCGTGAGACGGCTGCGGCATCTCGCGGGGGAGGTCGCCCGTTTCCTGGCCGTGGGCGGTGTGGCGACCCTGGTGTCGCTCGTGGGGTTCAACGTCCTGGCCCACGGG
>DATBBE010000176.1:0-20225 GCA_036271155.1 Nocardioides sp. | reverse complement strand
ATGGAGCGCCAGAGCACCTCCTCGCCCTCGGCGTCCTTGGGCGGGAAGAACTCGAAGGAGAAGGAGCGCTGGCCGCTGCGCAGGAGCTGTCCGATGGCCGAGTCGTCGGGCATGCGGTCGAGTCTAGGGAGACACGTCGGGGGACGCGCTCCCGTCCGGGTGCTGGTAGCCGGTCACGACCCTCCTCCTAGGCTCGGCCCGTGACGGACAGCGCGTGGGACCAGGCGGCGTTCCGAGCGCGTGTGTGGGAGGCGCTCGGAGAGTTCCTCGACAAGCAGGCGACGCGACTCGGTCCGCTCGGTGCGGACGCCGAGCGCCTGCTCGCCGAGGCACGGGCCTCGGTCTCGGGGGGCAAGAGGTTTCGCGCGGCGTTCTGCTACTGGGGCTACCGGGCCGTAGTCGGTCCGGCGTACGACGCCGAAGACGAGGGCCGGCTGGTGCGCGCGTGCGCCTCGCTGGAGCTGCTGCACGCCAGCGCCTTGGTGCACGACGACTACATGGACGCCTCAGACACCCGACGCGGCCGGCCGGCGACCCATCGCGGCTTCGCGGCCGAGCATCGGCGGGACGGCTGGCGGGGCGACCCGGAGCAGTACGGCGCGGCCGCCGCGATCCTCCTGGGTGACCTGCTCCTCACGTGGTCCGACGAGCTGCTGCGCCACTGTGGTCTGCCGCGCGACCGGGTCGTCGCCGCGCTCGACGTCTTCGACCGCTGCCGCTCCGAGGTGATCGCCGGACAGTTCCTCGACGTCTCGGTGCAGGCCCGGGGCGTGGCCGACGTCGATGCTGCCATGACCGTGCTGCGCTACAAGTCCGCGAAGTACTCCATCGAGCGACCGCTGCACATAGGCGCGGCGCTGGCAGGAGGTGGCGAGGAGCAGCTGCGTGTCCTCAGCTCCTTCGGGCTCCCGCTCGGCGAGGCCTTCCAGCTGCGCGACGACCTGCTCGGCGTCTTCGGGGACCCGGACACCACCGGCAAGCCGGCCGGCGACGACCTCGTCGAGGGCAAGCGCACCGTCCTGGTGGCGTTGGCCCTGGACGGCTCATCGGCGGCGGACGCCGCCCGGTTGGACGCCGCACTCGGCACGCCGCTGTCGCAGGACGAGGTCACCGAGCTGCGCCGCGTCATCGACGCCTCCGGCGCCCGCGAGCAGGTGGAGCAGGTGATCGACGAGCTCGCCGGGAGGGCGAGAGCCGCCCTTCTCGACGCTGACGTCGACCAGCCGGCACGCGACGTACTCCTCGAGCTCGCGACCGCCGTCACCCACCGCGCCGTCTGAGCGTCGACCGGCGCCATCTGACCCGTTGACCGGCGCCATCTGACCCGTTGACCGGCGTGTTCCGTACGACGCGTGGGCAGGAAGCCGCGGGTCGACGGGTGGTGTCCCGCCGTTCAACGGGTGGTTTCGCGCTGGTCAACCGGTGATTTCGCGCCGTTCAACTCCGGGAGCGGTCAGTCGAGGGAGGCGAGGCCGTCGATGTCGGGACCGTCGCCACGCAGGAGGACTGCGAAGCGGCCCCCCTTGTCGGCGTTCACGCGCCCGCCGAGCACCGAGAGGGCGACCGAGAAGGCGCGGTGGTCCTCGCGCGCCAGCGGACCCCAGCCGTCCCACAGCAGAACCCAACCCTCGCTGTCACCGGCGGTGACGTCGCCGAGGCAGTCGGCGAGGGCGTCGAAGTTCTGCCCGTAGTAGTCGGGGAAGGCCAGCGCCTCCCCCACCGCGGCCAGGAACTCCGCCTTCGTGGTGTGCTGCCAGCCGTCG
Organism: Nocardioides sp.; assembly: GCA_036271155.1. GTDB lineage: Bacteria > Actinomycetota > Actinomycetes > Propionibacteriales > Nocardioidaceae > Nocardioides. The sequence goes on along the minus strand of DATBBE010000176.1, from coordinate 18,462 downwards.
ACCTCGGCGAAGTGCCACCCGGCATGCTCGACGGTGTGGCGCACGTCCTCGACCGGAAAATGGCCGTGCCATCGGTACAGCCCCGGCTCGACGTGGTGGGCCAGGAGTCCGGCGAGTCCGCTCATGGAGAGATCCTCTCGAAGGTTCGGTAGTGGTCGTCTGTGTAGTACAGCTCTCCCCCGGAGCCCTCGATGATCCGACGGGCACCGCGGTCGCTGGCACCTGGGGTGGGCACGGTGTACTCGTGGTAGTAGCCCGAGGACTCGCCCGGAAGCAACCCCTCGCGATTCTCGAAGACGATCCCGTCACGGTCGTAGGGGAACGGTCCACCCGACCGGATCAGGGCGACGGTGTGCACCGCCTCGGCGGGCAGCTGAGCGAGCGCGATGCCCGGCAGGTCGGCCGGGTCGGCATCCCCGTCGCGGCCGCCGCCGGAGAAGCCACCTCGGTTGACCGCCCAGGTGAGCAGGGCGAGGGCCAGGACCGCGGCCAGGCCGAGCCACAGCCGGCCCCGCGCCGGCGTCGGCTCAGAGACCCATGGCCTGCGCACGCCGCTTGACCTCCGACCCGCGGTTCTCGCGGAGGGCGTCGATGGGCCGGCCCGGCAGGTCGGCGTCGGTGAACAGCCAGGCGATGCACTCGCGGTCGCCGTACCCGCCGTCGTGCAGCACGGTCAGAAGCCCCGGGAGTCCCTTGACCACCAGGCCCTCGTCGTCGACGAACGCCGCGGGTACGCGCGGTCCGGCACCGGGCGCGGACACGGCGGCGGCGAGCTCGTGGTCCTTGACCATGGTCCGCACCTTGGCCGGGGTGACTCCGAGCGCCTGCGCGGTCTGGGCCCAGTCCAGCCAGTCGTCGACGAGCACGGAGAGATCGGCATCGGCCAGCGACGTCATGGACCAACTCTGTCACGGCGGCGCGCCGGAAAGCCGTGGGGTGGGTCAACCGACGGTCGATCCGTAGGATGGGCGGACCGGGTCACTTCCCCGACCGGGTGTATGGAGGGTCGACGTGGAGGCTGAGACGCGCGCCCACGCGGGCGGCGCCTCCGTTGTCGACCCCGTGACCGGGCAGCTGCTCGATGGCCGCTACCAGGTCGGGCGCCGGATCGCGCGCGGCGGGATGGCCAGTGTCTACGAGGCGCTCGACACCCGGCTGGACCGCACCTGTGCGGTCAAGATCATGCACCCCGGCCTTGGCGACGACGGAGCCTTCGCCGAGCGCTTCAAGCGCGAGGCCCGGGCGGCAGCGCGCCTCAGCCACCCCCACGTCGTCAACGTCTTCGACCAGGGCGCCGACCCCCACATCGACGGCGGCACGCTCTACCTCGTCATGGAGCTCGTGCCCGGTCACACGCTCCGCGACGTGATCCGCGACGAGGCACCGATGAACCCGGCCAAGGCGCTGGCCCTGATGGAGCCGATCGTCTCCGCCCTGGCGGCGGCCCACCGGTCGGGCCTCATCCATCGCGACATCAAGCCGGAGAACGTCCTCATCGCCGACGACGGCCGGATCAAGGTCGCCGACTTCGGCCTGGCCAAGGCCGTCAGTGCCGACACCCAGCACACCGCCACCGGCGGGGTCATCATCGGCACGGTCTCCTACCTCGCACCCGAGCTCGTCGTCGACGGAACGAGTGACGCGCGCGCCGACGTGTACGCCGCCGGGGTGGTCCTCTACGAGCTGCTCACCGGCCAGAAGCCCCATGCCGGGGAGTCCCCCATCGCGGTGGCCTACCAGCACGTCCACGCCGACGTGCCGCCGCCGTCCGCGCTGGCCCCGGGTGTGCCGGCGTACGTCGACGCGCTCGTCGCGCGCGCCACGGCTCGCGACCGCGCCCAGCGGCCCGCGGACGCCGGCGTCCTGCTCCACCAGCTCCACCGGGTCTCGCAGGCGCTCGCGGGCGGCGTCTGGGACGACGCCGAGCTGACCGCCGACCTGGCGCTCCCCGCCTCCAAGGTGGAGCCCGAGCCGGTCACCGACGACACGAATGCCTTCGAGATCCTGCCGGTCGCCCCGCCGTCGGAGGCGACCGCGCCGACACCGCGGCCGGTCTTCGAGCCGCAGCGGCTGGCCGAGCCTGCGGATGGACCGCCCGACGAGCACTCGCGCCCGCCCGCCGTACCCGGTCGGAAGGGGCCCACCCGCCCGCGCCGCCGACGGCGAGGCGCCCTGCTGCTGGTCGTGGCACTGGTCATCGCCCTCGCCGCCGGTCTGGGCGCGTACTGGTTCGGCTGGGCGCGCTACACCGCGACCCCCGGCGTCATCGGGCTGAGCCAGCAGGCCGCGGTCGCCAAGCTCGAGCACGCCGGGCTCGAGTCGAAGCTGGGCGCCCCGGCGTTCTCCGAGACGGTCCCGAAGGGCCGAGTCGTCAGCACCGACCCCGATCCCGGCGCCAAGGTGCTCCACCACGGCACCGTCACCATGACGATGTCGCTGGGCAAGGAGCGCTACGCCGTCCCGAAGATGGCCCGGCTGACCGTCGACCAGGCACAGGACGCCCTGCTCGCCCATCACCTCGCCTACGGCCGGTCGGTCGGGCGCTACTCCTCCTCACCCAAGGGCATGGTGCTCGGCAGCAACCCGGGAGCCGGCCGCCGCGAGCCGCGCGGCTTCCAGGTCGACCTCGTCGTGAGCCGCGGCCTCCGGCCGATCCACATCCGCGACTGGACCGGCGCCGAGGTCGACCGCGCCGTCCACGCCCTGCAGGCCCGGGGGCTCCAGGTCGACGCCAGCGACCACGAGTACTCCAACCAGGTCGCCGCGGGGAGGGTGATCTCCCAGAGCCCGGTCGGCCAGGTGCTCCATCGCGGCGACACCGTCTCACTCACCGTCTCCCAGGGACCCCCGCTCGTCCAGGTCCCCAGCGACCTGCGCTCGATGCCCGTCGGCTCGGCCCGGCAGCTGCTGGTCGGCCTCGGGTTCCATGTGCGGGTCCAGCGCACCGACTTCTACGTCGGCCTCAACTACGTGGTCGGCTCCGACCCGGACCCGGGCTCCTATGTCACCAAGGGCAGCACGATCATCCTGAAGATCGTCTGACCATCCGTCGGGCCGCGGTCCGAGTCTCGCCCGCCACCGGATAGCGTGCCGGGAGTGCTCGAGTCCCGCCGGTCGACCTTGCTCGCCACGGCGGCGCTGCTCGGCGTGACCGCGACCTGGGGGTCGACGTTCTTCCTGATCCACGACCTGCTCGCCCGGGTCCCGACCCTGGACTTCCTGGCGGTTCGGTTCGCGATCGCCAGCGTCACCCTGGTCGTGCTCGCCCCCCGCGCCCTGACCCGGCTGACCCGGGAGTCACGCCGCCATGCCGTCGTACTCGGGTGTCTGTACGGCGTGGCCCAGATCCTGCAGACCGCCGGCTTGGCCAAGACGCCGGCGACCGTGTCGGGCTTCATCACCGGGATGTACGTCGTGGCGACCCCGGTCTTCGCGGCTCTCATCCTCCGCTCCCGCATCGGCGTGCTCACCTGGGTGGCCGTCGCGATCGCCATGGCCGGCCTCGGTGTGCTGACCCTCAGTGGCTTCTCGATCGGGTACGGCGAGGCCCTGATCTTCGTGGCGGCGATGGTCTACGCCCTCCACATCGTCGGGCTGGGTGCCTGGTCGGACCCGCAGCAGGCCTTGGGGATGTCCATCGTGCAGCTGATGGTCATCACCGTGATCTGCCTGGCGTGCACAGCACCCAACGGGCTCGTCCTCCCCGATCGCACCAGCGACTGGGTGAGCATGGTGTACATGGCGGTGGTCGCCGGGGCGGGCGCGATGATCGGCCAGACCTGGGCCCAGGCCCACCTGCCGGCGACGCGCGCGGCGATCATCATGAGCATGGAGCCGGTCTTCGCGGCGTTGTTCGCGGTGCTCTTCGGTGGTGAGAGTGCCACCGAGCGGATGCTCTTCGGCGGCGTCCTGGTGCTCGCCGCGATGCTGCTCGCCGAGCTCGCGCCCCGGCGACGCGTCGAGGCCGAGGTGACCCACCTGACGGTCTGAGACGGGTCGGGCTGTGCCTGGCCGCATCTGGCCACCCATGTCCGGCACCGGGACGGGACTGGGGCACCGGGCCCGTTTCGACCTAGATTGACACTCATGGACGTCCAGACGGAGCGGTGCGCCCACTGCGGCACCCCTTCCATCGACGGCGGTCGCTACTGCACGAACTGCGGTGCGGAGCTCGGCACCGAGCCGACCAACCCGCGGTTCTTCCCGTCCGCCGGCGACACCGCCGAGCGCGTCTACGACCTGAGACAGCCGGCGTACGCCGTGGCGCCCTCCGCGCCCCCACCTCCGCCGGCACCCGAGACCTCGCGCGGCGCCGGCGTACCTACCGCTCCCTCGCACCTCGCCCAGAGCCGGACTCCGCACGGCCCGGGCCCGGGCCTGTGGATCGGGGCCGTCGCCACGATGCTCGTCGTCCTGGTGGTCGGGGGCTTCCTGCTGCTGCACGGAGGAGATGCCGGAGGGCCGGACGCCTCGAAGACACCGCCGATCATCCCGAAGAAGCTCGGAACCGGCTCGTCGGCGAGCACCGGCCCCTCGTCGCCCTCGACGGCCTCGTCACCGTCCTCGCCCGGGTCGTCGTCGGCCTCGACCCAGGTGAAGGGTCCGCCGACGAACGTCGCGGGCTTCGCCGAGGCGCAGTCCCCCAGCCACGCACCGGCCGGTGTCGACTTCGCCGGGCGCCCGGTCACCTACGTCGCGGCCAACATGGTCGACGGCCGCAACGACACGTGCTGGCGCACGGCCGGCGACGCGACCGGCACGGTGCTGACCTTCCGCCTCGACCAACCGACCAGGATCTCTCGGGTGGGCCTCGTCAACGGCTACTCCAAGATCGCCTACTCCGGGCAGAAGCCCTTCGACTGGTACCGCGGCAACCGCCGCGTGCTCTCCGTGCAGTGGGTCTTCGACGACGGCAGCAGCATCACCCAGCGCCTCGGTTTCGACCGCGCCGTCCAGCAGATCCCGGTCAAGCCCGTCACGACGAGCGTCGTCCGCCTGAAGATCACCTCCGTCTCGCCGCCGGGCGAGGGACGCGCTGCTCGCGACGACACCGCCATCAGCGAGGTGCTGTTGCTGGGCCGCTCCGCCTGACCGCCGCCCTCGCCCGGGCGATCGTCCGGGAAAACGCGGACCAATCGTGCTCGGCGTCCGCGCGTGTCGGCGGGTTCGTCCGCGTTTTCTCCCGACTCGGCGTCAGAGCCGGGTCAGGACGGCGGCGGCGGCCTCCGCGTCGGTACGGCTGATGTCGAGGTGGGTGACGATGCGTACGGCGGTGGGTCCGACCGGCGAGACCAGGACGCCGGCCTCCCTCGCCGCGGCGACGAAGCCGACGGCGTCCGCGCGGGGCGCCACGACGATGTTCGTCTCGACGGTCTGCGGGTCCAAGCCGCAGGCCTCGGCGATGAGCTTGGCATGGGCGTGGTCCTCCGCGAGACGCTCGACGTGGTGGTCGAGCGCGTGCAGTCCGGCGGCGGCGAGGATGCCCACCTGGCGCATCCCGCCACCCATCCGCTTACGCCGGATCCTGGCCTCGGCGATCGCCTCGGTGGTGCCGACGACCAGCGACCCGACCGGCGCGCCGAGCCCCTTGGACAGGCACACCGACAGCACGTCCGCGCAGGCGCCGTACGCCGCGAGCGGGACGCCGGTCGCGACGTGGGCGTTCCACAGTCGCGCACCGTCCAGGTGCACCCCGATGCCGACCGAGCCGGCGTAGGTGTGCAATGCCTCGAGGTCCTCGATGGGCAGCACGGTGCCACCGGCGAAGTTGTGGGTGTTCTCCACCGACACCGCGGCCGTGCGCACGAAGAACGGACCCATGTCGGGCGCGTACATCTCCTCGATCGCGGTCTGGTCGATCTGGCCGCGTGGGTCTCTCCAGGTGCGCATCGTGAGCCCCGTGATCGCCCCGTGAGCGCCGAGCTCGGCGCGGGCGATGTGCGCCGAGGCCTCGCAGAGGACCTCCTGCCCGGGCTGCACGAGCGAGGCGACGGCCAGCACGTTGGCCATCGAGCCGGTCGGGGTGAACAACGCCTCCTCCTTGCCGAACATCGCGGCCACGCGTTGCTGGAGCTCGATGACGGTGGGGTCCTCGGCGTACACGTCGTCACCGACCTCGGCAGACGCCATCGCGGCGCGCATGGCGTCGGTCGGCCGGGTCAGGGTGTCGGAGCGCAGGTCGATCGTCACGGGGCCACGCTAGCGACGGCCACCCGGCGGGCCTCACGTGGTCGGGCCCGGCCCCTTGCGACAGCCTGACCGCGACGCCGGTCAGGCGCTGCGGAGCATCTCGGCGACCAGGAACGCCAGCTCCAGGGACTGGACGCGGTTCAGGCGGGGGTCGCAGACCGACTCGTAGCGGGAGTTGAGGTCGATCTCGGTGACCTCCTCACCACCGCCCACGCATTCGGTGACGTCGTCACCGGTGAGCTCGACGTGGATCCCGCCGGGCCAGGTGCCCAGGGAGCGGTGGACGTCGAAGAAGCCCTGCACCTCGCCGATCACGTCGTCGAAGCGGCGCGTCTTGTAGCCCGTGGAGGACTCGAAGGTGTTGCCGTGCATCGGGTCGCAGACCCAGGCGACCTCGAGCCCGGCGGCGGTGACCTTCTCGACCAGCGCCGGCAGCTGGTCGGAGATGCGGCTCGCCCCCATCCGGGTGATGAAGGTCAGGCGCCCCGCCTCGTTGTCCGGGTTGAGCCGCGCCGCGAGGGCGATCAGGTCGTCGGCGCTGGAGCGCGGCCCGACCTTGACTCCGAGGGGGTTGCGAACCCGGCTGAGCAGGTCCACGTGCGCGCCGTTGAGGTCGTTGGTGCGCTCGCCGATCCACACGAAGTGGCCGGAGACGTCATACGGGGTGTCGGTGCGGCTGTCGACCCGGGTGAGCGCGTGCTCGTACTCGAGGATCAGCGCCTCGTGGCAGGTGTGGAAGTCGACGCGGTGGAACTCGTCGGGGTCGGCGCCGATCGCCGACATGAAGCGCATGGCCCGGTCGATCTCGTCGGCGACCTTCTCGTAGCGCTTCCCCACCGGGGAGTTCGAGACGAAGTCGGTGTTCCACGTGTGCACCTGGCGCAGGTCGGCGTAACCACCGGTGACGAAGGCGCGCACGAGGTTCAACGTGGAGGCGCTGGAGTGGTAGGCCTCGATCAGACGCTGCGGGTCGGGCACCCGCGCCTCGGGCGTGAAGTCGAAGCCGTTGACGGCGTCGCCACGGTACGCCGGGAGGGTCACTCCCTCGCGGGTCTCGAGGTCGGAGGACCTGGGCTTGGCGTACTGCCCAGCGAGCCGGCCGAGCTTCACCACCGGGACGGACGCTGCGTAGGTGAGCACGACGGCCATCTGCAGCAGGACGCGCAGCTTGTTGCGGACGTTGTCGGCCGTCGCGCCGGCGAACGTCTCCGCACAGTCGCCGCCCTGCAGAAGGAACGCCTTGCCCCGGGCGACCTCGCCGAGCTTGGCCTTCAGCTCGTCGCACTCACCGGCGAAGACCAGCGGCGGCAGCGTGCGCAGACGCGCGACAGCGGCGTCCACCGCGGCGGGGTCGGGGTACGACGGCTGCTGCGACGGGCCCATGGCGTGCAGCGAGGCCAGGTCGGGGATGGTCACCCCACCAGGGTACGGCGCGCTGCCTCGCTCACCCGCACTGTCGACGTCATCCGGACGGCGTGGGTGGAATGTCGGCGTCGCCGGGCTCGTTGCGTCCGGCATGAGTGCTTCCAGGCGAGTGGTCGCCGCCGGTATCGGCGGTCCGGAGCAGCTACGGGTCGAAGAGGTCGCGACGCCACACCCCGACGCCGGCCAGGTACGGGTCTCCGTGCGAGCCGCCGGGGTCAACGCCTACGACGCGAAGGTGTACGCGGCGGGCGACCCGTCGAGGCTCCCGATCCGGCTCGGCTACGAGGCGGCCGGCGTGGTGAGCGCCGTCGGTGAGGACGTGACCGTGTGGGCAGTCGGCGACGAGGTGGTCGCCTTCCGAGCCTCCGGTGCCTATGCCACGGACCTCGTGGTCGACGAGGCCGCACTGACCGCCAAACCGGGCTCGCTGGGCTGGGCGGAGGCAGGGGGACTGATGTTGACCGGGGCAGCGGCCTGGCACACGCTCGAGGCCACGGGCGTCGCGGAGGGCGACACCGTGCTGGTCCACGGCTCCACCGGCGGCGTCGGACTCTCGGCGGTCCAGCTCGCCCGGATCAGGGGCGCACGCGTGATCGCCACGGCCCACCCGCGCAACCACGACCTCCTGCGCGAGCTCGGTGTCGAACCCGTCGCGTACGGCGAGGGGCTCCTCGAGCGGGTCCGAGCCCTGGTGCCCGAGGGTGTCGACGCCGCTGTCGACCTGGTGGGCACCGACGAGGCGATGGACGTGTCGTTGGCACTGGTGGCCGATCGCGATCGCATCGCGACGATCGCCAACTTCGACCGGGCACCTCGAGAGGGCGTGCGACTGCTGGGCAACGGCCCTGGCGCGGACCCTGGCACCGAGGTGCGCGACGCGGCCCGCGCCCAGCTCGCTCGGCTGGCCGGGTCCGGGGAGCTCCGCGTGGTCGTGGCAGCGACGTACCCACTGGATGCGGCTGCCGATGCCCATCGCCAGATCGCCACCGGCCACACCACCGGCAAGCTCGTGCTGCTGCCCTGAGCGGGAGGCCGGGCCGCGTTGTCAGCCCCCGCGCGGCACCATCACCACGAGGTGGGCCGGCCCGCCAGGAACGGCGAGACGCCGGTATCCCTGTGGGTACCCGAACCCGCACCCGTCCAGCGCCCGGGCGACGTCGGGGTCGACCCGCCGGGAGAGCAGCAGCACGGGTGCTGCGCGCACATCACCGTGGCGACAGGCGAGGGCGAGGATGCCGCCGGTCCGCGTGGGGCTCGCGCCGTCGTTCCAGGTGGAGCCGGCGGGTACCCCGCCCACGAGGTAGGTCAGACCGGCGTTCTGGTCCATCGCGAACACCGGGGTCGAGCCACGGTGCACGTACGACGCCAGCGCCTGGTCGAGCGCTTCGTACTGCCCGGCGACGGCCGGGGTGACGTCCACACCGAGAGGTGGCACGCCTGCGGTGGCGTCGGTGAGCCCGGACGTCTTGAACGGTGTCGCGATCGTCGTGGAGCCACAGATCAGCGCGGTCAGGACGACCAGAGCGGAGAGGTCGGCCAGGACGACCTTCGTGGTCAGCGTCGGGCAGTCCGCACGGGTCGTGGCCATCAGCACGAGTGCCACCCACATCGCCAGGCACTCGAAGGCGACGTAGAGCACGGGAACGTTGGTCCCGGCTGCCTGGGCGAACGGCACCAACAACAGCGTGACGGCGACGAGCCGGCCGGACACCCCACCGGGAAGTGACCGAGGACCCGGCACGAGCGCCGCCAGCGCAGCCGTCAGCAGGGCCGCCAGGGCGATGTCGATGACGACCCGGCCGCGGTCGTCGCCTCCGTGCCAGCCCAGCGCGAAGGGCACCACCGCGGCCGACACGACCGCCGCTCCGATCACCCACGCCTGCGCTGCCCGATGGCTGCCGCGACGTGCTTGCACGCGCGCCACCAGAAGACCGCCGAGCAACGGGAGACCGAGGAGGAGCGCACCGGCCAACGCGGTGAGGGTGTCGTCGAGGTTGCGGCCCGCGAGGTAGGCCATCGAGTGGCTGCCGACGGCGGTCAACGACGACACCTTCGCCAGCGTCCTGACATACCCGGCGAGCGAGACGACGAAGACCTGGCAGCCCACGAGCGTCACGGCGGCGCCGACGGCCACCAGGCCGGCGTACCTCAGAGCAGTCGGGCGGGAGGCTCGAGCCAGGCAGTAGAAGGCGATGCCGACCGTCAGCACCAGGACGGGCAGCGCCGTCCACTTGGTCAGCGCCAGTGCCACACCGACCACACCGGTGAGCAGTGGCACCCACGGCGGTGGGCTGGGTGCCCGGACCAGCGTCAGCAGCAGGAGCGAGGCCAGCGCGAGGCTGGCGTCGGCGGTGAGGTCGTAGTAGCCGGGGGTGAGTGGCGTCCAGAGGTAGGCCATGCCCCCGGCAGCGACCAGGAGCAGCGAGAGGCAGGCCCGCGGGGCCGGAAGGAGACCCGGCCGCTGGACCTCCAGCCAGGCCAGGAAGCTGCGGGCGAACCACGCGTTGGCGCCGACCACCATCACCAGCCTCAGCAACCGCAGCGCCGGGATGCTCTCCCCCAAGGCCTCGAAGACCGGGCCATAGAGGAACTGCGACCCCGACACGAAGTACGGGTTGGAGCTCCAGAAGCGGTACGACAGCACATAGGTGCCTTCGTCCTCGATCGCGAAGCCGCGGTTCAGCATCAGCAGGGCCGGAACGGCCCAGCCGAGGATGCACAACGCGAAGAGGGTCGACAGGTAGCGAGCAGCGGGCCCGTGCACCCGCGCTGCACCGCCCCGCATGGCCGCACTATCGCATCTTGCGCGTCACTCCTCAGCGGGACAGGCCGAGTGGGTCGTCAGCCGAAGAAGACCTGTGCCTCGGCGTACTCGGCGGCGCTCACCAGCTTCAGCTCGCCCGTGGCCTCAAGGAGGGGGACCCGGACGATGTCGGCGCCACGGAGGGCCACCATGATGCCGAAGTCCTGCTCGGCGACGGCGTCGATCGCGTGCAGGCCGAAGCGCGTGGCCAGCCACCGGTCGAACGCCGTGGGGGTGCCGCCTCGCTGCACGTGGCCCAGCACGACCGCGCGTGCCTCGGCCCCGGTGCGTTGCTCGATCTCGGCGGCCACCCGGTCGCCGATGCCGCCCAGACGCACGTGGCCGAACGCGTCGACCTCACCGGAGACCAGCGACATGTCGCCGCCCTCGCGAGGGACGGCTCCCTCGGCGACGACGATGATCGGCGCGTACTGCGTCTCGAAGCGGGTCTTGACGAGGTCACAGACCTCCTCGATGTCGAAGGGCACCTCGGGGATCAGCACGACGTTGGCACCGCCCGACATGCCGGCATGCAACGCGATCCAGCCGGCGTGCCGCCCCATCACCTCGACGACGAGCGCACGGTGGTGCGACTCAGCGGTGGTGTGCAGCCGGTCGATGGCCTCGCTCGCGATGTTGACGGCGGTGTCGAAGCCGAAGGTGAAGTCGGTGCCCGACAGGTCGTTGTCGATCGTCTTGGGCACCCCGACGACGTTCACCCCGAGGTCGGCCAGCTGGGTGGCCACACCGAGCGTGTCCTCGCCGCCGATAGCGACCAGCGCGTCGATCCCGCCGGCCGCGAGGTTGTCCTTGATCCGCTCGACGCCGCCCTCGATCTTGAACGGGTTCGTACGGCTGGAGCCGAGGATCGTGCCGCCGCGCGGGAGGATGCCGCGCACGTGGGCGACGTCCAGCTCCATGGACAGCCCTTCGAGCGGACCCTTCCAGCCGTCGCGGAAGCCCACGAACTCGAAGCCGTGCACGCCGATGCCCTTGCGCACCACAGCGCGGATCACCGCGTTGAGGCCGGGACAGTCGCCACCGCCGGTGAGCACTCCGATCCGCATGCTGACTCCTGACCTTCTGCGCCGACATCGGCTTGGATCGTTACAAGGGCAGCCGTCAGCCTAGGGGGCCGGCGATCACCGGCGTCAACCGTCAGCGTCGCGAGCCACCGCGGAAGTTCGGGCGGGGTCCGGCGGAACCCCGGTGAGGTCCGGCCCGACCTCGGCGACGTTGGTGACCGGCCGGCCCACCTGCGGCATCCGATGGGCGAGGATCTCGATCAGCAGCGCCCAGACGACACAGATCAGGATCGGGCCACCCCAGGCTGCGAGTGAGCCGCGGTCGAGCAGCGCGGAGTACAGCAAGGGAGCGACCGCCGCGGACGCGCTCCAGGCCAGCTGGCTTGCGGCCATGTACCGGCCGCGCTGCTCCGGCGGAGGTGTCTCGGCCGACAGCGCGGAGACCACCGGACCGGCCGTCATCTCCGCGAGCGTGTAGACGAATGCCGCCACCAGGACCAGCACCACGGCTCCGGTCACCGACAAGGCGTCTGCCGCGTAGAACATGGCGTATGACGCGACCGTGAACGCCACCGCGGCCTGGAGCACCCGACGGCGCGTGGTGCCCGTCATCGACTTCACCACGAGCCCCTGACCGACCCCGATCATCACGGTGTTGATCACGAACACCGTGCCCGGGACCCAGCCCGGCAGCCCGAGCGAGTCGACGAAGTAGACCGGCATCGACACGTTCAGCGTCATCGTCGCCAGCGCGTAGCAGAAGATCACCGCGATCAAGGTGCGGTAGCCGCGATCGGAGAACGCGACCCAGGCGCCGAATCGCGGACGCCCGCCGGCAGCGCCGATGCCGGGGTCGCCGACAGCCTCGGGCCGGCCACCGGCCGCGACCCCGAACATCAGCAGGAGCGCGAGGAGGTAGGAGGCGGCGTTGGCCAGCACGACCGTCTGGAAGGCGACGCCCGTGCCGACCGTGAGCGCGACCGCGGAGAGCACCCCGCCCACGCCGTACCCCGCGTTGCGCATCGCCTGCAGGAAGCCGAACCACATCTCCCGCTCCCCCGGCCGGGTGATCTGGGTGACCATCGGCCCGAGCGCGCTCCAGAACGCCTGACGGGTGGCCGTCGCGCAGAACACCAGCACGCTCACGGTGGTCAGCGAGTGGGCGAAGGGGTAGAGCAGGAAGGCAGCGGCCGCTCCGGCGTTGCCCCCCTGCATCGCGATCTTGGGGCCCAGCCGGTCGACCAGAGAGCCGAGATAGGGCACGACCAGGAAGGCCGCGGTGTTGGCGACGGTCATCGCGAGCCCGAGCTGCACCAGCGACAGCGACGTCTGGTGCAGGAAGTACAACATCGACAGGGGCATCCAGATGCCACTGCCGAGCGCGTCGATCGCGAGCGCGGAGACGAATCGCCGGTGTGGCCCGACATCCGGGAACCCGAGTCGCTGCAACACGTGGTCATCCTCCAACTTCAAGCCTGGTTGAGGGCAAGTGGTTTGTCCGGCGCGTGCGGATACGGTGACGCCATGACGTTCTCCATCGTGGCGCGTTCCACCGACGGTGAGTCCTGGGGCGTGGCGGTCGCCTCGAAGTTCCTCGCGGTCGGTGCGGTCGTGCCCGCAGCGGTCGCCGGGGTCGGGGCGATCGCCACCCAGGCCGACGCCAACGTCGCCTACAAGGGGCTCGCCCTCTCACACCTCGACGAGGGCGCTACCGCAGCGGTGGCGTTGCAGCGGCTGCTCGAGGAGGACGACGGCCGCGACGAGCGCCAGGTCGGCATCGTCGACAACGACGGAGGCGCGGCCAGCCACACCGGCCCTGCCTGCCTGGACTGGGCCGGCGGCGTCACCGGTGAGGGCTACGCCGCGCAGGGCAACATCCTGGCCGGCGACTTCGTGGTCGCGGCGATGCAGGACGCCTTCGAGGCCAGCGACCCCGACGAGCCCCTGGCCCGCCGCCTGCTCGCGGCGCTGTCGGCCGGTGACGACGCGGGGGGTGACCGGCGAGGCCGGCAGTCCGCGGCCCTGCTGATCGTGCAGGACGGCGCGGGGTACGCCGGTCGTGACGACATCGCGGTCGACCTCCGCGTCGACGACCACCCCGACCCCGTCACCGAGCTGGCCCGGCTCCTCGACCTCAACGACCTGTACCTCACCGCGTCCACGCCCGCAGAGCAGGTCACGATCACCGACGAGCTCCGACGCGAGATCGACCAGCACGTCAGCGCGCTCGGGTTCGACGACCTCGACCACTGGGCCGGCACGGAGAACTACGAGATGCGGGTCGACCCTGAGGGCGGGTGGATCGACCAGCAGATCCTCGAGCGGCTCCGTGACACCGCCCGTGACACCGCCAGTGACACTGGCCCCGCCGAGCCCCGGTGAGGGTCGCCCGATGAGCGTGCTCGCCATCGACGCCGGCACGACCGGGGTCACGGCCATGGTCGTCACTCCCGACGGCGAGATCGCGGCCCGCGGCTACCAGGAGTTCGCCCAGCACTTCCCCCGGCCCGGCTGGGTCGAGCACGCTCCCGAGGAGATCTGGCAGGCCACGCTGGAGGCCACCCGCTCCGCGCTGGCGTCCTACGACGCCTCGCAGCTGCGAGCGGTCGGCATCACCAACCAGCGCGAGACGGTGCTGCTCTGGGATCGCGAGACCCTCGGCTCGCCCCGGCGCGCGATCGTCTGGCAGGACCGACGTACCTCCGACATCTGCGAGCGTCTGCGCGAGGAGGGCCACGAGGACCGCGTCACCGAGCTGACCGGCCTTCGGCTGGATCCCTACTTCTCCGGCACCAAGCTTGTCTGGCTCCAGGAGAACGAGCCACGCACCTGGGCCCTGGTCGAGGACGGCCGGTACGCCGTCGGCACTGTCGACTCCTACCTCGTCGCGCGGATGACCCGGGGCACCTGGCACGTCACCGACGTCTCGAACGCGAGCCGGACCCTGCTGCTCGACCTGTCGACCGGGCAGTGGTCCGACGAGCTGTGCGCGCTGTTCGGCGTACCCCGTGACGCGCTGCCCGAGCTGGTGCCGAGCTGGGGCGAGATGGCCACCACCGACCCGGCGTCGTTCTGTGGGCTCGAGCTGCCGATCGCCGGGATGGCCGGTGACCAGCAGGCGGCACTGTTCGGGCAGACGTGCTTCGACGCGGGTGACTCCAAGTGCACCTACGGCACCGGGTCGTTCGTCCTCACCAACACCGGATCCTCCCTGGAGCGCTCGGACGCCGGGCTCCTCTCGACAGCCGCCTGGCGCTCCCCCGACGGCGAGCTGACCTATGCCCTCGAGGGGGCGATCTTCGTCACCGGCGCGGCCGTGCAGTGGCTGCGTGACGGTCTGCAGATCGTCGGCTCGGCCGCCGAGACCGAGGCGATCGCGGCCACGGTGGAGTCGTCCGAGGGCGTGGTGTTCGTGCCCGCGCTCACCGGGCTGGGGGCACCACACTGGGACCCACACGCCCGCGGCGCGATCCTCGGCCTCACCCGCGGCACCACGCGGGCCCACATCGTCCGCGCCACCCTCGAGGCGATCGCCTTCGAGGTCCGCGACGTCCTCGCGACGATGCCCGGCGCCGACTCTTCGCCGCTGCGGGTCGACGGGGGCGCCTCGGCCAACGACCTCCTCTGCCGGCTCCAGGCCGACCAGCTCGGTGTCGCGGTCGAGCGGCCGGAGATCGTCGAGACCACCGCGCTCGGAGCGGCGTTCCTGGCCGGCCTCGGAGTCGGCGTCTGGGACTCCCCCGAAGACCTGCGCGAGACCTGGCAGCTCGACGCCCGCTTCGAGCCGACCGACGACCCAGACCTCCGCGCCGCCGCCGACGCGGCGTACGACCGCTGGCAGGAAGGCGTCCGCCGCTCCCTCGCCTGGCCCGACTGACCGATACTTCGCAGCGTTTGGCACCCGTCGTACGGCGTGTCGCGGTGCTGAATGCTGCGAAGTATCGGGACGTCAGGAGAGCTGGTCGAGGGTGTGCTGGGCGGCGTCGCGGGCCTTCGTCGCGGCGGAGTGGGCGGCCTGTGCCTCGTCCCGCGTCTGCTCGGCCTCCTCGAGCTCCTCGTCGGTCTCCTCCGCGGAGGTCTCCAGCTCGGAGAGCCGGCGGCGTATCTCGTCGATCTCCGACTGCACCTGCAGGCTGCGTGCCTGGAGCTCCTCGACCGCCTCGGTCGACTCCGTCAGGCTCGCCTCCGTCTCGTCCAACGCGACCTCGGCGACGGCGACCGCGGCCCGCGCCTCCTCGCGGCGGCGGTCGGCCTCGTCGTCCGGGTCGGCGGGTACGACGTGCAGGTCGGGCGGAGCGGGCTCGCGCCCCGTCGAGGGTGGCCTGGGGGTCGCGGTGAACCCGAGCGCATCCGGCAGCGCCACCGCAGCCGCGACGTCCACGGTGTCCACGCCCGTCGCCGCCAGCGCGGCCGTGAGCAGCCCGCTCCGCACGGCCCTGGCGCAGTCGGGGTCGAGCATGGCCGCCGTCAGTGTGGCCTCGACCTGGTCGCCCACCGAGGAGGTGACCTTCACGCCGTCGTCCTTGGCCAGGGCCCGCGCCGTCTGGGTGAGGGCGGAGGTGAGCTGTCGGCGCTGTCGGGTCAACGCCCTCAGCTCGGCGCCGTCCATGCCCTCCTGCGCCTCACGCAGCGCCTGCCCGACCGCGATCAGCTGGTCGACCTGCCCGGCCTCGCGGCGTACGAAGAGGTTCACCACCCACGCCGCCACCGACGGCTTCTTGAGCCTCTTCACCGCCGCCGCCAGGTCCTTGTCCGCCTTGAGCTCCTTGGCTCGCGCGTCGCGCGCCGGGGTGAACTCCTCCTGCGCCAGGGCGTAGAGCTCGTCGGCGATCTCGAGCAGCTGGTCGTTCATCGCGCGTACTCCAGCTCCACGGGGTACGGCGGCCACTCGGCCTTCTGCTCGCGTCCGGTGGGCCGCCAGCCGAGGTGCTCGTAGAAGCCCCGGGCCCGGGCGTTCTCGCGCAGCACCCACAGCCGGCGTACGCCGATGGCCTGCTCGACGGCGCGGCGAGCAAGACCTCTCCCCCAGGACTCCGGGCGTACGCCGAGGTGCCGCAGCCGCCCCGGCCAGCCCGCGTCCCAGGCGAGGTAGACGTCGATCCGGCCGGTCGGCCCTGCGACCTCGACGCACACCTCGGGGTCCTCCAGGAGGCGCAGCCAGCGGTCCCGCACCTCGTCGTAGGGGTAGGCGACGCCGGCGAAGACGTGCGCCAGCGCCACCTCGTTGGTGTCCCGCTCGAGCGCCGTCAGCGCCTCGACGTCGTCCGCGGTCGCCGGCCGGAAAGGCGGGGTCTCAGGTGCGGTCATGGCCACGGTCGTCCGTCCCGTCCACGCCGCCCTCGACCCCTTCGTCCTCGTCGAGCCCCTTCTCGATGGCGTAGCGGGTCAGCTCGACGCGGTTGTGCATCTGCAGCTTGCGCAGGGTGTTCTGCACGTGGTTCTGCACCGTGCGGTGCGAGAGCACCAGTCGCTCGGCGATCTGCTTGTAGCTCATCCCCTTGGCGACCATCTTGAGGATCTCGGTCTCGCGGACGGTCAGCTCGTTCTCCGGCTCCGGCTCGCGGACGCCCTCGGTCATCCGCCGGAACTCGCCGAGCACCAGCCCGGCCAGACCGGGGGTGAACACGCTGTCCCCGGCGGCCACCCGGCGTACGGCGTCGAGCAGCTCCTGGCGCGAGGCGGACTTCACCAGGTAGCCCGTGGCACCCGCCTTGACCGCCTCGAGCACGTCCTGCTGCTCACCCGAGGCCGACAAGATGAGCACCCGCGCCGAGGGGTCGTGACCGAGGACGTCGGCGGTCACCGCGACCCCACCCGGACCGGGGATCTGAAGATCGAGGACGACGACCTGGGGACGGGCCGCACGGAAACGCGCGATCGCCTGGTTCCCGTCGGCGGCGACCGCCACGACGTCGAAGCCTGCGTCCTGCAGGTCGCGCTCGACCGCGTCACGCCACATCGGGTGGTCGTCGACCACCATCACCCGCAGCCCTCTCGGCTCCGGCTCGCCCAGCCTGTCGGACATGCGACGCACCCTAGGGCACGTACCGGCCGCGGTGGTGACGCAGAGGATCGTCGTCGTCACCGATCTCCAGGTGCTCGACCATCGTCGTCACCAGCGTCGACCAGCCGACCTCCAGCGCCGACTCACGGCGTACGCCGGCCCAGGTGCTCGCCGACGCCAGCCGCGGACCCCACGGGGTCGCCACGAAGTCGGCCTGCCGGAACATCCCGCCGGGTGCAGGGGCGGCGCCGGCGAAGACGTCGGCGAGGTCGCGGTGCTGCGGAGCGAGCAGCTGCACGACCGCATGACCGGTCTCGGCGAGACGCTCGGCGAGGTCGGAGTCGGGGTCGAGGAGCGCGAGCACGCGGGCGTCCTCCCCCGCCGCCACGAGGAACGACGTCACTGTGAGCCCCGCTCGGCGAGCCCCGTCGCCCGCGGTCCAGAGACTGACCGTGCCACCCACCCGGCCACGGAACCGGCGTAGCGGGTCGGGATCCGGATCGCGGAAGGGATGCTCGGCGTGGATCGTCACGTACCGACCCTACGGAATTACCCACTTGCCGAGTCGGCATATGACGACTCGGCGGGACTTCGCCCGTCCTCTTCGCGCCGACTCGGCGTCAGCGGGGGAAGACCAGCTCCCACTCGGTGCCATGGGGCCCGGTGGACAGCTCGGCCCGTCCGCCGAGCTCGGCGACCCGGCCGAGGATCGACGAGGACACGCCCAGCCGGCCCTCTCGTACGGCCTGGTCGAGCCGGCCGGCCGGGATGCCCGGCCCGTCGTCGCGCACCGAGACCAGCAGGTCGTCGGGCGTCGACTCCAGCAGCACCCAGGCGGGAGCGTCCGGACCGACGTGGGCGGCGACGTTGTCGAGGCAGGCGGCCACCACGGCGACGATCTCCGCGGCCCTGCCACCCGCCATCGCAATGCCGCCGGACGGCGCCGCCACCGACACACCCCGCCGTCGCTCCAGAGCCCACAGCGCGCCCACGAGGTCGACCATCCCCGGCGTCGG
>DATBBE010000175.1:0-4413 GCA_036271155.1 Nocardioides sp. | reverse complement strand
CGGGGGCATCACCACCATCGCAAGCCGATCACCGTCAAGGTGTCACCCCACTTCTTCGGGGTGCACGACACCAGCCTGGCCTCGCTGACGCACCGCGGCATCGGCGCCCTACGGCTCTGGGACGCCGGTGTGATGTGGCGTGACCTGGAGCCCCAGCCGGGTGTCTACGACTTCGCGCGGCTCGACCACATCGTGGAGCTGGCGCACGCCGACCACACCGAGGTCACGCTCGTGCTGGCCGGCACTCCGGCCTGGGCCGCGGCCAACCCGCAGGCGAACACGTGGATCGACCCGCCCAAGGTCTCGGCGTACCAGTCCTTCGTGACGACGGTGATGAAGCGCTACAAGAAGTTCGACCCGTCCCACACCGGGCACGGCTATCGCGGCATCGCCAACTACCAGGTCTGGAACGAGCCCAACATCAAGACCTACTGGACCGGCACCCAGCCGCAGATGGCCACGCTGGTGCACACGGCCTGGGAGGTGCGCCAGAAGGTGGACAAGGGCGCCAAGATCATCGCGCCGTCGATGGTGACCCGGCTGCCCTACGAGCTCAAGGCGATCGGGAAGTTCTACCGCCTCAAGGTCGCCCACAAGCCGGTCTGGAAGTTCGTCGACGCGATGACCTTCAGCCTCTACCCGGTCGACGTCATCAAGGGACGTCCCGCCGGTCCGGAGGACATGATGACCCTGGTGAACGCGACTCGGAAGACGCTGACCAAGGCCCACGTCCCGACCCGGCTGCCCATGTGGGACTCCGAGGTCAACTACGGCCTGCCTTCGGGGAGCAACGTCGGCAAGCCGACTCCGCCGATCTCCGGCGGCCGGCAGGCGGCGTACGTGATGCGCACCTACCTGCTGAGCGCTGCGGCCGGGCTGCCGCGGGTGTTCTGGTACCGCTACGACTTCAGTGGCGTCTTCGCCAACACGTTCCTGACCGCGCCCGCTCCGGCCCCGGTGGGGACGCTGACCACGGCCGGCCAGGCGTTCTTCCGGATCCAGCAGTGGATGAAGGGCACCCTGGTCGGTACGCCGACGAAGCGGCCCTGCGCTGCGGACAAGCACGGCACCTACACCTGCGTCGTCAAGTACGGCAAGGGCATGGGCCGCATCTACTGGAACCCGCGTCACACCGTGAAGGTGAAGACCGTGAAGTCGTCCAAGTCGTGGCAGAGCGAGCTCGGCACCGTCCACCACCTCAAGCACGGTGCGAAGATCAAGGTGGGCTACGCGCCGGTGCTGGTGCTCTCGAAGCACTGATCGGCTAGCAGGTCGGCTAGCACTCCCTGGGTGTGCGGAAGTCCTTCTCTCACAGGGCTTCCGCAGCCCTGTGAGGGGCGTCACGCTGCGCGAGTTTGTGTTTTGCTAGCAGGAGCAAGCACAGTGGAAGCGTGGCCAGGAGCAAAGTCGGCAAGACCGTCGAGACGCTGGGAGACTACCTGCGAGAGCAGCGTGTCTCGGCGCAGCTGTCGCTGCGCCAGCTCGCCGAGCAGGCCGGCGTCTCCAACCCCTACCTGAGCCAGATCGAGCGTGGTCTGCGTCGGCCTTCGGCTGACGTGCTGCAGCAGCTGGCCAAGGCGCTGCGCATCTCTGCCGAGCAGCTCTACCTCCGGGCCGGCATCGTCAGCCCCGAGGAGGGCATCGGCGGCTCGGTCGAGCTCGCCGTGCTCGGCGACCCGCTGCTCACCGAGCGGCAGAAGCAGACCCTGCTCGACGTGCACGCCTCGTTCCTCGCGCTCAACGCGGCGGGCGAGACCGCCTGAACGTCCCGGCTCAGCCGGGTCACCAACCCCACCAGAAGGAGAACACCATGGCCAAGGCCAGGTTCGACATCCCCGCCCAGATCCCCGCGAGCGTCGCTCGCCCGCTCTACGCCGGTGTCGGCGTGACCGACCGCGTCGTCGAGGCGGTCCGCGAGACGGTCGCCGACGTGCAGAAGCGCGCGGTCGCCGTCCAGCAGGACGTCACCAAGACCGTCACCGGTCTCGACTACCAGCCGCAGGCACTCCGTCGTGAGGCCCAGCGCCTCGTCGACGCTCAGGTCGCCACCGCCGGTGACGCCCTCGGCCACCTGGTGAAGCGTGGCGAGACCCTCGTCGGCCGCATCCGCCGCCAGTCCTCGACCAAGGCGACCGTGGAGTCGGCGAAGACGACGTCGGCCAAGGCGAAGACCACGCGCACGCAGGCCACCAAGACGGCCACGGCCGCCAAGAAGTCGGTCAAGCGGACGGCCTCCAGCACGACGAAGAAGGCGGCCAAGAGCCCCGCGCGCAGCAGCGCCAAGGCCACGGCGACCTCGGCGAAGAAGACCGCCAGCAGCGCCGCCCGCGCCACCACCGCCGCTGCCAAGAAGGTCGGCGACTGAGCTCTTCTCGTTCGCGGCGAAGACTGTCGTGACGTTCGGCCCCGGGAGCCACGTGCTCCCGGGGCCGACTCGTCTGCGGCCGAAATCCGGCCTTCGGGCCACCCCCTCGTGAGAGGCTGGAAACATGGACTCGGAGGAGCGCCCCTGGGGCGCCTGGCACGTCCTCGACGAGGGTCGCGGATACAAGGTGAAGCGGATCGAGGTGCGGCCAGGGGCTCGCCTGTCCTACCAGACCCACGCACAACGCTCCGAGCACTGGACCGTCGTGGAGGGCACCGCCACCTGCGTGCTGGACGGTGTGACCAGCGAGGTGCCCGCCGGCGAGTCGATCGACGTGGCCCTCGGCGTGGCCCACCGGATCGCGAACCTGGGTGACGGCGACCTGGTGGTGATCGAGGTGCAGGGCGGGGACTACCTCGGCGAGGACGACATCGTCCGGATCGAGGACGACTACGGTCGCGACGGCTCGCTCGCGCAGTAGGCGCGCAGGGCCACCAGCTGGTCCTCCGGCTCGAAGCCGGTGGCGCGGAGCTTCGCCAGGTCGAGCACGCCGCTCAGCGGACGCGGAGCGACCTGCCGGCCGGACGTGTAGTCCTCGGTCGTCACCCGGACGATGTCGTCGCGGTCTCGTCCGAACGACGCGAACACCTCCGCGGCGATGTCGGCCCACGAGCAGGCATCGCCGGAGTTGCTGACGTGGTAGGTGCCGAACGGCGCCCCTGAGTCGACCAGGTGTCGGGCGGCCCGCGCCAGCTCGGGCGCGAAGGTCAGCCGACCCACCTGGTCGTCGACGACGGTCGGCTTCACGCCTCGATCCGCCAGGTCGCGCATGGTGCGCACGAAGTTGTTCCCGTCGCCGATCACCCAGCTCGTGCGCAGCAGGTAGTGGCGGGGGGTCGTCGAGACGGCGAGGTCACCGGCCGCCTTGCTCTGGCCGTACGCGCCCAGCGGGCTCATCGGCTCGTCCTCGGTGTGCACTGCTCGACTGCCGTCGTAGACGTAGTCGGTGGAGAAGTGCACGAGCGTCAGCCGGTGCTCGGTCGCGATCCTGGCCAGAGCCGCCGGCGCGGCCGCATTCGCCGCCCAGGCCGCGACCCGGCCTTCGTCGCTCTCGGCGGCGTCGACGGCGGTGTACGCCGCGGCGTCGAGGACGAGCTCGTACTCGTGCCAGGGCCACGCGGCCAGCGCCGCCGGGTCGGTGATGTCCAGCGCGTCGACTCCCACGAGGTCGGCCTCCGGGAACACCTCCGCCAGGGCACGGCCCACCTGGCCGCCCGCGCCCAGCACGAGCGTCCGTCGCCGCGGCAGGGGCTCGACATCGGCCAGGGCCGGTGTGAGCCGGTCCTTCTCCGAGACCTCGGCCTCCGCGATCGGAATGGGCCAGTCGATCGCCAGGGTCTCGTCGTCGAGGCGCACCGCGGGGTAGGTCACCCCGGGCCGCCAGTGCTCGTTGATGAGGTAGAGGTACGCCGTGGCGTCCTCGAGGGTCTGGAAGCTGTTGCCGACCCCGCGTGGCACGAACACCGCCACGCCGGGCTCGAGCTCGAGGGTCACGGTGGTGCCGAACGTCCCACCCTCGCGGAGGTCGACGTACGCCACGAAGACGCGCCCGCTGGCGAGCGTGACGTACTTGTCCCAGGGCTCGGCGTGGATGCCGCGTGTCGTGCCCCGGGTGTTCCAGGACAGGTTGGACTGCACGGGACCGAAGTCCGGGAGCCCCAGGGCCGTCATCTTCTCGCGCTGCCAGATCTCCTCGAACGAGCCGCGACTGTCCGGGCGCACGTCGAGGCGGACGACCAGGAGCCCGGGGATCTCCGTGTGCTCGACAGAGATGCCGTGGGTCGACCCTGTGGAGACCACTACTGGCCCTTCGCGGCGTACGCCGCCTCGGTGGCGGGCTTGTGCGCAGCCCACCAGTCACGGTGGTCGGCGTACCACGCGATGGTGTCGGCCAGACCCTGCTCGAGGTCGGAGAAGCGCGGCTGCCAGCCCAGCTCGAGGCGGAGCTTCCCGGACTCCAGGGCGTAGCGCAGATCGTGGCCTGGGCG
>DATBBE010000174.1:0-12340 GCA_036271155.1 Nocardioides sp. | reverse complement strand
TACGGCCTCTACTACAACAAGGACATGTTCAAGGCCGCCGGCATCTCCAGCCCGCCGAAGACGCTCTCGGAGTTCGACGACGACGCCGTGAAGCTGACCAAGAGCTCGGGCGACAGCTACTCCCAGCTCGGCTTCATGCCGGACTACCACGGCTACGAGTCGACGATCACCCACTTCGGCGCACAGTGGTCGCCGACGTACTTCACCTCCGACGGCAAGTCGAACGCCGCCAACGACGCCGGCCTCAAGGCCGCCTACGAGTGGCAGAAGGCACTGGTCGGCAAGCTCGGCGGCTACGCCAAGCTGGAGAAGTACCGCACGACGTTCGGCGACGAGTTCAGCAACAACAACCCGTTCATGACCGGTCAGGTTGCGATGTCGATCGACGGTGAGTGGCGTGGCGGGATGATCGACGACTCCAACAGCAAGGTGCACTACGGCGTCGCACCCTTCCCGGTGCCGGACAGCATGGCCGACCAGTACGGCAAGGGCTACATCACCGGCACGATCGTCGGGATCGCGAGCACCAGCAGCAAGCAGAACGCCGCCTGGAAGTTCGTGCAGTACCTCACGACCAACACGAACGCCGTGGTGAACTTCGCCAACGCGATCCACAACGTGCCGTCGACGACGGCCGCGCTGGCCTCGCCGAACGTCGACCAGAACCCGGCGTTCCAGGCCTTCATCAAGATCGCGCAGAACCCGAACAGCAACACCACGCCCTCGAGCCCGAACGGTGGCGCCTACCAGCTCACCCTGCAGGACCTGGGCTACAACTACGAGTCCGGGAAGCAGGCCGATCTCCAGTCCGGCTTGGAGGATGCGGACAAGACCATCGACAACGACATCGCCCAGAGCCAGTAAGAACACCAGGACACACCAGTGACGCAGACCGCCTCACGGAAGCCGGCCCGACGAAGGACGGCTGCACGGAAGAACCCAGGACTGCGGAGGCGCCGCCGCCGCGAGCTCCTCCGCACCCTGGCCTTCCTGTCACCCTGGCTGCTGGGCACCGGCCTGTTCTTCGTCTACCCGCTGATCACGACGGCATGGCTGTCGTTCACGAAGTACGACGGCTTCGTGTCACCCACCTGGGACGGACTGGACAACTGGAAGTTCGTGTTCACGCAGTACACGTTCTTCTGGCCGGCGCTGCGCAACACCTTGTGGTTCGTCGTCGTGCTCGTGACGCTGCGGATCATCGCCGGGATGGTCCTCGGCCTGCTGGTCATCCACGTCAAGCGCGGCAGCTCGATCCTGCGCACCGTGTTCTACGCGCCGTTCCTCGCGCCGCCGGTCGCCGGCACCCTCGCGTTCGTCTTCCTGCTCAACCCCGGCACCGGCCCGGTGAACGCGATCCTCGGGCGGCTCGGCATTCCCGAGCCTGGCTGGTTCAACGACCCGGCATGGTCCAAGCCGGCCCTCACGCTGCTCGCTCTGTGGGGTGTGGGCGACCTCATGGTCATCTTCATGGCCTCGCTGCTCGACGTACCCCGCGAGCTGTACGAGGCGGCGTCCCTCGACGGGGCGGGCGCGACCCGGCGGTTCCGCCACGTCACACTTCCGCACCTGCGGCCGATCCTGCTCTTCGCGGTGATCACCGGGGTGATCGCGACGATGCAGTACTACACCGAGCCACTGGTGGCCGGTCAGGTCGCGAGCGGCCAGATCGGAGGCTCCGGGCAGCAGGTGGAGCCGGGATACCCGGCGGGGTCCACCCTCACGCTGCCGCAGCTCGTCTACAACCTCGGCTTCCAACGGTTCGACATCGGGGCGGCCTGCGTGATCGCGATGGTGCTGTTCGTGCTCTCGATGGTGTTCGCGGCGTTCCTGATGCGACGCGGCAGCGGCTTCCTGACGGCGGAGGACTGAGATGACCACGACCTCGAGCCCCGTGACCACGGTGGCACCGCAGGACGCCCGCAGCGGCGGCCCCCAGGGCTCCTACCGCCGCCAACGACTCCTGGAGTGGGTGTGGGTGCACGCGCTCGCGATCGCCTTGGCGCTGCTCTTCGTGCTGCCCTTCGTGTTCGTGCTGCTCACCGCGCTGATGAGCGACCAGCAGTCGCTGACCCGTGACCTGTGGCCCAACCCGTTCGCCTGGCACAACCTGGTCGACGTCTGGCACACACCGGGCTTCGGCACATGGTGGCGAAACACGATCGTGTACGCCGTGTCCGGCACCGTGCTCACGCTGCTCTCCAGCATCCCGGTGGCCTACGCCCTGGCGTACTTCAGGTTCCGCGGCCGCAACATCGCGATGATGGTCGTGATCGCGACCATGATGCTGCCGCCGCAGGTCGCGATCATCCCGCTGTACCTCGTATGGGCACAGGATCTGCACCTCACCGGCACCTTGTGGCCGCTGATCATCCCGATGGCCTTCGGTGACGCCTTCTCGATCTTCCTGCTGCGGCAGTTCATGCTGACGGTCCCCCGGGAGTACCTCGAGGCGGCGAGGTGCGACGGCTGCGGCGACTTCCGCACCATGGTCAAGGTGGTCCTCCCGATGGTCCGCCCGGCCATCTTCGCCGTCGGGCTGTTCCAGTTCTTCTATTGCTGGAACGACTACTTCGGGCCGCAGATCTACACCAGCGAGAACCCGGGCGCCTGGACGCTCAGCTACGGGCTCCAGTCGTTCAAGAGCGCCCACCACACCGACTGGAACCTGACGATGGCGGCCACGGTGCTGGTCATGGCACCGGTGATCGTGCTGTTCTTCCTCGCCCAGAAGGCGTTCATCGAGGGCATCTCCCTGACCGGGGTGAAGGGATGAGACACCGATGAAGATCGCGGTCGTCGGCGGTGGGTCGACGTACACCCCGGAGCTGGTCGACGGCCTCGGCCGCCTCCGCGACGTGCTGCCGGTCGAGGAGCTGGTCCTGGTGGACCCCGCCGCCGACCGGCTGGAGCTGGTCGGCGCGTTCGGTCGCCGGATCCTGGACCGGCTCGGCCATCCGGCCCAGCTGGTGACCTCGACCGAGCTCGAGCCGGCCCTCGACGGCGTCGACGCGGTCCTCCTCCAGCTGCGGGTGGGCGGTCAGGCAGCGCGGCTCGAGGACGAGACCTGGCCGCTCGAGTGCGGCTGCGTCGGTCAGGAGACCACCGGCGCGGGGGGCCTGGCCAAGGCGCTGCGCACGGTCCCGGTCGTGCTCGACATCGCCGAGCGGGTACGCAAGGCGGCTCCGGACGCGTGGATCGTCGACTTCACCAACCCGGTCGGCATCGTGACCAGGGCGCTGCTGCAGGAGGGCCACCGCGCGGTCGGGCTGTGCAACGTCGCGATCGGGTTCCAGCGCAGGTTCGCTGCTCAGCTCGGCGTCGCGCCGGAGCGGGTTCAGCTCGACCACGTCGGGCTCAACCACCTGACCTGGGAGCGCGCGGTCACCGTCGACGGCGTCGACCGGCTGCCCGACCTCTTGGGAGCCCACGGCCCCGAGATCGCCGAGTCGTTGGAGCTGCCCGTGGAGCTGCTGCACACCCTCGGCGTCGTCCCGTCGTACTACCTGCGCTACTTCTACGCCCACGACCAGGTCGTCGCCGAGCTCCGCGAGACCGAGTCTCGAGCCGCGCGAGTCGCCGAGATCGAGCAGGAGCTGCTGGAGATGTACGCCGACCCGGCGCTCGACGAGAAGCCCGAGCTGCTCACCCAGCGCGGCGGTGCGTTCTACTCCGAGGCGGCCGTCCAGCTCGCGGCCTCGCTGCTCGGCCGGCCCGAGGCGCCGAGCACCCAGGTGGTCAACCTCCGCAACGACGGCACCCTGCCGTTCCTGCCGGACGACGCCGTGATCGAGGTGCCGGCCGCCGTGGACGGAGCAGGGGTGCGAGCACATCCCGTCGCCCCGCTCGAGCCGTTGTACGCCGGGCTGGTCGCCGCGGTCACGGCGTACGAGCAGCTCGCCCTCGATGCCGCCCGGCACGGCGGCTACGACCGGGTCTTCCGAGCCCTGCTGGCTCATCCCCTGGTGGGACAGGTCGACCTCGCCCATGGTCTCGCCGACCGGCTGGTTGCCCACAACCGCGACCACCTCAGCTGGGCCTGAGATGCACGACGACCAGCCCGACGACCGTCGGGACATCTCGTTCGACGGCCTGGCGGCCGTCCTCGCCATCGACGCGGGGAACAGCAAGACCGACGTCGCGATCGTGACCGAGGACGGCACCGTACGCGGCCGTGCGCGCGGCGGCTCCTTCCGGCCCGACCGCCTCGGAGCCGAGACCGCGGTCGCGGGGCTCGTGCCTCTGGTCGAACGGGCTCGCGCCGACGCCGGACTCGACGGGTCACGGGCTGTCGCACGTCAGGTCGCGGCGTGCCTGGCGAACGCCGACCTCCCGGTCGAGCACGAGGCCCTCGAGGCCGCGATCGCGGCCCGAGGCTGGGCCGGCTCGATCGAGGTCTTCAACGACACCTTCGCCCTGCTGCGGGCGGGCCTGGACGAGCCGCGCGGTGTGGCCGTGGTCTGCGGGGCGGGGATCAACTGCGCCGGTCTGCTCCCCGACGGCCGCACCGCACGCTTCGCGGCCGTCGGCCACATCTCGGGCGACTGGGGCGGCGGCGGCAACCTCTGGCAGGAGGCGATGTGGTCGGCCGCCCGAGCAGTGGACGGACGAGGGCCGGCCACCCGGCTGAGTGACGCCCTCCCCCGGCACGCCGGGCTGGTCGCGATGGAGGACCTGATCGCCGCGGTGCACCTGGGAGACCTCTCGGAGGCCGACTGCATGGGGCTCACGCCCGTGCTCTTCGAGGTCGCCGCGGGTGGGGACCCCGTCGCCGAGGCGCTCGTACGCCGCCAGGCCGAGGAGGTCGTCGCGCTCGCCGTGGCCGCGATGCGCCGTCTGGGGGTGCTGGGCGAGCCGATCCCCGTCGTACTCGGTGGTGGGGTGCTCACCGCCGGACACCCGCAGCTGATGGACGAGATCGTCCGGCTTCTCGGCGACCAGGCACCGCTGGCGACGGTCTCCGTCGTCCGGACCCCGCCGGTGGTGGGCGCTGCCCTCCTCGGGCTCGACCGGCTGGGCGCCCCACCCCCGGTCCGCGACCGGCTCCGTGCGTCGTACGCGGGTGCCCTCGACGGAAAACGCGGACCAAACCCGCGACGCGCCCGGGCCTAGACGGAATTCGTCCGCGTTTTCCGCCGGGACGCCACCAGCTCGCCGAACCGCTCTCCCAGGGGCTGCCAGGCCGCGACGAGGTCGTCGCGCGCCTGGGTCACCTCGTCGATGACCCGCTCCCGCTCGGCCTCCGCCAGGCTGCCCTCCTGAGCCCAGACCGCGACGAGCGCAGGGTCCACCTCGGGGTGCCACTGGATGCCCCAGACGCTCGGGGCGTGATGAGCCGCCTGCACCTCGCCGGTGCTCGCGGTCGCCAGCCGACGACCGCCCTCGGGGAGCCGGACCACCACGTCGTCGTTCCAGTGCATGGCGCGCCGAGGGCCGACCAGCCCGCCGAACAGCGGGTCGTCTGCCGCCTCGGCCGTCCATCCGACGTCCAGGAGGCCGAGCTGCCGGCCGTTCGGGTTGACCACGATGTCGCCTCCCAGCGCCACCGCGCACAGCTGGTGACCCAGACAGATGCCGAGGGTCGGTACGTCGGCGGCCGCGGCGAGCCGGATCAGCTCGCGGCTCGCGGGCAGCCACGGCGCCTTCTGGTCGTCGTGCGCACCCATGGCGCCGCCCATCATCACCAAGCCGTCGAACGACTCCAACGACGCCGGGACGGGGTCCGAGGCGTAGGCATGGCAGACCGAGATCTCGACCCCCTGCATCCACGTGCCCATCAGATGGATCGGGTCGTCGGCCTCATGCTGGACGACGAGTACACGCGCAGTCACAGCCCCAACGTAGCGGGCCCGATGACCCGGACAGCACGGCGTGTCGCCCGGTACATCGTGGACGGCGGCCGGGTCGGGAGCACGTCTCGACGCACCAGCCCCGCACCCTCCAGGTCGCGCAGTGCGAGAGCCAGCGCCCGAGGTGTCACGCTCGGCAGCGTCGCCCGCAGCTCGGAGAACCTACGGGGCTCGTCCAGCGAGGCGAGCACGGGCACCGACCACTTGCGCAGCAGGGTCTCGCGGGCCCGAGACGTGGTGACCCTGGCGGCCAGCCTGGAGGCAGTGCGCCCGGCGTCGGTGACCAGGTACTCCGGCCGAAGCGGGTGGCCGTACCCCTCGTTGCGCCGGACGTAGTCGAGCTCGATCAACGAGTCGAGCGCCCGCCGAAGCGACTCGCGCGTGACGCCGAGCCGACGTTGGAGCTCCACGAACCTCGCTCCGCCCCGCTCGTCCAGGAGCGCCAGGGCCGGGGCTGCCCACCGATGGTGGAAGAGCTCCACGAGCTGCTCCGTTGACATAGAAAACAACCTAGTATAAAAACGCTCTATGACGATTGACTTCAACCCGACGAACTGCGTCGTGTCGGTGAACGTGTCCGACTACGACCGCTCGCTGGCGTGGTATCGCGACGTGCTCGGGTTCGAGGTGGACTACGAGCTGGCGGACTATGGCTGGTGCGAGCTCCGCACGCCGTTCGGCTTCACGATCGGGCTCGGCCAGACCGAGGACGTCACGCCAGGCACCGTGGTGCCGACCTTCGGTGTCCACGACATCGACGCGGCGATCGCCCACCTGCGAGAGCACGACGTGAAGGTCGAGGACTGGCACGAGATCCCAGGCATGGTCAGGCTTTCGACGTTCTGGGACCCGGACGGCACGTCCTGGATGATCGCGCAGACGCTCGACCAGAAGGAGCAGCGCGGCTGATGGAGCTGGAGTCGTACTCGTTCGTGCTGCTGCGCAGCGGCCCGCGCTCCACGGCGTACGACGATGACGACGCGGAGGCCGATCGCCTCCAGAGCGCCCATCTCGCCCACCTCGACGAGATGCGAAGGGCGGGGAAGCTGCTTCTGGCGGGTCCCTTCAGCGACCGCACCGACGAGACTCTGCGCGGCCTGTGCGTCTACGGCTGCGGGCTCGACGAGGCCCGTGCACTCGCGGAGAGCGACCCATCGGTGCAGGCCGGCCGGCTGGCCGTCGAGATCATGACCTGGTGGACGCTGGCCGGCGCGGTCACCTTCCACCCCGAGGTCAGGAACGGCTGAGTCAGAGCACCGGCAGCATCCGGTCGCGCTCGAAGGCCGAGACCTGGGTGCGGTACTCCTGCCACTCGGTGCGCTTGTTGCGCAGGAAGAAGTCGAAGACGTGCTCACCGAGGGTCTCGGCGAGCAGCTCGGAGTCTTCGGCCACCCGGATCGCCTCCGAGAGGCTGGTCGGCAGCGGCTCGATCCCCAGGCTCATCCGCTCCCGCTCCGTCAGCGACCAGACGTCGTCCTCGGCCTCTCGGGGCAGCTCGTAGTCCTCCTCGATGCCCTTCATGCCGGCCGCGAGGACGACGGCGTAGGCGAGGTAGGGGTTGCACGCCGAGTCGATGGTGCGCAGCTCGATCCTGGTCGAGACCCCCTTCTGCGGCTTGTACATCGGCACTCGCACCATGGCCGAGCGGTTGTTGTGACCCCAGCAGATGTACGACGGAGCCTCGCCGCCCCCGAGCAGGCGCTTGTAGCTGTTGACCCACTGGTTGGTGACCACGGCGATCTCGTTGGCATGCCGGAGGATGCCGGCGATGAACTGCCGGCCGGTCTTCGACAGGTGGTACTCCGCGCCGGCCTCGAAGAACGTGTTGCGATCGCCCTCGAACAACGACACGTGGGTGTGCATGGCGGAGCCGGGGTGGGTGGTGAACGGCTTCGGCATGAAGCTCGCCCAGATGCCCTGCCCCAGGGCCACCTCCCGGATGACGGTCCGGAAGGTCATGATGTTGTCGGCCGTCGACAGCGCGTCGGCGTACCTCAGGTCGATCTCCTGCTGGCCCGGGCCGCCCTCGTGGTGGCTGAACTCCACCGAGATCCCCATCGACTCCAGCATCGTGATCGCCTCGCGCCGGAAGTCGGCGCCCTGCGACTGGGCGGTGTGGTCGAAGTAGCCCGAGCGGTCGACGGGCACGGGCTCCTCACCCGGCGTCGGGTCGTCCTTGAACAGATAGAACTCGATCTCGGGGTGGGTGTAGAAGGTGAACCCCTGCTCGGCGGCCTTGCCGAGCGTGCGCTTCAGCACGTGTCGTGGGTCGGCGTACGACGGGGAGCCGTCGGGCATCACGATGTCGCAGAACATCCGTGCCGTGTTGGGTCCGTCGCCGCTGCGCCACGGCAGGATCTGGAACGTCGCCGGGTCGGGTTTGGCGAGCATGTCCGCCTCGTAGACCCGGGCGAAGCCCTCGATCGCAGACCCGTCGAAGCCGATGCCCTCCTCGAAGGCGCCCTCCAGCTCCGCCGGCGCGACCGCGACCGACTTGAGGAACCCGAGCACGTCGGTGAACCACAGCCGCATGAACCGCACGTCGCGCTCCTCGAGCGCACGCAGCACGAAGTCTTCCTGCTTGCCCATACGCCGCAGTCTGTCTCAGCCGTGTTACGGCGATGTTGCGGGAGAATCCACCTGCGAGCCGTTGACGCACCACCGATCCGGAGACGAAGGTGAGGGCATCTCGGTCTCGTCTCTCGGAGTGTGTGCCATGCGCCGTCGTCCCGTCCTCCTGATCGCCTCCACCGCGCTCGCCGCGTCGGCCCTGGCCGCACCCTCGGCGCTGGCCACTATGTCTGCCACTGCGTCCGCCACGGGCGCACCCTCGAGCAGACACGCGAGCGCTCCGCCCGCGAGCGGCGGCCGTCACCCCGTCGTGCTCTACAGCTCCGACGGCATGAGGCCCGACCTGATGCAGACGTACGCGAAGCGCGGCCTGATGCCGACGTACGCCGACCTGATGCGTCGGGGCGCAACCGGCGACAACGGACTCACCCAAGGCTTCCCGCCCAACACCGGACAGGGCTGGTACACCTTGGCGACCGGTGCCTACCCCGGCGTCCACGGCAGCACGAACAACACCTTCTTCGACACCCGGCAGCCGTTCACGGCGTCGACCTCGTTCTCCTTCCACGGCAACGGCACCAGCCCCGGCACCGACCCGACGACCGTCCTCGAGGCGCAGTCGGTGGCCTCGTCGGCCGAGCTCGCCGGCAAGAAGGTCGCGCAGCTGGAGTGGACCGGCGGGCTGAACGCCAACATCAACGGGCCCACCGTCGACTACGACACGACGTACTCCAAGCGCGGGGTCCTCGAGTACCCACTGGACGCGAAGAAGCAGACCTCGGCGGCCAGCTTCGGACTGGCCTACCAGGTCGCGGGGTTCCAGGCCGCGAGCGGCTGGACCCACGTGCCGTCGAGCACGGTGCCCGCGCGCGAGACGACCCTGACCGTGCAGTCGACGTCGACGACGCTGAACCCGGACCGCACGTTCGACCTGTACGTCTACGCCGCCGGCCAGCACGGCTACGACCGAGCCCTGCTCGTCCCCTCGACCGCCGGCAAGGACGGCTCGTCGTCTGTTGCCACGCTCGTGCCCGGCAGGTTCAGCGCGATCCGGCTGCAGGGGGCGAACGGTCTGATCGGCTCGGCGGCCGGAGAGTCTGCCGGCATGTACGTCAAGATCATGACGATGGCGGGTGACCTGTCGAAGTTCAGCCTCTACTTCACCTCCGTCACCCGGCCCAACGCCCACTGCAGCACGGCCGCCTGCAATGCCCTGCCGGCCGGCGCGCCGGGCGAGGACCGGCTCGCGAAGTACATCGCGGACAACCTGCCGCCCGCCGTGTTCGGGGACTTCGCCCCCGAGGAGGCGGGGATCATCGACGAGGACACCTGGTACCAGCAGGTCGTCGACCTCAACCAGGCCTACGACTTCGCCGTCGACAGGTTCGTGCTGGGGAAGCTCCAGCCGGACACCGACGTCCTGCTCGCCGGCACCGACCAGACCGACGAGGTCAGCCACCAGATCCTCGGGCTCATCACGCCGACCGCCCCGGACGGCTCACCGAACCCCTACTACGACCGAGTCGCCGGCACCGGGCCGCGCGACCACCGCGTCGCCCAGCGCACCGCCTACCTGACCGGCGCGTACCACTCGGCGGACGCACGCCTGGGCCTGGTGCGGTCGCTGATCGGCCACGATCCCGACATCCTGGCGAGCAGCGACCATGGCTTCGCCCCACAGTGGCTCGCCATCGACGCGGCGCTGCCCCTGAAGCAGCTGGGGCTGCAGGACGTCGAGCAGACCTCCAACTGCCGGCCGGCAGCGACCAGTGCTCCCGGCGGGACGATCGCCAAGGAGTGCGAGGCCGGAGCGACCGCGCAGATCTATCTGAACCTCAAGGGACGCGACCCCGACGGCGTCCTGGACCCGGCCGACTACCAGTCGACCGTCGATGAGATCGTCCACGCCTACCAGAGCCTGAAGGACCCGAGCACGGGTCAGCCGATCATCGAGAAGGTGCTGACCAAGGACCAGATGGCCGACGTCGACGGCAGTGACTCGCTCAACCCGACACGCACCGGGGATGTCGTCGTGGTCGCCAAGCCGCCGTACCAGTTCGACGCCGCCACGGTGGGCACGCTCGTCGCTCCTTCGCAGTTCTTCGGCCAGCACGGCTACCTGCCCGACGACGTCGACCTGCGGCACAACATCAACATGCACGCGACGTTCGTCGCCGGCGGGCCTGACGTCAGGCACCGTGCTGCCGTCCGTGGTGTGCACGCGGTCGACCTCGCTCCGACCCTCGCGGTCCTGGGTGGGTTCGACCCGCCGCTGCAGGCGCAGGGCAAGGTCCTCACCGGGATCCTCCGCAACGGCGACAGGTACACCACGGGCCAGGTGCTCGGCTTCAACGACGTGCACGGGAACATCACGGGGACCGGGCTGAGCTTCTCCGATCCGTACACGGGCGTTCGCAGCCCGGCGGGAGGCATCGCCACCCTGGCCACCTACCTGAAGCAGGCTCGTGCCCAGGACCCCCACACCGTGACCGTCGAGTCGGGTGACATGGTCGGCGCAAGTCCTCCGGAGTCGGGGCTGCTGCGGGACAAGCCGACCCTGGACGCGCTCAACCTGATGGGCGTCGACGTCGGAACCCTCGGCAACCACGAGTTCGACCGAGGTGTCCCCGAGATGCTGCGGCAGGTCGACGGCGGGAAGTCCACCGTCGATCCCTCGATCAGCTTCAACCCGCTGGACTTCCCGGTGGTGGACGCCAACGTGATCAGCGACAGGACAAACAAGCCGCTGCTGCCGCCGTACGTCGTGAAGAAGATCGGCGGCGTCAAGGTCGGCTTCATCGGCGCGACCACCATCACGACCCCGAGCATCGTCACGACGGGCGCCACCGACGGCGTGCACTTCGTCGACGAGGCGGACGCGATCAACAAGTACGTCGGTGTGCTGGAGCACCAAGGTGTGCACGCCTTCGTCGCGCTCGTCCACGAGGGAGGGGCGCAGTCGAGCTTCCCGGTGGGCACGGTGAACGACCGGATCGACGACATCGCCTCGCGACTCGACCCCGCCGTCTCCGTGCTGATCTCCGGGCACAGCCACACGGTGATCGACACCCGCGTGGGTCACGCGCTGGTGGTGCAGGCCGGGGCCTTCACCGAGGCCTTCGACGACGTGCACCTGCTGCTCGACCGCAGCCGGGGCACCATCGCCGCCACGTGGGGTTCGATCCAGCCGACGTGGCGGTCCACACCACCGAGCGCGACCGACCCGTCCGCTCCCGCGGTGACGCCCGACCCGGACGTACAGGCGGTCGTCGACGCAGCGGTCACGGCGACGAACCCGACCACGCAGCAGGTGATCAACCACGCCGCCGCCGACGTCCCCTCCCAGCGCGAGGGCGGCGCGACCCCGGCCGGAGAGTCACCCGCCGGCGACCTCATCGCCGATGCCCAGCGGGTCGAGACCGGGACCCAGCTCGGGTTCGTCAACACCGGCTCGGTCCGGGCCGGGCTGCAGGCCGGGCCGGTCACCTACGGCGACCTGTTCACGATGCAGCCCTTCCAGGACGACTACGTCGACACCTTCAGCCTCACCGGCTCCCAGGTGTGGGCGCTGCTCAACCAACAGCTGGCCGCCGGGACCGGAGGGATCATGCAGGTCTCGGGACTGCACTTCACCTACTCCGGCAGCCAGGGCAGCGGCTCGATCACGGGCGTGTGGCTCGGGGCGGCCGGAGACGACTCGCAGCCGATCGCCGACGACGACTCGACCTCCTACACCGGCACCGCCAACTCCTTCATGGTCGGTGGTGGTGACGGCTTCACGGTCCTGGAGTCCGCCCACGACATCGTGCAGACGGCCGATGCCGAGCTGGTCCCCCTGTTGAAGTACGTCGGCTCTCTGCCGGACCCGTTCACCTACACCACCGACGGACGCATCGGCTAAAGGGGTCGTGGGGGGGGGG
>DATBBE010000173.1:0-11793 GCA_036271155.1 Nocardioides sp. | reverse complement strand
GAGGCCGTGGATGCGGACCAGGCTCGGTCGCAGGGCCAGGACCCCCCGGCGTACGTCGGCGAGCGGGCCCACGCCGTCCGCCTCGGTCATCGCGCAGACCAGGTCATCCGCGGCACGAGCGGCCTCCAGGGCGGCTCGGGGGGCGTCCACGAGCGCCTTGCGCGCCCGCTCCGCGAGTGACTCGACCACCCAGACGTCGACCGCGTCGTCCGCGACACCCAGCCGGTATCCGCCGTCGTACCGCTCGATCACGCCTGCCCCGCACTGCGAGCGGACCCGTGAGACCTGCACCTGAAGGGCCTTGGGGTTCGGCGCGTGGTCGGCCCAGACCTCCTCCAGGAGCCGGCCGTCGGACAGCCCCGAGCGGTGCGTGGCCAGCGCCGCCAGCAGGTCGGCCGAGCGGGCACCGGCGATCGGCTCATCACCGAAGGACACCTCGTCGAGGAGCCGGAGCGTGATCGTCACACGGCCCAGCATAGGAAAGGGGTACGTCGGGCCCGCTCCGGCGACACGTGCGTCGCCACCGTCAGCGGAGCAAGATGTGACTGTCACGTCCGCTGCGCGACCGCGAGGAGACTTTCGTTGAAGAGCACCATGCAGGACGCCCAGCTCACGATCGGCTCGGTGATGCGGCACGGTACGACCGTGCACGGCGACTCCGAGGTCGTCACCGCCACTGCCGACGGAACGCGCCGCCGCTCGTACGCCGAGGTCGGGCGACGAGCCGCCCAGCTCGCGCACGGGCTGCGAGGTCTCGGGATCGACGCCGACCAGCGGGTCGCGACCTTCATGTGGAACAACGCCGAGCACCTGGAGGCATACCTCGCGGTCCCGTCCATGGGTGCGGTGCTGCACACGTTGAACATCCGGCTCTTCCCCGAGCAGCTGGTCTACATCGCCAACCACGCCGAGGACCGCGTCGTCATCGTCGACGACTCCCTCGTGCCCCTGCTCGCCAAGGACCTCCCGCAGCTCGAGACCGTGACCCACGTGATCGTCGCCGGCCCCGACTCGGCGACGTCCGATCTCGACGCGCTGCGCGCCTCCGGCAAGGAGGTCCTGCTCTACGAGGACGTGCTGTCCGGTCAGCCGGAGACGTTCGACTGGCCGGAGATCGACGAGCGCGACGCGGCCGCGATGTGCTACACCAGCGGCACCACGGGCAACCCGAAGGGCGTCGTCTACAGCCACCGCTCGGCCTGGCTGCACTCCCAGGCCGTGAGCACCGGCAACGTCAGCGGCGTCGACTGCCACGACCGGATCCTGCCGATCGTGCCGATGTTCCACGCCAACGCGTGGGGCCTCGCCTACGCCGCCCTGATGACCGGTGCGTCACTGTGCATGCCCGACCGCTGGCTGCAGGCGGAGCCCATGGTCAGGTTCATCCTGGCGAGCCGTCCCACGGTCTCGGGCGCCGTGCCGACGGTGTGGAACGACGTACTCCACTACCTCGACGAGCACCCGGACGTGAAGCTCGACTCCTTGCGGTTCATCCTGTGCGGCGGGTCTGCCGTCCCCGTCGCGCTCCAGCAGGCCCTCCAGGAGCGGCACGGCATCTACGTGCGGCAGGCCTGGGGCATGACCGAGACCTCTCCGGTCGCCTCCGCCGGCACCGTCCCGCTCGGGGTCGAGGGTGACGCGGTCTGGAAGTACCGCGGCTCCCAGGGCCGGCTGATGTGCGGCGTCGAGGCCCGCATCGTCGGCGACGACGGCGGCACCCTCCCCCGCGACGGCGCGTCGGTCGGCGAGCTGGAGGTGCGAGGGCCATGGGTGACGGCCAGCTACTACCTCCCCGACGACCCCGAGGTCGACGACAAGTTCCACGACGGCTGGCTGCGCACCGGCGACGTGGGCACCCTCGACCCGCTGGGATACATCTCGCTGTCGGACCGAGCCAAGGACGTCATCAAGTCCGGGGGTGAGTGGATCTCGTCGGTGGACCTGGAGAACGCCCTGATGGGCCATCCGGACGTCGTCGAGGCGGCCGTGGTGGGCATCCCCGACGAGAAGTGGCAGGAGCGCCCCCTCGCGACCGTCGTCGTCCGCGAGGGTGCGAGCGTCACCCCCGAACAGCTCCGCGACCACCTGGCCGGGTCGTTCGCCAAGTGGCAGCTGCCCGACGCGTGGGCGTTCGTCGACCAGGTGCCCCGGACGTCGGTCGGCAAGTTCGACAAGAAGGTGGTCCGCAAGGGCTTCGCCGAGGGGCGCTACGACGTACGCCGCATCTCCGGGTAGTACGGATCACCTGACCGCCTGAACGGGGTTCCGGAGGTGTCTGGTGATGCGTACTATCGCTCGGTCGGTGGGTCGGGTCAGGCGGTGCGCTGCTGCGTGGCGAGCCGGGTCAGGGAGAACTCGGTGATCCGGATGAGCGCGCGCTTGGCGGAGTCGCGGTCGCGTGCGTCCACGGTGATCAGCGGTACGTCGTCGGGCAGGGCGAGCGCCTCGGCGATCTCGTGCAGCGGGTGCTTGGGCCCGTTCTCGAACTCGTTGACGGCCACGATGAACGGCACGTTCTTCGACTCGAAGTAGTCCAGCGGCGCGAAGGCCGCATCGAGCCGGGCGGTGTCGACCAGCACGATCGCGCCGATGGCACCGCGGACCAGGTCGTCCCACATGAACCAGAAGCGCTTCTGGCCCGGCGTGCCGAACAGGTAGAGGACGAGGTCCTCGGCGAGGGTGATCCGGCCGAAGTCCATGGCCACCGTCGTGGTCGACTTGGCGGGGGTCTGGGCGAGGTCGTCGACGCCGAGGGACTCGTTGGTCACCAGGGCCTCGGTACGCAGCGGCACGATCTCGGAGACGGACCCGACCAGAGTGGTCTTGCCCACGCCGAACCCGCCGGCCACGACGATCTTCGTCGAGGCTGCGGTGCGGCTGACGCCGGGGGAAGCGCTAGAGAGCACGGAGTCCACGGAGGGTCCTTTCGAGGAGGTCGAAACGTTCGTTGTCGGTGGAGTTCTCGGTCAGGGTCGCCTGGACGTGCACGAACCCTTGCTGGACCAGATCTCCGAGCAGCACACGGACGACCCCGATGGGGCGCTGGACCAGGGCCGAGACCTCGGCGACCGACCGGGTGTCACAGACCCCGATGATCCTTCCCTGGACGTCCTCGCCCCACGCACGACGCGTCGCGCTGGTGTCCAGCCGCAGGGTCGCCTCCAACGGGAGGTCGACCGCTGCGCGGGTGCGCCCAGCTGTCAGTGCGTACGGTCGAACGATGCGCGCAGCCGGTGGGCTGGCGCGCATCTCCTCGACCTCGGGCTCGTCTGCCATGTGTTCGTTCCCCCTACTACAACCCGTGCACCCTGGCTTGGGCCTGGACCATCTGCCCGACGCGCTCGACGAGGAGGGCCATCTCGTAGCCCACCTGGCCGATGTCGGCAGTGGCCTGGGTCAGCACCGCGAGGTGCGACCCGTCACCCACGCTCATCAGGAGCATGAAGCCGTTCTCCATCTCGACGATGGTCTGCAGCACCGCGCCGCCCTCGAACAGGCGGGCGGCACCGGTGGCCAGGCTGGCGAGCCCGGAGGACACCGCTGCCACCTGTTCCGCGCGGTCGGCCGGCAGCCGGCCGCTGGCTGCCATCAGCAGACCGTCCGCGGAGACCAGCACCGCGTGCGCAGCGCCGGGAACGCTGTCGACGAATCGGTTCACCACCCAGTCGAGCTCACGGGTCTCGGTCTCGACGGTGGTCATTGCCTGGAGGCTCTCGGTCATGCTGGGCCCGTCTCCTCGTGCGCGTAGTCGTCAGTGAAGGGTTCTGCCGCCGCGGCCGCGCGACCCCGGGACACACCCGCCGCGTGTGCGGCAAGGCGGTTGCGAATGGCCTCCGGGTCACGGACGACCTTCGCGGGCTCCTGCGAGACGCCACCGGGCAGCAGACGGCCGCCCGGACGGCGTACCGGAAGACCGGTACTCGTGGTGCCTTCGGCGTCTGCGCTCTCGGCGCGCTCTGCCGCGTTCCAGCCGCGGTCCACCTCGTTGGCGGTCCACTGCTCCCCCTGCTCTGTCTGCTCCTCGTTCTGGTCGTCGCTGAGCCAGTTCGAGCGCAGCTGACCGAAGATCGGCGAACCCGCCCGACTCGTCTCAGGCACGTAGTCGCCCTCGAGGGCCGAGGCCGCTGCTGCCGAAAGCGAACGACGGATCTGTAGCCGGACCGGCGCCTCCTCGACGGGTGCTTCCTCGACCGGCACGGATGCAGGCTCTGGCACGGGTGCGACGGAGGCCGCGGGTGCCTCGACCGGAGCGTCGTACGCCGGCTCCGGGGCCGAGGCGACCGGTACGGCGACCGGAGTGGGCTCTGCCACCGGGGTGTGCTCGGGCGACCACGAGGCGACCACGGCGGCCGGCTCCTGGTCGGCCTCGTGCTCGTCGACCTCGGCGACCGGCGCGGACACCTCTGCGACCGGCTGGTCAACCGGCTCGTCCACCGGCTCGTCCACCGGCTCCTCGGCACTGGGCTGCTCAGTCTCCGCGGAGAGTGTGCGGTCGGCGCCGAAGTCCGGCGTGACCACCTCTGCCAGGTCGTGCTCGTCGGCCTCGTCGGCCTCGTCAGCCTCGTCGGCCTCGGGCTGGTCGTGCGTCAGGTGCTCGGCGTCGACCGACAGGGTCTCGGGAGCCTCCTGGTGCTCGGCCGACTCGACGACGAACGGCGAGGTCAACGGGTCGGTCAACGGGTCGGCCAGCGGCGCGCCGAGCGGGTCGTTCAGCGGGTCGGTGTCGACCCGGCTGGCGAAGGTGTCGGCACGGCTGGGCAGCTCGGTGGGCTCGAAGGCTGCCGGGAGCTCAGGGTTCGCCGGGGCCTCGAACATGCCCACCGGCGCGGCCGGTGCGACCGGGGCGGCAGGTCCAGGCGTCTGGCCCGGACGACGACGCGGAAGACCGGTGACGGCGGCGATCGCCTCTTCGATGCGCTCGAGGTAGGGGTCGTACTCCTCCTCGGGCTCGTCCTCGACGACCGGAGCGGTCTCCTCGACCTCCTCGGGCGCGTCCATGATCGACACGTGCTCGACGGGACCGCTGGTGACGAGCACGCTCGCCGGCAAGGTGATCGAGGCGATGATCCCGCCGCCGTTGCTGTTGCGGCGGAGCTTGACCTTCAGGTCGTGGTCCTCGGCCAGACGGCTGACCACGAACAGACCCATCCGGCGGGCAGTGTCGACGGTGACCTCTCCGCCTCGCTTCAGCGAGTCGTTGGCCTGGGCGAGTGCGTCGCCGGCCATGCCCAGCCCGTTGTCGACGATCTCGATGGTGACCTTCGACTCCTCCTCGGTGGCCCGGATGGTCACCGGGCTGCCGGGAGGTGAGTAGGACAGGGCGTTGTCGATGAGCTCGGCCATCAGGTGGACGACGTCGGAGGCGGCACGGCCACCGATCATCCGGTCCGGTGCCGCGTCGATCCGCACCCGCTGGTAGTCCTGAACCTCGGAGACCGCCGCGTGGACGACGTCGGAGACGCTGAGCTCCTCGAAGCTGGCGGTGCGACCCTCGGTGCCACCCAGGATCACCAGGCTCTCGGCAGTACGCCGCATCCGGGTGGCCAGGTGGTCGAGGCTGAACAGCTGCTCGAGGCGCTGGGGGTCCTCTTCGTCCTGCTCCAGCGACTCGATGAGAGCCAGCTGCTGGTTGACCAGCGTGGTGTTGCGGCGCGACAGCGTCACGAACATGGCGCCGACCTGCGCTCGCAGCTGGGCCTCTCCGGTCGCCAGGTTGACCGCCTGCTTGTGCATGTCGTCGACCGCGCGAGCGAGCTGTCCGAGCTCCTCGTGGCTGTGCACCGGGATCGGGGTGAACTCGTCGGGCTGATGGCCCGACCGGATCCGGGCGACCGTCTCGGGGAGCCGCTCGTTGGCGACCTCGAGCGCACCGGCACGCACCTTGCGCAGGGGCACGATCAGGGCACGAGCGACGAACAGCGCCAGGATCAGCGACGCCAGGAGCGCGACCAGGATGATCGCGGCGTCGGTGAGGGCGCGAGACTTCGCGTGCGAGGCGTCCGAGGCGAGCTGGTCTTGGATGTTGCCCAGCAGGTGGTCGCTGAGGCCGTCGTAGACCGTGAACATCCGCGGCGTCGCCGCGAGGTCGTCGACCTTGTTGCTGGTCGCGAGTCCGAGGCGGGTGCCGTTGTCGGAGATCAGCACCGAGACCCGGTGTCCGCCGACCGCTGTGCGCAGGGTGTCCAGAGCGGTGCTCTCGACGCCGATCTCGGCCGCCAGCCACACCGAGCCGAGCAAGGAGCTCTCCTGGGCGTTGCTCTGGATCAGCAGCTGCTGCTTGGACAGCGACAGCCGGCCGTTCAAGGACTGGATCAGGCCCTGGACCTTGGCGTCCTGGTTGCCCTGGGAGTTGAGGGTGGAGTTGATGAGGTCGGTCGCGAGCCGGGTCATGGAGCTGAGCTGCACCGGAGCGGTGGCGGTGATGCCGGTGCCGGAGCCGGTCGCCAGCGTCGTGCCGGTCGTCAGCATCTCGTGGACGTCGTTGTTCTCCGACGCGGTCAGGTGGCTGTTCGCGGCCGCGCTCTTGAGGTTGGTCTCGGCGGTCTTGTACGCCGCGTCGGGGCTCCCGGAGCCGTCACCCATCTGGTTGGCCAGGCTGCTGGGCAGGGCGAGCCGCTCGGTCGCGGACAGGTAGTCGATCACGGGCCCGAGCACGGTCGCGCGCTGCTGGTTGGTGTGGAAGTCGCTGGCGTCCTTCAGCTCGGTGCGGACGCGGAGACCACCGAACACGGCGGCCAGGACGACAGGGATAAGGAGGACGGCCACGACCTTGCGGCGGACCGACCACTCCGACACGCGGAAAGCTGAGAACGCGCCTGCGGTGGCGTCACGGCGAATGTTCCTCAACGGTACTCCAGAGAGAATCGAGTCGAACCCTCATCTCCGACCGGGGCCAGCGATGGCGGGGCGCTTCCGCCCTGCGCTGACACGATAGGAGCCTTGGGTGATCTACGGGATGCGTTTGGCAAAGAAGTAGGCACAACGGGGGTGGCCCGATGGCACGAAGTGACTAGAGCGCACGCTCGGAACCGGGTCAGAGCGCGCGCGGATGCGCAGCGGCGAACACCTCCCTCAAGCTGTCCACGGTCACCAGAGTGTAGATCTGGGTGGTGGTCACCGACGCGTGCCCGAGCAATTCCTGGACCACCCGCACGTCTGCTCCGCCTTCGAGCAGGTGTGTTGCGAACGAGTGTCGCAGGGTGTGGGGGGATACGTCACGGGTCACTCCAGCCCGGTCGGCGGCCTTGACCAGCACGGTCCAGGCCGACTGACGCGACAGTCGACCGCCCCGGGCGTTCAGGAACAGCGCCCCGGCCCGCTCGGAGGTGCCGACCGCGGCCAGCTCGGGTCGCGACCGGGTCAGGTAGGCGTCGACCGCTGTCAGCGCGAAGGAGCCGATCGGGACCAGCCGCTGCTTGCCGCCCTTGCCCCGCAACAGCACGGTCGCGTCGACTCGGTCCACATCGTCGACGTCCAGCCCGACGGCCTCGCTGATGCGAGCCCCCGTGCCGTACAGCAGCTCGAGCAGGGCCCGGTCGCGCAGTGCGAGGGTGGTGCCCGGTGACCCGGACGCCTCGAGGATCGCCTCGACATCGGCCAGTGGCAGCGCCTTCGGCAGCCGACGGGCAGGAGCGGGCGGTCGGACGCCGGCAGCCGGGTCGGTGCCTGCGAGTCCGTCCACGACGCAGAACTTGTGGAAGCCGCGGACCGCCACCACCGCTCGGCCGGCCGAGGTCGCCGAGAGTGGGGGGTGGTCCGCGTCGCCCTCGCGCAGCCGCATCAGGAACGCCGACACCTGGGTCTCGGTCACGGCCCCGACGTCGTCGACACCGGCCTCGGCGAGAAAGGCGCGGTACCGACGCAGGTCACGGCGGTACGACGTCAAGGTGTTCGCCGCGAGCCCGCGCTCGACCGCCAGGTGGTCGAGGTAGGTGCGTAGTGCGGTCGAGAGGTCTGCCACGGCTCCCCTTGGGCGGCCGGAGGTCAGCCGGCGGCGAGGACCTCGTCGAGATCCACCGTCTCGATGCCGGTCGCCTCGCCGACCGGGGCGTTGGTGAGCTGCCCGGCGTGGGTGTTCAGCCCCAGGGCGAGCGAGTGGTCGTCCCTGCAGGCCCGCACCCAGCCCTTGTCGGCCAGCGCCACGGCGTACGGCAGCGTCGCGTTGGTCAGGGCGTACGTCGAGGTGTTCGGCACCGCGCCGGGCATGTTCGCCACGCAGTAGAAGATCGACTGGTGCACCTCGAACGTCGGGTCGGCATGGGTGGTGGCATGGGTGTCCTCGAAGCAGCCCCCCTGGTCGACCGCGATGTCGACCAGCACCGAGCCCGGCTTCATCCGCGAGACCAGCTCGTTGCTGACCAGCTTCGGCGCAGCCGCTCCCGGGATCAGCACCGCACCGATCACCATGTCGGCCTCGACCACCTGCTGCTCGATGGCCAGCTTCGACGACGCCAACCCGTGCACGCGGTTGTTGTAGCGCCAGAACGACATGCGCAGCTTGTCCAGGTCGTTGTCCAGCAA
Source organism: Nocardioides sp. (assembly GCA_036271155.1). Lineage (GTDB taxonomy): Bacteria > Actinomycetota > Actinomycetes > Propionibacteriales > Nocardioidaceae > Nocardioides. Next base: position 3,273 of record DATBBE010000173.1, on the reverse strand, counting down.
CGTGACGTCGGCACCCATCCCCAAGGCGATGTTCGCGGCGTTCTGACCCGAGACCCCGGCGCCGATGATCACGACCTTGGCGTTGGCGACACCACCGACCCCGCCCATCAGGACGCCTCGGCCGCCCTGCGCCTTCATCAGGCTGTAGGCGCCGACCTGGGGCGCGAGGCACCCCGCGACCTCGGACATGGGGTACAGCAGCGGCAGCCCGCCGGAGGGGAGCTGGACGGTCTCGTAGGCGATGCCGGTGACCTTGCGGTTGACGAGCTCCTCTGTCAGCGGCTTGTCGGCGGCCAGGTGCAGGTAGGTGAACAGAGTCAGACCCTCGTGCATCCGGTGGTACTCCTCGGCCACGGGCTCCTTGACCTTGAGCACCATCTCGGCGTTGTCCCAGACCTCGTCGGGGCCGTCGAGGATCTTCGCGCCGGACGCTTCGTACTCGCTGTCCTCGATCTGCGAGCCGAGGCCGGCGCCCTTCTGCACGTAGACGTCGTGGCCGTGGGCGGTGAGCTCGTGGACGCCGATCGGCGTGATCGCCACGCGATACTCGTGGTTCTTGACTTCCTTGGGAACGCCGATCTTCACGGGGCACACTCCTCACGGGTTCTGCATGTCGGGGCCCGGGACCGATCCGACCCTAGCGCGGATCCAGGCTCAGCCCTGGGGGAGAGTGGCCACACTCTCGGCCGCACGCATGGTGCGGAGCACGTTGCGCGAGGTCAGCCGGGCGAGGTCGTCGTCGGACCACCCACGCTCGCGCAGCGCCGCCAGCAGCCGCGGGTAGCCGGTCACGTCCTCCAGTCCCTCGGGCAGCCAGTCGACGCCGTCGTAGTCGCCGCCCAGGCCCACATGGTCGATGCCCGCGACCTCGCGGACGTGCTCGAGATGGTCGACGACGTCGGAGAGGAACGCCCGGGGATGCGGGACCTCGTCGGCGTACGCCGTCTCGACGGCCGAGAGCGCCGGGATGTCGCGCGGGTCCACACCCTGGGCGACCGCGCGCTCCTGTGCCACCAGGGCCCAGTCACGCACCGCCTGGCTGACGAAGCGCGGGACGAAGGTCACCAGACAGGTGCCGCCGTTGTCGGCCAGCCGCGCCAGCACGTCGTCGGGGACGTTGCGCGGGTGGTCGCACACGGCGTACGCCGAGGAGTGGCTGAAGATCACCGGTGCCGCGGTGGTGTCGAGCGCGTCGCGCATCACGTCGTGGCTGACGTGGGACAGGTCGACCAGCATGCCGATGCGGTTCATCTCGCGGACGACGTCGCGGCCGAAGTCGCTGAGCCCGCCGAGGGCTGGCTCGTCGGTGGCGGAGTCGGCCCAGGGGACGTTGTCGTTGTGGGTGAGGGTCAGGTATCGCACGCCCAGCCGGTGGTACATCCTCAGGACGCCGAGCGACTCCCTGATCTGGTGACCGCCCTCCGCTCCCATCAGGCAGGCGATCCGGCCGTCGCGCCAGGCCTGCTCCACCTCGTCGGCGGTGGTCGCCAACGCGAGCCGGTCGGCGTACCGCGCGATCATGGCGTACGCCGCGTCCACCTGCTCCAGGGTGGACCGCACCGGGTGCTCGTCGCGACACGGCACGAAGACCGACCAGAACTGCGCGCCCACGCCCCCCTCGCGCAGCCGCGGGATGTCGGTGTGGGTCTGCGTCTGCCGCTCCCCCACGTCGTAGGCCTCGAAGTCGTAGCCGTTGAGGTCGCGCATCGTCCACAACAGGTCGTTGTGGCCGTCGATCACGGGGTCGCGGGAGAGCAGGTCCTCGATGGTCGTCGGTGTCACAGCAGTCCTTTCGCGTCGGCCAGCAGAAGTGTCTGCACGAGGAGCCCGTCGGCGACGTCGCCGGCGAGCACCGCCGCACGCAGGTCCGTCACCGGGACCCAGTCGCCCGTCATGTCGGCCTCCTCGTGCGCTCGCTCGAAGTCGGCGTCGACCTCACGAAGACCGCGGGCGAGGAAGAGGTGCGTCGCCTCGGCGCTGATGCCCGGGCTGGACCACGTGGACCCCAGGTGGGTCCAGTCGTCCGCCTCGAGGCCGGCCTCCTCGCGCAGCTCGCGTCGGGCGGTCTCGACGGGCTCCTCGCCCTCGGCGTCGAGCAGGCCGGCCGGCAGCTCGACGAGCCGCCGCTGCACGGGGTGGCGGTACTGCCACAGGCAGTAGGCGCGATCCTGGTCGTCGACAGCCAGCACGATCACCGCACCCGGGTGCTCCAGCACCAGGCGCCCGAAGGCTGCATCGCTTGCGGGGTCGTCACCGGGTGCGTGCAGCTCGTCGAGGCGCAGCGCCATCACCCAGTCGGTGCGGTAGAAGTCCTCGCTGCGCGTCACCGGCCAGGACTCGGGGACGTCCTTCAGCTCACGCGCCATGCCCCGACCGTACCGAGCCCCTCCGCGTCAGAGACGACCGGACTTCACGACCCGGCTCAGGAACTGCTGGGTGCGCTCTTCCTTGGGGTTCTCGAAGATGTCCTTCGCCGTGCCGCGCTCGAGGATCGATCCTGCGTCGAGGAAGCACACCTGGGAGGCGACCTCCTTGGCGAAGCCCATCTCGTGGGTCGCCAGCAGCATCGTCAGGCCACCGTGGGCGAGCTCGCGCACGATCTCGAGCACGTCGCCGACCAGCTCGGGGTCGAGGGCCGCGGTGATCTCGTCGAGCAGCATGACCCGCGGCTGCATGGCCAGCGCCCGCACGATCGCGACTCGTTGTGCCTGGCCGCCGGAGAGCATGTCGGGGTAGGACTTCGCCTTGTCCTCCATGCCCACCGAAGACAGCAACGCCATGGCGCGCTCGCGCGCCTCGGGCTTTCGAACACCCGCGACGCGGGTGGGCGCGAGCATCACGTTCTCCAGCACCGACATGTGCGGGAAGAGGTTGTAGCTCTGGAAGACGATCCCGACGTCGCGTCGCAGCGCGTTGAGATCGACTCCCGCCCCGGTGACGGTGTCGCCCTCGATGCGGATCTCGCCGCCCTGGATGTCCTCCAGCGCGTTGACGCACCGCAGCAACGTGGACTTGCCGGAGCCGGAGGCGCCGATCAGGCAGACCACTTCGTGACGCTCGACGTCGAGCGAGACGCCCTTGAGCACCTCGTTCTGACCGAAGGACTTGTGGACGTCGTCGATCTCCAGGAAGGACATCAGCCACCTGCCCGTCGGGCTGCGTCCCGGTTGATCAGGACGTCGACGAAGCGGGCCTGCGGGATCGTGATGATGATGAAGAACGCCGCGGCCAGGGTGACCGGCGAGAGGTTGAAGAGCTTGCTCTGCCAGAGCG
>DATBBE010000172.1:0-17607 GCA_036271155.1 Nocardioides sp. | reverse complement strand
ATGCCGCCGACCTCGGGTCGCACGCGATCACCTACCGGCTCCCGGCCGGCCCCACGGGCGACTCCTTGCGCCTGCCGCCGCCGGGCACCTACCTGATGAGCGTCAGCGTGACGCTGGCCGCCGCCGACCCCAGCGGGTGTTTCGTCGAGGAGATCGGTGGTGCCGCGGAGGTCCCGCTCAGCATCAACGGGACCGTGAGCGGTGGCCTGACCACGGTGTCCGGCAGCACGGTGCTCACTCTGTCCAAGAAGGTGCAGGACCTGAACTTCCGCTGCTTCTCGCCGATCTACGACGACAAGGGCTACTCCAGCACGGTCGCGCTGGTCCGGATCCCGACCCACGCGAAGGGACGGATCCTCACCCGCACCCACTGACCCCCTCGAGGGTCTGCTCGCGACCGACGCCGACACGCCGGTTCGAACACATGTTTGATCGCAACGGGGTCGCGGCCGTACGGTGTCGGCCATGACGAAGAGCCGTGTGCGTGCCGCCTCAGGGGTCAGCGAGCTGCCGGACGGGCCGCCCGACGCGACCGGGCTCACCCCTCGTCAGCAGCGCGTGCTGGCGACCCTCAAGGAGGCCATCGAGAAGCGCGGCTATCCGCCCAGCATGCGCGAGATCGGGCAGGCCGTCGGGCTCACCAGCAGCTCCAGCGTCGCCCACCAGCTGCGGGTGCTCGAGGAGAAGGGCTTCCTCAGACGCGACCCCAACCGGCCACGCGCGCTCGAGGTGTTCCTACCCGAGCTGATGGCCGCGCGACGCTCACTGGGTTCGACGGCAGGGAGCGGCGCCGACGAGTCGACGTACGACGAGACCGACATCGGTGACGCGCGCCCCGAGGCGACGTACGTGCCGATGGTCGGCCGGATCGCCGCCGGTGGCCCGATCCTGGCCGAGGAGACGCTCGACGAGGTCTTCCCGCTGCCCAAGCAGCTGGTCGGCGAGGGCACGCTGTTCATGCTCGAGGTGCGCGGAGACTCGATGATCGAGGCCGCGATCTGCGATGGCGACTACGTCGTGGTCCGCCAGGAGCAGACGGCGGAGAACGGCGACATCGTGGCCGCGCTGATCGAGGGCGAGGCGACCGTGAAGACCTTCCAGCGCAAGGACGGTCACGTCTGGCTGATGCCGCACAACCCCGCCTACGAGCCGATCGACGGCACCCACGCCACCATCCTCGGCAAGGTCACCGCGGTCCTTCGCCGCGTCTGACACATCCTGTCGGGAAGTATCTGGCGGCTGTCGGTGCTGTCCTGTAGACACGGGGACGTACGTCACATGGACGACGTCTGACGCGTCATAAGGCTGATGCAATTCCTTTGCATCACCTGAGAGGATGGTTCGGTGAGCTTGCGGGGGAGCGTGGCGACGATCAGCTGGAGGAAACACCTCCAGAGTCGCGGCGTGCGCGAGATCGTGTTGATCGGTGCGCTCTACGTCTTCTACTGCATCACCCGCACCTTCGCCGACGGCGACCTGGGCCCCGCCCAGGACCGCGCCGGCGACCTCCACAGCCTCGAGCGGGTGCTCCATCTCGACTGGGAGCACTCGATCAACAACTGGTTCGTGCACAACTCCTGGGCCGCGATCCCGGCCTGCTACTGGTACGCCGCGGCCCACTACGTCGTCACCTTGTTCGTGCTGGTCTGGCTGTTCCGCAAGGGCCCCCAGCACTACACGCCCGCTCGCTGGGCGCTGGTCGTCTCCTGCCTGCTCGGCCTGGCCTGCTACCTGCTGCTCCCGACCGCGCCGCCGCGGATGCTCAGCGGGTACACCGACGTCCTGAGCCTGCACACCCAGGACGGCTGGTGGAGCACCAACGCCTCGGCCCCCAAGGGCATGGGCGGGCTGACCAACGAGCTGGCCGCCTTCCCCAGCCTGCACGCCGGCTGGGCGCTGTGGGTGGCGCTGGTCGTCCGGCGTACGACGCGCAACTACTGGGCGCGCGGCTTGGCCTGGCTGCACGCGATCATCACCGCGGTCGTCGTGATCGGCACCGGCAACCATTGGGTCCTCGACGTCGCCGCCGGCTGGGCCGTCGTCATCGTCGCGATGTGGCTGGTCGACCCGTGGTTCGTCGACAAGCGCGAGCTGGTCAAGAGCCGCCGGATCGAGTTCCACGAGCGGATCGCCGGCACGGCGCCGGTCCAGACCGCCTCCGGAGTAGCCGCCGACGAGGAGCCCCTCACGACCGAGGCGCTCGACGCCTGGGCCGATCCACCTCATAAACGCCGGTTCGACTGCTAGGGCAGTCGTGGCGAGTCGCTCCGTCTAGGCGGGTCGGGCTGTCTCAGCGAGCCGGGTGAGTGCCTCACGCACCAGGTCGCCGTCGTACGTCGTCCACATCGGCGGCAGGCTCGCCTTCAGGAAGCTGCCGTATCGCGCAGTGGCCAGCCTCGGGTCGAGCACCGCGACCACGCCGCGGTCGGTGGTGGTCCGGATCAGCCGCCCGGAGCCCTGCGCGAGCAGCAGGGCGGCGTGGGTCGCGGCGACCTGCATGAAGCCGTTGCGACCCTCGCGGTCGGCGGCCCGCTGCCGAGCGCTCATCAGCGGGTCGTCGGGGCGCGGGAAGGGGATCCTGTCGATGATCACCAGCTGGCAGGTCTCTCCCGGCACGTCGAGGCCCTGCCACAGGCTCAGCGTGCCGAACAGGCAGGTGTGAGGGTCGCCGACGAACTGTCGGGCGAGCTCCGGCAGCTGGGCCTCGCCCTGGGCGAGCATGGTCAGGTGGGGCAGCCGCTCGCGCACCGCCTCGGCCGCGGTCTCCGCAGCCCGTCGTGAGCTGAACAGCCCGAGGGTGCGCCCCCCGGCGGCGTCGACCAGCGACGCGATCTCGGCGAGCTGGGCCTCCCCCAGCCCGTCCCGGCCGGGCGGTGGCAGGTGCCGTGCGACGTACAGGATCGCCTGCCGGCCGTAGTCGAACGGCGAGCCGACGTCGAGCCCCACCCAGGGCAGTGACCCCTCGCCTCCGGTCGCGTCGACCGCCGCCTCCTCGGGCCCGGCGCTGTCGACCCGCTCGTCGGGACGCAGCCCCACCGAGGTCGCGAGCGCCCCGAAGTCGCCGCCGAGCATCAGCGTCGCCGAGGTCATCACCACGGTCTTGTCGGTGAGCAGCTTGTCGCGCATGGGGCCCCAGACCTCGAGCGGGGCGACACACAGCCGGGGCGGCAGGCGGTCGCCCCCCTCGCTGAGCCAGAGCACGTCGGACTCCGAGCGCGCGGCCATCCGCTCAGCGGTGACGAACACCTCCTGCACCGAGCCGCGAGCCTGGGTGCGGCCAGCGTCCACCTCGCCGGCGCCGCCTGGGCCCGAGTCGCCCTCTTTCGGGTACGCCGACAGGCAAGCTCGGGCCGCGTCGCGCACCAGCACCAGCGCATCGGCCAGTGCCTCCGGAACCTCGTCGAAGCGACCGGGCGTGCTCTCGGCGATGGCCGCACCCAGAGCGTCGCCGGCGTCGGCGAGGTCATCCGCGGCCGAGGAGTCGGAGTCGGCCGAGGCGACGTACCGGCGCGAGCGACGTGCCGCGCGGTCGACGTCGGGGGCCATCAGCTCGTCGGTGGCGGCCTGGGTGACCCGGGTGACGACCTCGTGTGCCTCGTCGACGACGACGACGTCGTAGTCGGGGATCATCGGGACGCCTTCGATGGCGTCGATCGCCAGCAGCGAGTGGTTGGTGATGATCAGGTGTGAGCGATGCGCCTTCTCGCGGGCGACCTCGGCGAAGCATTCGGTGCCGAACGGGCACCGCGCGGCCCCCAGGCAGTCGCGGTGGCTGACGCTGACCTGCCGCCACTCGCGGTCGGTGTGGCGCGGGGCGTTGTCGCGCTCTCCGCTGCCGCCGCCCTCGGCCTCCTGCTCGGCCCAGGCGCGCAGCTGCAGCACCTTCTTGCCCAGGGCGCTGGCTCGACCGCTCGCCGGGACCTCGACCAGGGTGCCCTGGTCGTCGTCCGGCGCGCCCTCCCGGACGCGGTGCAGGCAGGCGTAGTTGGAGCGGCCCTTGAGCACGGCGTACGACGTGTCGACCTCCGGGTGGCTGCCGGAGACCGCCTCGACGAGTCGCGGGATGTCGCGCTCGACGAGCTGGTGCTGGAGCGCCAGGGTGGCGGTCGCGACCACGACCCGCCGGTCGTGAAGCAGGGCCGGGACGAGGTAGGCCAACGACTTCCCGGTGCCCGTGCCGGCCTGCACCACCAGATGCCGGCGACGGGTCATCGCGTCGCCGACGGCCTGCGCCATCGACACCTGGCCGGGGCGCTCCTGACCACCGAGAGCGGCGACCGCGGTGTCCAGGACCTCGCCTATGGGTAGACGGACGGCGGACACTGGTGCACCCTATCCGCGACGGGGAGTTCGGGTTTCCGGTGGGAACCTCTCGATGGGGAGTCCCATCCGATCTCGGGATGACGATGCAACCCGTGAGGGACCAGGGGGGCCTGGGCCATGTCATCGACCCCGGAAAGTGTTGACCATCACATGACCAGCATCCTCGTGATCGAGGACGATACGTCGATCCGTGCTGCGCTCGAACAAGGCTTGAGCGAGCGCGGCCACCACGTCCACACCGCCGGCACCGGCATCTCGGGGCTGGAGGCGGTGCTGGGCGAGCGACCCGATCTGGTGCTCCTCGACCTCGGCCTGCCCGACGTCGACGGCCTGACCGTGATCGGGATGATCCGGGCGGCCAGTGCGGTGCCGATCATCGTGATCACCGCCGTTGACGACGACCCCACGATGGTCCGGGCGCTCGACTCGGGTGCCGACGACTACGTCGTGAAGCCGTTCCGCCTGGACCAGGTCACGGCCCGCATCCGCGCGGTGATGCGGCGTACGACGCGCGGGGCCTCCACCGATCCGATCCGCGTCGGTGAGCTGCTGATCCACGAGCCCACCCGCACCGCCACCCTGGCAGGCGCCCAGCTGGAGCTCGCTCGCCGCGAGTTCGACCTGCTGCTCGCCCTGGCCGAGCGGGCCGGCGAGGTGGTCAGCAAGCGCACCTTGCTGACCGAGGTGTGGCGACAGGCCGAGGGTGCCGGCTCCGACCGCACCATCGACGTGCACCTGTCGTGGCTGCGCCGCAAGCTCGGCGAGACCGCAGCCGAGCCGCGCTACCTCGAGAGTGTGCGCGGAGTCGGCGTACGCCTGGTCGACCCGACCCATGCCAAGGACGTCCACCGCCCCAGCGCCTGCTGACGCCGAGTCGTCACGTGACGACTCGGCGTTCAGGTCGAGGTGAGGTGGGCGAGCACGTGTTCGGCGGCGCCGAAGGTGGCGTGACCGTGGCCACCGGGTACGACGTCCAGCTCGCTGTCGGCGAGCCGCTCGTGGAGCCACGCGCCATGGGCCGTCGGCACCATCCGGTCACCCTCGCCGTAGACCAGGCGCACCGGGGTCCGGACGGCGGACAGCTCGAAGTCCCAGGCACCGAGCCACGAGAGGTTGTCGCGCACGAATCCGTCGAAGGTCGTGATGGCGCGCTGAAAGTCGGCCTCGAAGTGCGCCTCGGACTCTGGGCGCTCCTCGAACCAGCTCTCGCCCGGAGGCTTGGTCCTCTGCATCTGCGCGTGGAAGTCCTCCGGCGACAGGTGCTGCAGCGCCCCGAAGTCGGTCTGCGACCACGCCTCAAGCATCGCCGCCGCGCCCTCGACGTCACCGGCGCCCAGGAGCTCGATCGCTCGGCGGTCCTCGGCGTCCAGCTCCTCGGGACTCACCTCACGACTGTCCGCGATGCCACCGAGGACGGCGACCGACATGACCCGGTCGGGTGCAACGGCCGCCAGCGCGAGGGCGTACGGCCCGCCACCGGAGCAGCCGATCGTCGCGAACCGTCCCAAGCCCAGCTGATCTGCCAGCTCGACCACATCGGACGCGGTCGAGGTCAGGCCGGGAGGACTGTTCGTGGAGGCGGCGTACCCGGGTCGACTCACGGCCAGGAGCCGGACACCGGCGACGCGAGCGGCATCCGCGAGGATCGCGCCCTGACCGGCGGCGCCCGGGGTCCCCGGTAGGAACAGCACCGGGGTGCCGTCCGGGTCACCCAGGTCGGCGTACTCCAGGCTCCGCCCGTCCCTCAAGGTCGCGGTGGTGAACACAGCCCGACCCTACGGCGATCAGATGGAGTAGCCCGCGAGCTCGCCGGCAAGGTCGGCGTGGGCGCGGCCGCGGACGACGGTGCCCTCGCCGGTGTGCTCGAGCGACTCGATCTCGCCGTGCTGGTGGAGGCGGTCGAGCAGGTCACCGCGCGCGTAGGGCACCAGGGCCTCGAACTCGACACCGGGCCGGGGCAGCTCGTCGGCGACCCGCGCCAGCGCCTCGGAGATGCCTTCGCCGGTCTGGGCGCTGACGACGAGCGCGTGCGGCTCGCGCTGCCTCAGGCGGGCCAGCACGAGCGGGTCGGCGGCGTCGGCCTTGTTGATCACGATGATCTCGGGGACCTTGTCCGCCCCGATCTCGGCGAAGACCTCGCGCACGGCGGCGATCTGCCCCTCGGGGTCGGGGTGCGAGCCGTCGACGACGTGGAGCACGAGGTCGGAGTCGGCGACCTCCTCCAGCGTCGAGCGGAAGGCCTCGATCAGCTGGTGGGGCAGGTGCCGGACGAAGCCGACCGTGTCGCTCATCGTGTAGACGCGGCCGTCGTCGGTCGTCGTACGACGGGTGGTGGGGTCGAGAGTGGCGAACAGGGCGTCCTCGACGAGTACGCCGGCGCCGGTCAGGCGGTTGAGCAGGCTGGACTTGCCGGCGTTGGTGTATCCGGCGATGGCCACGCTGGGGACGTGGTGGCGTCGGCGCTCCTGCCGCTTGGTGTCGCGCGTGCCCTTCATGTGGGCCAGCTCGCGGCGGAGCTTGGCGATCTTGGTGTTGATCCGACGTCGGTCGGTCTCGATCTTGGTCTCACCGGGACCACGTCCGCCGATGCCCTCGCCGCCGGCCGCCCGGCCGCCGGCCTGACGGGAGAGGCTGCCACCCCAGCCGCGCAGGCGCTGCTTCATGTAGTTGAGCTGGGCCAGCTCGACCTGGGCCTGACCCTCCCTGCTCTTGGCGTGCTGGGCGAAGATGTCGAGGATCAGCGCGGTGCGGTCGACGGTCTTGACCTTGAGCTTGTCCTCGAGGTTGCGCAGCTGGCTCGGGGCCAGGTCCCCGTCGAAGATCACGGTGTCGGCGCCGGTCGCGCGGACGATCTCGGTGAGGCCCTCGACCTTGCCTCGCCCGATGTACGTCGCCGGGTCGGGCTTGTCGCGCCGCTGGTAGATCGCGTCGAGCACCTCCGAGCCGGCCGTCTCGGCCAGTGCGGCCAGCTCGGCCATGGAGTTCTCGGCGTCCTCGGTGGTGCCGGTGGTCCAGACCCCCACCAGGACGACCCGCTCGAGCCGGAGCTGGCGGTACTCGACCTCGCTGATGTCCTCCAGCTCGGTGCCGAGGCCGGCGACGCGTCGCAGTGCGTACCGCTCGGCGAGATCCTGCTCGCCCGTGGTCAGCTCCGGGTCCTGGTCGTCGTCGGAGTCGGCGTACCCGGACTCCCAGCCGTCGTCGGTATCCTCGGCGGCCGGATCCTGGAGGTCGTCCTCGTCCCAGCCCGTCGTCTCGTCGAGCTCGCTGTCGAGGGAGAAGTTCTCGCGTGCGTTCGTCATCTGGCTCCAGGGTAGGTCGGCCGGTGCCCTCGTGCGAGCCCGTTTGCCCACGGCGTACGCCGGTCACCGCGGGGAGCGGTGAGATAGGACCGGTTTCGACGTCCGCAACCGGGCCTGCCCCACCGCTCCGTGCAACTGGACAGACATGCGCCGGTACGGCGGTGACCAGGGATCGATCTGCAAGACCCCAACCGATCCCAGCTCACCGCTCCCTGCAGCACCCCAGGAGCCTCTCAGTATCCACAGGCGTCGTTGCAGCGGGCGTTGTCCACAGCCACGAACGACACCGGCGTACGACGCCTGGCAGTGCAGTGGGCTGGTCGCATGCACGACATCCCCGCTCCGTTGCTGGCAGGACCGTTCACCCGCCGCCAGGCCCTCGCGCTCGGAGCGACCAAGACGATGCTCGCCGGGCACCGGTTCGTCCGTGTGCACCCGCGGGTGTGGCGCCATCGCGACCATCCCATGACGTGGTGGGACGAGGTCCGTGCCGCTCAGCTCGCCCTGCCGGTCGCAGCTCGTCTGACACACGTAACCCGCATCCAGCTGCTCGGCCTCGGCTTCGGCCCACGTCGACCCCTTCACTTCGTGCTCGAGGGCGAGCTCCATCTGGCCCTGGAAGGCATCTTCGTGCACCGGACGAAGGCGCTGGCACCGGGCGACGACGTCGCCGTCACACCTGCGGCGGCCTTCATCTCCTACTGCTCTACCGCGCGTCTCATCGACGCGATCGTCGTCGGCGACTGGCTCCTCCACCACGACCACATGACGATGCCCGAGCTGCTGGATCTCGCGCTGTCGGCCCCGTGGCGCGACGGCGCCGACGAGGCATTGTTCGCCTCGGAGCTGTGCGAGCCCCGGTCACGCTCCGTCAAGGAGTCCGAGACCAGATCGATCCTGCTCGCCAGCGGACTCCCACACCTCGAGTCCAACCATCCCGTCGATCTCGGCAGCGACGCGACAGCGATCGGTGACCTCGTGTACGTCGACCAGGGGCTCGTCGTGGAGTTCGAGGGAGGTCATCACCAGGAGGATCGCGGGCAGTACGTGGCCGACATCGAGCGCTACGGGCTCTTCCGCGATCACGGTGTCCCCTACGTCCAGGTCACTCGCGAGATTCTGGCTCGGCCGCGGACCCTGGTCGGCACCGTCTACCGAAAGCTGCTCAGCCTCGGGTACGCCGGCCCCCCGCCCGAGTTCGGCGAACGCTGGCACTGTCTCTACCGACCCGTCCGCGAGCTCCTCCCACCGCGGCGTACCCGCCTGCGTGAGATCGCCGCGGGGCGGTGAGAAGGGACCGGTTCGCTTCGGAGATTCCGGTCCGTCTTCACCGTTCCCGGCCCCGCACACCCGCCTGCCGCACACGGCGGTGACACAGGACCGGAGTCAGGGAGAGGAACCGGTCCCACGTCACCGCTCGACGGCCCCGCTAGGTTGTGCCGGTGACCCCGACTGCACTGCCGGACCGGGCCCGGGTCGTCGTCATCGGGGGCGGCGTGATCGGGTGCTCGGTCGCCTACCACCTCGCTCACGAGGGCTGGACCGACGTCGTCGTGCTGGAGCGCGACCGGCTGACCAGCGGTACGACGTGGCACGCGGCCGGCCTGATGACCTGCTTCGGCTCCACGTCCGAGACGAGCACGGGCATCAGGCTGTACTCCCGCGATCTCTACGCCAGGCTCGAGGCCGAGACCGGCGTCTCGACCGGCTTCCGGCCGGTGGGGCTGATCGAGGCGGCCGCCGACGCCGACCGGCTCCACGAGTACCGCCGCGTCGCCGCCTTCCAGCGCCCCCTCGGCCTGGAGGTCGAGGAGATCGGCCCGCGCGAGATGTCCGACCTCTTCCCCTGGGCCAGGACCGACGACCTGCTGGCCGGGTTCCACGTGCCCGGCGACGGCCGGGTCAACCCCGTCGACCTCACCCAGTCACTGGCGCGTGGTGCGAAGAACCTCGGCGTCACGGTGCTCGAAGGAGTCCGGGTGGACGACGTCCTGGTCACCGACGGCGAGGTGCGCGGGGTGCGTACGGAGAGCGGCGAGACCGTCGACTGCGAGTACGTCGTGAACTGCACCGGCATGTGGGCCCGCGAGCTCGGTGAGAAGAGCGGGGTGGTGATCCCCAACCAGGCCGCCGAGCACTACTACCTGATCACCGACACCATCGAGGGGATCGACCCGAACGGGCCCATCTTCGAGGACCCCGCGTCGTACGGCTACTACCGCGAGGAGGGCGGCGGCATGATGGTCGGCCTCTTCGAGCCGCACGCCGCCGCGTGGTCGGTCGACGGCATCCCTCGATCTGCCAGCTTCACCACGCTCAAGCCCGACTGGGACCGGATGGGCCCGTTCCTGGAGAAGGCGATGGAGCGCGTCCCGGTCACCCTCGACGCGGGCGTCCGCACCTTCTTCTGCGGGCCCGAGTCCTTCACGCCCGACCTGACGCCCGCCGTCGGCGAGGCGCCGGGCATCAAGGGCTACTTCGTCGCGGCGGGCATGAACTCCGTCGGCGTGCTCTCGGCCGGGGGTCTGGGGCGCGTGCTCGCGCACTGGATCGTCGGCGGTCTCCCGGACGTGGACGTCACCGCGTGGGACGTCGCCCGCTTCCGCACCGACCAGCTCGAGCCGGCGTACCGACGGCAGCGCACGACCGAGATCCTCGGCACGGTGTACGCCGCGCACACGCCGGGCAAGCAGCTGCACACGATGCGCGACCGGCTGCTCTCCCCCGTGCACGACCGGCTGGTCAGCAACGGCGGCTACCTGCGCGAGGTGTCCGGCTGGGAGGGCGCCGACTGGTTCGCCGGGCCGGGCGTCACGCCCGAGGCCGAGCCGACCTGGGGTCGTGCGCCGTGGTTCGCGCAGTGGGAGGCCGAGCACCGGTCCGTCCGCGAGGGCGTGGGGCTGATGGACATGTCGTTCATGGCGAAGTTCTCCGTCACCGGCCCGGACGCCGGCGCGATGCTCGACCACCTCTCCGTCGGAGATGTCGACGGCGAGCCGGGGTGGATCACCTACACGCAGTGGCTGAACGACGACGGGCGACTCGAGGCCGACCTGACCGTCGCCAAGCTGGCTCGCGACCGCTTCTGGGTGGTCGCCTCCGACACCGGGCACGGCCACGTCGCCGGGATGCTGGCCCGCGCGGCGCGCGGGCGCGACGTACGCGTCGAGGACGTCACGCGTGACTTCGCCCAGCTCAACCTCCAGGGACCCCTCTCGCGCGACGTCCTCGCCACCCTGACCGATGCCGACCTGTCGAGCGAGGCGTGGCCGTTCCGCGGCGTCCGCGAGATCGAGGTCGCGGGGGTCCCGGTCACGTGTGCGCGCATCACCTACCTCGGCGAGCTCGGATACGAGCTGTACGTCGCGGCCGACCGCGCTCTCGAGCTGTACGACGCGCTGGCCGCAGGTGACGGCGTACGCCCTGCCGGGCTCAGGGCGCTGGCGTCGCTGCGGATGGAGAAGGCCTACCGCGACTACGGCCACGACATCGACAACACCGACTGCCCGCTGGATGTCGGACTGGGGTTCGCCGTCGCGTGGGACACCGACTTCCGGGGCAAGGAGCCGCTGCTCGCGCGCAAGGCGGCGTTCCCCTCGACCCAGCGTCTGGTGCAGATCAGGCTGGTCGACCCCGATCCCCTGCTGTACCACGCGGAGCCGATCCTCAGGGACGGCGAGGTGGTCGGGTACATCCGGGCCGCGTCGTACGGCTGGACGCTCGGCGCCTCGGTCGGCCTCGCCTTCGTGTCGACCGACGAGAAGGTCACCAAGGACTGGCTCGACGCCGGTCGCTGGGAGGTCGACATCGCCGGTGAGCGGCACGCCGCCGAGGTCTCGCTGCGGCCGATGTACGACCCCTCCAGCGCCCGCGTGCGGGTCTGAGGCCGCTGCCAGAGACGGGCCCTCGGCGTCCAGCTACAACGTGATGACGAGCTTGCCGCCGACACGGCCGGCTTCGAGGCGGCGATGGGCGGCGGCGACGCGCTCGAGCGGGTAGGTCTCGGTCACGTGGGGGCGGAGCCCGGAGGCGACGGCGGCGGACAGCTCGTAGAGGCGGTCGCGACCGGGTCGTACGAGGACGCCGTGCAGGTCGATGTTGCGGTCGATCGCGAGGTCGAGGTCGCCGGCGAGGTCGACGATCGTCGCGGCATGACCACCCATCCGGACGAACGGCAGCGACGGCTCCAGCAGCCCGCCCACGAGGTCGACGACGGCATCCAGCTCGCCACCGAGGTGTGCCGCCGCGGCCGCGGCCGGTGCGGGCTGGCCCCGGTCGAGCCACAGGTCGACCCCGAGCTCCTCGACCCGGCGACGCTCCTCGGGGCGGGTCGCCGCGGCCACATGCAACCCGAGGCCGCGGGCCAGCTGCACGAGCAGGTGCCCGACCCCTCCGGTCGCGCCGTGGACCAGCACCCAGGAGCCCGCCACCAGCGGCATCCGCGCCAACACCTGCAGCGCCGTGCACCCGGCCATCGGCAGCGCGGCGGCGACGATCGGGTGCAGCTCGGGCGGACGCGGCGCGACGTACTCACGCGGGACGGCGACGCGCTCGGCCAGCGCGCCGTGGGTCGTGCCGCGCACCGGCAGCAGCGCCCACACCGGCTCACCGGTGTCGACGACCCGGCCGGCGAGCTCGTAGCCCACGACGTACGGCGCGGCGATGCCGGCCCAGCTCGGGTCGGCCCGGTTGCCGAGGTCGACCGGGTTCACGCCGACCGCCTCGACCTCGACCATCACCTCACCGGGCTCCGGTCGCGGCCGAGAGACATCACGGAGCGTGAGCACCTCCGGGCCACCCGGCTGCTCGACGACGACGGCGCGCACCTCAGGCGGCCCTTGCGTCGCGGGTCATTTCGGTGGCATCCGGATGCCGCCGTCGACCCGGACGACGGTGCCGTTCATGTAGGAGTTCCGCAGGCACTCCAGGACCATCGAGGCGAGCTCGTCCGGCATCCCGAGCCGCTTGGGGAACAGCACCGATTCCCCCAGCCGGGCCTTGAACTCCTCGGCCTGCTCACCCTCGCCGTAGATCGGGGTGTCGATCAGGCCCGGCGCCACGGTGTTCACGCGCACCGCGATCGCGGAGAGGTCGCGCGCGACCGGCAGGGTCATCCCGACGATGCCACCCTTCGACGAGGAGTACGCCGCCTGCCCGATCTGGCCGTCGAACGCCGCCACGCTGGCCATGTTCACGATCGCGCCACGCTCGCCGGAGGCCAGGGGCTCGAGCCGCGACATCGCCGTACCCGCGATCCGGATCATGTCGAAGGTGCCGACCAGGTTGATCGCGATCACCCTCTTGTAGAGCTCGAGGTCGTGGGCGGAGTCGTAGGTGCCGTCGCGACCCACGGTGCGAGCCGCCGGGCCGATGCCCGCGGAGTTCACCAGGATGCGCAGCTCTCCGAGCTCGCCGGCCCGCTCGACCGCGGCCGTGACCTGGGTGGTGTCGGTGACGTCGACGTGGACGAACGCGCCACCGAGCTCGTCGGCCAGCGCCTCCCCCTTGTCGTCCTGCACGTCGGCGACCAGAACCTTGGCGCCGGCCCCCGCCAGCTGCCGCGCGACGGCGGCGCCGATGCCCGAGGCAGCCCCCGTCACCAGGGCCGCGTGACCTGAGATCTCCATGGTCCGGAGCCTAGCGAGGGCATGAGTCGGTCGGGCTGTGTGCCTGAGGTCGGTTCCTGAGCCATCACATCGGTCCATGGACCGTGCTGAGGCACACGACCCGATCAGTCGTGCAGATGGAAGATCCGCGCGAACTCCGTGACCTCGGCGTCCGAGCCGGTGACCTCGAGCAGGCCGACGAGGTCGGCGCGCGACTCGCCTCTGACCCATCTCAGCAACGACACCGAGCTGCCGGTGACCTCGAGGTCCGGTGCGGCGCCTGCGTCACCGCGCTCGAGCCGGCCGTCGTCGACCCGGAGCCAGAGCTCCTGGCCGTCGACCAGGAACCGCGCCGCGAGCCTCACCCCGGTCGCCGCCGCGAGGTCCACCCGCGAGCCGAGCCCGCTGTAGACGGCCATCTCCGGGCGTACGCCGTCGGCCGGCGGCTCGCCGAGGAACGGCTGGCCGAACGTCGAGAGGGCGCGCAGTACCGGCACTACTCGTCGCCCCTCGTCGGTCAGCGCGTAGACCGAGCGCGCCGCCGGGGCGGGGAGCTCGCGCTGCTCGACCAGGCCGTCGTCCTCCAGCGCGCGCAGCCGCTCGGTGAGGAGGTTGCTCGCGATGCCCGGCAGGCGCAGCTTCAAGTCGGTGAACCGCTGCTCGCCGAACGACAGCTCCCGCATCACCAGCAGCGTCCAGCGGTCGCCCACCCGGTCGAGGGCAGCGGCGATCCCGCAGTACTGGTCGTAGGTCTTGCCGGGCACGCTCTCAGCGTAGAAGAGTTTCTTTTCTATATCAAGTAGTTGATTTTCTAAACTGAACTCGCTACCTTCACCAGGTGCTCACCCAGACCGCTCGTCAAGTCCGCCCCTGGCCCGCCCTCGTCGTGGCCAGCCTCGCGGCGTTCATGGTGTTCCTCGACACGCAGGTGCTGTTCGTCGCGTTCGACGACATCCGCGCCAGCTTCCCGACCGTCTCCGTCTCGGCGATGTCCTGGACCCTGTCGGCGTACACGATCGCGCTCGCAGCGGCGCTCGTGCCGGCCGGTCGGATGGCCGACCGCTTCGGGCGGCGGCGGACCTTCATGATCGGGCTCGCGATCTTCACCGGCGCCTCCCTGCTGTGCGCGCTGGCCCCGACTCCCGCCGCACTGGTGGCCTTCCGGGTGCTGCAGGCGCTGGGTGCAGCAGCGCTCATCCCGTCGGCCCTGGCACTGGTCCTGACCGTCTTCCCGCCTGAGCGGGTGCCGGTCGCGGTGGCGATCTGGGGGTCGATCGCGGCGCTCTCCGCCGCGATCGGGCCCACGGTCGGCGCCCTGCTGGTCCAGCAGTGGGACTGGCGCGCGGCCTTCCTCGCCAACCTCCCGGTCGGCATCGTGGCGCTGGCCCTGGCACCGCGACTGCTGCCCGAGTCGCGCGAGCACACACGTCGCCGCTTCCCCGACCCGGTGGGTGTCGTCCTGCTGGCGGGCTCCCTCACCCTCGTGGCGCTCGGGATCGTGCAGAGCCAGGAGTGGGACTGGTGGTCCGTGCGGACCGTCGGCGCGATCGTCCTGGGGCTGATCCTGCTGGGTGCCTTCGTGCGCCGTACCTCGACCTCCGAGGCGCCGGCGATCGACCTGAGGCTGTTCGCAGACCGGTCGTTCCGCTGGGCGAACGTCGCCACTGCGGTGTTCACGATCGGGTTCACCGCGATGTTCTTCGTCTCCATCCAGTTCACGACGCAGGTGTGGGGCTACTCCATCGTGCGGGCGGGACTCTCGATGATCCCCGGCCCCGTCGTCGTCGTGGTCCTGGCGCCGCGGATGGGCCAGCTGGCCTCGCGGTTCGGGCAGCGCGCGCTCCTCGTGCCCGGCGGCCTGGTCTATGCCGCAGGCGGAGTCTGGCTGCTGGCCAGGATGACGACGCAGCCGCACTACGCCGCAGACATGCTGCCGGCGTGGCTCCTCGCGGGCTTGGGCGTCAGCCTGGTCATGCCCCAGCTGATCAGCGCGGCGGTCCAGCACCTCCCCGCCGACGAGAGGGCGGTCGGATCCGGGATCAACCAGGCGGTCCGGCAGTTCGGCGCGACGTTCGGGGTGGCGCTGACCGTGGCCCTCCTCGGCACCTTCGGCTCGGGCGACGCCCTCGACCACTTCCAGCACGTGTGGTGGCTGCTCGTCCTCAGCGGCGTGATCTCGACGGCGGCGGCCCTCCGCCTCCCGCGTCCCGTGCCCGAGGTCCCGGCCGAGGTGCCCGAGGCCGTCGAGCTGGCGGCGTAGGCCCGCTCAGAGGTCGGTCTCGCCGCGCGCGACGATCTCGGCGGGGCCGGTGAGGTAGACGTGGCCCGCGTCGTCGCGACTCACCGTCAAGGTGCCGCCCGGGACGTCGACCAGCCATCGTCCGGCGCTCTGGGCACCGCTGCCGAGCGTGGCCAGGGCGGCGGCGCACGCGCCGGTGCCACACGACCGGGTCTCGCCCGCACCACGCTCGTGCACGCGCATCGCGATGTGCTCGGGCCCCTTGCGGACGACGAACTCGACGTTGACGCCGTCGGGGAACAGGCCCTCGTCGTACGCCGGCTCCTCGACCAGCGACCCGGCCTGCGCGAGGTCGTCGACCAGCGCCACGGCGTGGGGGTTGCCGACGACCACGTGGGTCGCCGTCCAGGACCGGTCGGCGACGGCCACCTTGGTCTCACCGTGGATCTGGGCGAGACCGACATCGACGGTGAACATGTCGCCGTCCCGCGTCACGGTCTGTACGCCGGACCGGGTCGCGATCGGGACCGGCTCGCCCGCGGGCACCAGCCCCTCGTCGTAGAGGTGGCGGGCGAACACCCGGAGCCCGTTGCCACAGATCTCCGCGAGCGACCCGTCGGAGTTGCGGTAGTCCATGAACCACTCGGGGAGGTCGTCGGCGACGTGGTGTCGAGTCAGGCGCAGAGCGCCTTCCTCAAGCAGCGGGGAAGAGCAGCGGATCACGCGGAGCACGCCGTCGCCGCCGATGCCGGCGCGGCGGTCGCACAGCGCGCGCACCCGGGCGACCGGCAGGTCGCCGTGGACGGATCCGTCGTGGTCGGGCAGCAGCACGAAGTCGTTCTCCGTGCCGTGGCCCTTGAGGAAGGGGTACCTCACGAGTCCAGTGTGACAGCCACGATCGCAGCCACGGCCCGCTCGACCAGGTCGGGGTCGTCCCAGCGCAGCCAGACGACGCGCGGATCCTTGCGGAACCAGCTGTCCTGCCGGCGGGAGAAGCGCCTGGTCGCGGCCGTGGTCGCCTCGATCGCCTCGTCCAGCGTCGTCTCCCCCGAGAGGTACGCCGTCACCTGGCGGTAGCCGATCGCGGTGCGCGCCGTGCGTCCCTCGCCGAGGCCGGCGTCGAGGAGGCGGCGCACCTCGTCGACGAAGCCCGCGTCGAACATCGCCCGCACCCGCTCCGTGATCCGCGCGTCGAGCGTGGGTCGGTCGATGTCGAGACCCACCTGGACGCTGTGCGGGTCGGCGTACTCGTGGGCGGGGAGGGTCGCGACGTACGGTCGGCCAGTGAGGCGGATGACCTCCAGCGCCCGCACCACCCGCCGGCCGTTGTCGGGCAGGATCTGCGCCGCCGCGGCGGGGTCCACCTCGGCCAGCCGGGCGTGCAGGCCCGGGGCGCCGACCTCGTCGAGCTCGGCCTCGAGCTCGCGGCGTACGTCGGGGTCGGTGCCCGGGAACTCGAACCGGTCCAGCACCGCCCGGGTGTAGAGCGCCGAGCCACCGACCAGGATCGGCGTACGCCCCCGCTCGCGGGTCTCGGCGACCGCGGACCGCGCCCACACCTGGAACTCGGCCACGGTGAGCGGCTCGGTGACCTCGAGCAGATCGAGGAGATGGTGCGCGATGCCCCGTCGCTCACCGACGGGGACCTTCGCGGTGCCGACGTCCATGCCGCGGTAGACGGCCATCGCGTCGGTGTTGACGATCTCGCCGTCCAGCCGCTCGGCGAGGTCGAGGGAGAGCCCCGTCTTGCCGGCCGCGGTCGCGCCCACGACGGCCACGACCGGGCGGGTCACCATGCCCCGATTCTGGCAGCCTCTTGCCCTCCTCCGGATCAGGCTTACTGTTGGGCCCATGCCGGGGATCCGCGAGGACGAGTTCGACGACGACTACTCACCCGACGACGACACCCCGCCGTACTGGTTCCCGGGCGCGCAGATGACCGACGAGGCGCGGCGGATCGGGCTCACGCACCACGTGCCGGACGGCGCGCTGCTGGACTTCGCGGGACGGCTCGACCCGTCCCGGACCTACCACCGCGCGGCCGCGTGGGTCATGCTCGCGGTCTTCGGGCTGCCGGCGGTGTTCCAGGCGATCAGGCTGGTGCAGGAGCTCGCGGTCCACTGACCCGCCGCCGGTC
>DATBBE010000171.1:0-15561 GCA_036271155.1 Nocardioides sp. | reverse complement strand
CCGCGCACTCCCTCGGGTTGCATGATGTGAGCGGTCAGCCCAGCCCGGCGTTCTCTCGGTTGATCTGCGACACCATCCACGAAGCAACCGAGCCGGTGACCGCACCCACGAGACCGATGCCCACCACCATGAGGACGACTGCGATCATCCGACCCTCGCGCGCTCGATGAGCCCACCGGTTGCCGAGCGGTTCACCATCCGGGCACGTAGGCGCGCCGATCAACGCCTGCTAGCCACACCCGGACTCCTTAGTCGACGACGAAGGCAGCCCACAGGGACTTTCGCCTGTCGCTCCCACCGCCTGACACGATCTGTAGGTTCGGTCACCTCGGCAGGCTAGGCAGTTGGCGCAGCTGGGGGATACTCCGATCTCAGGGCTTCTCCCAGTGCGGGTGCTGGTGGTTGCCCTTGCAGACGTAGCGACGTCCCTTGGCATCCCACCCGCTGTGGCCGTAGCTGGCGCGCGGACAGAACTCGCCGCCTCGGATGCACGTGCCCGACGACGTTCGCGTGCACTTGTGGTGGCGGTCCACCGACCAGACGGCGTGCGTGTGGCCGTGTGCGCTCGTGGCCGGCGCCGCGACGGCAGTGCCGGCCGTGGTCCCCATGGTCAAGGTGGCGATGGACAGGGCCGTCGTGGCGGCCAGGATCCCGAACTTCATGCATGCTCCCCGTGGCGATGCCGGCTCCGGGACGAGCCGGCCCTCGCACGGTAGGCGCGAGGAGTCGCCTACCGTGGCCTTTTGTTAAGAAAGCCTCAATAAAGGGTCGGCCGCATCCGGATGATCTTGCGGCGCAGGATCACTCTTCGGGTGCCGTCGGCCGTGATCCGCACGCGGTCCAGCTCCCAGCCGCCATGCTCGGCCCGCTCCACCAGCATCTTGGTGACGACGTTGCGAGAGAAGTCGCGGGCGATCGTCAGCCTCTCGAACTCCCACTCGACGCCGCGCGAGGACGGACTCCGCCACCCGGAGCTGACCTGGGCGGTGGACACGGCTCAGTCCTCCGAGACGTCGTCGAGAGCGGCGACGATCTCCGGCGGCAGGGTCAGCTCCTCGACGCCGAGTGCGCCCAGGAGCTGCTTGGCGGTGCGGGCCCCGACGATGGGTGCGGTGACCCCCGGGCGATCGCGCACCCAGGCCAGCGCGACCTCGGTCATCGACCATCCGAGCCCGTCGGCGGCCTTCGCGACCGCCTCGATCACCGACTGGCAGCGCGCGTCCAGGTAGCGCTCGATGATCCGTCCGAAGGACTCCGAGGCGCCGCGGGAGTCCGACGGGATGCCGCTGCGGTACTTGCCGGTGAGGACGCCGTGGCCCAGCGGTGACCAGGGCAGGATGCCGAGCCCCAGCGCCTCGGCGGCCGGCACGACGTCGCCCTCGATCCGGCGGTTGACGAGGGAGTACTCCATCTGGGTGGACGCCAGCGTCGCGCGCCCCGGGACCGCTCGCTGCCAGGTCGCGGCCTGGGCGGTCTGCCAGCCGGTGTAGTTGGAGATGCCGACGTACGACGCGCGGCCGCTCGCCACCGCCCGGTCCAGGACGGTCAGGGTCTCCTCGATCGGCACGCCGTCGACCCACGTGTGCACTTGCCAGAGATCGACGTGGTCGACCCCGAGGCGGCGCAGAGATGCGTCGAGGTCGGCTAGCAGCCGACCTCGGGAGGCGTAGACCTCGCGCTCGCCTCGACGGCGCGAGATGCCCCCCTTCGTCGCGATGACGACCTCGTCTCGCGCGACGACATCGCCCACCAGCCGGCCGAGCAGCTCCTCGGAGGCCCCGTCGGCGTACCCGGCGGCCGTGTCGACGAAGGTGCCGCCCGCCTCGGCGAAGGCGATCAGCTGGTCGCGGGCCTCGTGCTCGTCGGTCTCACGACCCCACGACATGGTGCCCAGGCCGAGCCGCGAGACCATCAGGCCCGTGCCACCGACCGACCGCTGCTGCATGCGGACAAACGTAGTACGTCTCAGGCCAGGGGGAGCCTCCCACCAGTCCGTGGGCTCCACCTCTAGCCTGGGTCCCGCCTCCATCCCCGACGCCGAAAGCTGGCGATGAACTACTTCGACGCGATCATCCTTGGCATCGTGGAGGGGCTCACCGAGTTCCTGCCCGTGTCCAGCACCGGTCACCTCACGATCGCCGAGAAGATCCTCGGGCTCCAGGTGGACGACCCTGCGGTGACCGGCTTCACCGCGGTGATCCAGATGGGGGCGATCCTCGCGGTGATCGTCTACTTCGCCCGCGACATCGGCCACATCATCCGCACCTGGGTGCTCGGACTCGCCAAGCCGGAGTACCGCGGCCACCAGGACTTCCGGATGGGCTGGTACGTCATCCTCGGCACCATTCCCGTCGGCATCGTCGGCCTGGTGCTACGCAACTTCATCAAGAACGACCTGCGCAGCCTGTGGGTCGTGGCGATCGCCCTGATCGGCTGGAGCGCGGTGATGTGGGCGGCCGAGCGCTCGGCCAGGCAGGAGCGCTCGGAGAAGCGCCTCAACCTCACCGACGCGATCGTGGTGGGTGTCGTGCAGTGCGTGTCGCTGGTCCCCGGTGTGTCGCGCTCCGGGGCGACGATCTCCGCCGGACTGTTCCGCGGACTGGATCGGGTCACGGCCACCCGGCTGTCCTTCTTCCTCTCGATCCCGGCCTTGCTCGCCGCCGGCATCTTCGAGCTGAAGGACGCCCTCGGCGGTGACATCGGGGTGGGGCAGACCGTGGTGGGCACCGTGGTGGCGTTCTTCGTGGCCTACGCCAGCGTGGCTTGGCTGCTGCGCTTCGTGGCCCACCACCCGATCACGTGGTTCGTGCCCTACCGAGTCGCGCTGGGCGCGCTGCTGCTGGTCCTGCTTGCCAGCGGGGTCATGTCGGCCACCTGACCTCACAGCCACCTGACCTCACAGCCACCCGGAGCGCTTGAAGAAGACCCAGAGGGCGCCGACGACGAGCACCATCAGCAGGATCGAGTACAGGTAGCCGTACTGCCAGAGCAGCTCGGGCATGTGGTGGAAGTTCATGCCGTAGACGCCGGCGATGAGGGTGGGGGCGGCGACCAGCCCGACCCCGGCCGAGATCTTGCGCATGTCCTCGTTCTGCTGAACCGAGATCTGCGCGAGGTGGGCGTCGAAGGCCGTGGAGAGCAGCTGGTCGAGCCCGTCCACGGTCTCCGCGGCCTGGTTGAGGTGGTCCAGGACGTCGCGGAAGAACGGCGCCGAGGCCTCGTCGATGCCGGGTACGGCGCCGGTGGCGAAGCGCCGCATCGGCTCGCGCAGGGGCAGCACGGCCCGGCGTACCTCGGCGATCTCGCGCTTCAGGGTGTAGATGCGGGCCGAGTCGTTGGTGCGCTGGGTGGAGAACACCGAGGTCTCGACCTCGTCGACGTCCTCTTCGAGCGAGCTCATCACCGACAGGTAGCCGTCGACGATGCGGTCGCACACGGCGTACACGACCGCCGAAGGCCCGTGGGTGAGCACAGCAGCCTTCGCCTCGAGATCGCGGCGGGCGCTGTGGAGCTCCGAGCCGGCACCGTGCCGGACCGAGATCACGAAGTCGTCACCCACGAACATGTTGATCTCGCCGGTCTCGACGGCGTCGTCCGCATCGACGTACCACAGCGACTTCACGGTGAGGAACAGCGTGTGCTCGTACCGCTCGAGCTTCGGTCGCTGGTGCGCGGTGAACGCATCCTCGACGGCGAGGGGGTGCAGGCCGAACTCCTCCTCGACCGTGGCGAGCTCCTCCTCGCTCGGCTCGTGCAGGCCGACCCAGACGAAGTCGCCCGGATCGGTCGCGAGCTTGCGGACCCGGCCCAGCTCGCTCGGCGGGAGGTCGTCGACGATCCGCTTCCCCTTGCGGTACACCGCGCTGTCCACGATCACGGTGCCCACGCTAGTGCCCCTAGTCTCGGGTCATGGCCACGGTGATCCTGCTCCGGCACGGGCGCACGTCCGCGAACGCGTCCGGCACCCTGGCCGGTCGTACGCCGGGGGTTCGGCTGGACGACCTGGGCCGGTCCCAGGCTGAGCGAGCCGGTGACCGGCTGGCCGTCGTCCCGCTCGCGGAGCTCGTGTCGAGCCCCCTGGAGCGCTGCCGCGAGACCGCCCGCGCCGTAGCGGTCCGGCAGGGGAGCCGTCCGCGCGTGCACAGCGACAAGGCACTCACCGAGTGCGACTACGGCGAGTGGCAGGGGCGCAAGCTGCGTGAGCTGGCCAAGCTGGCGTTGTGGAAGACGGTGCAGAGCAATCCTTCGGCGGCGACGTTCCCTGGTGGGGAGTCGCTGCCGCAGATGCAGGCGCGCGCCGTGGACGCCGTACGCCGGCGCGACGCGGCGGTGACGGCCGCGAACGGCGCCGACGCGGTGTGGCTCGCCGTCAGCCACGGAGACGTGATCAAGTCGGTCATCGCCGATGCCCTGGGCATGCACCTCGACCTGTTCCAGCGCATCCAGGTCGACCCCGCCTCGATCTCGGTGATCCGCTACACCGACGCCCGGCCCTACGTGCTCGCCTCCAACACCCACGAGGGCGACCTGTCGTGGCTGGTCCCGAAGCCGCCCGCCAAGAAGCACGGCCGGAGGGCGAGCGACGACGGAGCAGCGGTCGGTGGCGGAGCTGGTCCCGAGACTCGCGTCTG
This sequence comes from Nocardioides sp., assembly GCA_036271155.1. Lineage (GTDB taxonomy): Bacteria > Actinomycetota > Actinomycetes > Propionibacteriales > Nocardioidaceae > Nocardioides. The sequence goes on along the minus strand of DATBBE010000171.1, from coordinate 10,930 downwards.
AGCGGTCCCAGCGGCTGCATAAGGTGGAGTCATGCCCGTGATCCACGAGTTCGACCCGCCCGAGCGCTTCGTGGCTGGCACCGTCGGCGAGCCGGGCGCGCGCACGTTCTTCCTGCAGGCACGCTCCGGGCCGCGCACGATCAGCGTCGCGCTCGAGAAGCAGCAGGTGGCGGTCCTCTCCGAGCGGATCGACGAGCTCCTGGACGAGGTGATGGCCAACGCTGCGGGTGACGCGCTGATCCCGGCCGTGGCGCCCGTCGGCCTGGAGGACTCCGGGCCGCTCGAGCAGCCGATCGACGAGCAGTTCCGCGCCGGCACCATGACGCTGTCCTGGGATCCGGACATCTCCCGGATCGTGATCGAGGTGTTTCCGCTGACCGACACCGCGGAGGACGACGAGGAGGACGCCTCCGAGCCGGAGGAGGTCTTCCTGGTCCGGCTCGAGGCGGGTGCGGCGCGCGCCTTCGTCCAGCGGGCCAGCCTCGTCCTCGAGGCGGGCCGGCCCGACTGTCCGTTCTGCGGCAACCCGATCGACCCCGACGGCCACCTGTGCGTCCGGGCGAACGGCTTCCGGCGACGCGACCCGGCCTGAGGGACCACCCCTTGACGGTGGACGGCCTGCTGACCGACGAGCTCACCCTGCACGGCCGGGTGATGCCGGCGTCCAACGCGACCTTCGTCGGTGAGATCGGTGGCCGACGGGTCGTCTACAAGCCCGTGGCGGGGGAGCGCCCGCTGTGGGACTTCCCGGACGGCACGCTCGCCCAGCGCGAGGAGGCGGCGTACGTCGTCTCGGAGGCGCTCGGCTGGGACATCGTCCCGCTCACCTTCCGTCGCGACGGGCCGCACGGCCCGGGCATGGTCCAGCTGTGGCAGGAGCCCGACCCGGTCCAGGAGGCCGTGACCCTGGTGCCTGGCACCGACGTCCCGGACGGGTACCTGTACGTCTTCGAGGGGCTCGACGACCGCGACCAGGTCATCTCGCTCGTGCACGAGGACACCCCGCAGCTGCGCCGGATGGCGGTCTTCGACGCCGTGGTCAACAACGCCGACCGCAAGGGCGGACACGTGCTGGCGATGACCGACGGTCACCGCTACGGCGTCGACCACGGACTCACCTTCCATGTGGAGCACAAGCTCCGCACCGTGCTCTGGGGCTGGGCCGGCGAGCCGTTGACCGACGAGGACAGCGCCCCGCTCGAGCACCTGTCCGACCGGCTCGAGGGCGACCTGGGCGAGCGCCTGCTGGAGCTGGTCACACCCCACGAGGTCGAGGCCACCAGGCGCCGGGTGAAGCGACTGCTGCGGGTCGGCGCACTGCCCGAGCCCGGCCAGGGCTGGCGCGCGATCCCCTGGCCACCCTTCTGACACCCGGACGACGCGCGCGACCGCTGCCGTAGTCTCCGGGTTATGCGTGCGTGGCTTGCTCCGGACCTGCCTGCTCTGTCCCGTCCGGGTCCTCCGGTGCGGGTGCACGACACCTCCACGGGCGAGCTCCTCGAGACGCGGCCCGAGGGCCCCGCGCGGCTGTACGTCTGCGGCATCACGCCGTATGACGCCACCCACATGGGTCACGCCGCGACGTTCCTCGGGTTCGACCTGCTCAACCGCGCGTGGCGCAACGCCGGTCACGACGTCGTCTACGTGCAGAACGTCACCGACGTCGACGACCCTCTCTTCGAGCGGGCCGCCAAGGTGGGCATCGAGTGGCGCGACCTGGCCGCCCGCGAGACCGAGCTGCTCCGCCAGGACATGGCGGCGCTGAGGATCCTTCCGCCGGACCACTTCCCCGGAGCCGAGGAGTCGCTCGACCTGATCGTCGGCCTGATCCAGCGGCTCCAGGCGGCCGGCACGGTCTACCAGGTCGACGACGACCTCTACTTCTCGGTGGGCGCCGACCCGGCGTTCGGCCGGGAGTCCGGCTGGACCCGCGAGCAGATGCTCGCGGTCTTCGCCGACCGTGGCGGCGACCCCGACCGGCCGGGGAAGAAGGACCCCCTCGACTGCCTGGTCTGGCGGTCCGAGCGCCCCGGCGAGCCGGCGCTGGACAGCGCCCTCGGGCGCGGGCGGCCGGGCTGGCACGTCGAGTGCACCGCCATGGCCCTGGACCTGCTCGGCGAGCGGTTCGACGTCCAGGGTGGGGGGATCGACCTGGTCTTCCCGCACCACGAGATGTGCGCCTCCGAGGCACAGGTGCTGACCGGGGTGCCGTACGCACAGGCCTACGTCCACGCCGGGATGGTCGCCTACGACGGCGAGAAGATGTCGAAGTCGAAGGGCAACCTGGTCTTCGTCTCCGCGCTGCGCAACAGCGACGTGGACCCGATGGCGATCCGGCTCACCCTCCTGCGCCACCACTACCGCTCGGACTGGGAGTGGACCGACGACCAGCTCTGGGCCTCTGCCGACCAGCTGGATGTCTGGCGCAAGGCCCTCACGCTCGATGTCGGCGCCCCTGCCGATGCGGTCGTGGACGCCGTCCTCCTGGCACTCGCCACAGATCTCGACGCCCCCGCGGCGGTGGCGGCGGTGGACGAGTGGGCCACCGCCAGCCTGGCGAGGTCCGAGACGGACCCCGGAGACCCGCAGGCACCCACCACGATCCGCGCCCTGGTGGACGCCGCGCTGGGTCTCGCGCTGTAGCCGACCCGACGGTCAGGCCTCGTCGGCGCGTCTCTTGAGGTAGCGCTCGAACTCCCGCGCGATCGCCTCGCCGCTGGCCTCGGGCAGGTCGGTGGTGTCGCGCGTCTCCTCCAGCGCCCTCACGTAGTCGGCGACGTCCTCGTCCTCCTCGGCGAGCTCGTCGACGCCACGCTCCCAGGCACGGGCGTCCTCCGGCAGCTCCTCGAGCGGGATGCTGCACTCGAAGAGCTCCTCGAGCTGCCCGATCAAGGCGAGGGTCGCCTTCGGGCACGGCGGCTGCGCGACGTAGTGCGGCACCGCCGCCCAGTAGGACACCGCCGGGATGTCGAGCCGCAGGCAGGCGTCCTGGAAGACACCGACGATGCCGGTCGGCCCTTCGTACGTCGACTGCTCGAGCTTCAGCCGGTCGACGAGGTCCGGCTCGGTGGCGGTCCCGGTGACCGGGATCGGCCGGGTGTGGGGGGTGTCGGCCAGCAGCGCTCCCAGGGTGACTACGAGCTCGCCGCCGAGGTCGTCACAGGCGGCCAGCAGCTCGGCACAGAACTGACGCCAGCGCATGTTCGGCTCGATGCCGCGGATCAGGATCACGTCGCGGTCCAGGTCCGGGGGAGAGGCGATTGCGATCTGCGTGCTGGGCCAGGTGATCCGTCGATGACCGAGCTCGTCGCTGCCGACGATGGGCCGGTTGACCTGGAAGTCGTAGAACTCCTCGGGGTCGATCGCACCGATGACTCGCGCGTCCCAGACCTTGATCAGATGGTCGACGACCGACGAGGCCGCGTCCGCGGCGTCGTTCCAGCCCTCGAAGGCGGCGATCACCACGGGTTCGACCAGGTCGTCGATCTCCTCGATCTCGATCACTCGACAACAGTAGTCATCCCGTCGTGAGAGCCGCGCGTTTTGGTGGCGACGCGAGGCCGATGTCACGATGCTGGAGTGACAGAGGAGCACCGGCCCGATGCCACCGCGGAGCTCACGGGGCTGCTCGGCGAGCGGATCCTGGTGCTCGACGGCGCCATGGGCACCATGATCCAGGGCCACCACCTCGACGAGGCGGCGTACCGCGGAGGGCTCTTCGCCTCGACCGCCGACTACCCCGGCGACCTGGGGGGCGACAACGACCTGCTCTCGCTGAGCAACCCCGGCGTCATCCGCGCCATCCACGACGCCTATCTCGAGGCCGGCGCCGACATCATCTGCACCAACACCTTCAACGGCACCCGCATCTCCCAGGCCGACTACGGCCTGGAAGGGCTCTGCTACGAGCTGAACGTCGCCGCCGCGAGGGTGGCCCGGGCGGCCGCTGACGAGGCCTCGACCGCCGGCCGCCCCCGGTTCGTGGCGGGATCGCTCGGCCCGACCTCCAAGACCGCCTCGATCTCACCCGACGTCAACGACCCCGGCGCCCGCAACGTCGTCTTCGACGACCTCGTCGCCGCCTACCTGGAGGAGGCCAGCGGCCTGGTCGACGGCGGCGCCGACATCCTGCTGGTCGAGACGATCTTCGACACCCTCAACGCGAAGGCGGCGATCTTCGCGCTCGAGACGCTCTTCGAGTCACACTCGCGCCGCTGGCCGGTCATCGTCTCGGGCACCATCACCGACGCGAGCGGACGCACGCTGAGCGGTCAGGTCACCGAGGCGTTCTGGAACTCCGTCCGCCATGTCCGGCCCCTCGCGATCGGCCTCAACTGCGCCCTCGGCGCCGCGGACCTGCGCCCGTACGTCGCGGAGCTCGCACGCGTCGCGGACTGCTTCGTCTCAGCCCATCCCAACGCCGGTCTGCCGAACGCGTTCGGTGAGTACGACGAGACCCCCGACGACATGGCCGAGGTGCTGGGGGAGTTCGCCACGAGCGGGCTGCTCAACATCGTCGGTGGCTGCTGCGGCACCACCGCCGACCACATCGCCGCGATCGCGGACGCGGCCAAGGGGGTCTCCCCTCGCACCGTCCCCACGGTCCGGCCGGCCATGCGGCTCTCCGGGCTGGAGCCGGTGACGATCACCGAGGACAGCCTGTTCGTCAACATCGGTGAGCGTACGAACATCACCGGCTCGGCCCGCTTCCGCAAGCTGGTCAAGGACGGCGACTACGACACGGCCCTCTCTGTCGCCGCCCAGCAGGTCGAGAGTGGCGCGCAGGTCATCGACGTCAACATGGACGAAGGCATGATCGACGGGGTCGCGGCGATGGACCGCTTCCTCAAGCTGATCGCGTCGGAGCCCGACATCTCACGGGTGCCGGTGATGGTCGACTCCTCCAAGTGGGAGGTCATCGAGGCCGGCCTGAAGTGCGTGCAGGGCAAGGCGATCGTGAACTCCATCTCCATGAAGGAGGGTGAGGAGGCGTTCGTCGAGCATGCCCGCCTCTGCCGGCGCTACGGCGCGGCCGCGGTCGTGATGGCCTTCGACGAGGACGGCCAGGCCGACAGCCTGGAGCGGCGTACGTCGGTGTGCCGACGGGCCTACCGGATCCTCACCGAGCAGGTCGGCTTCCCACCCGAGGACATCATCTTCGACCCCAATGTCTTCGCGGTCGCGACCGGCATCGAGGAGCATGCGACCTACGGCCGCGACTTCATCGAGGCGACCCGGTGGATCAAGGCGAACCTCCCCGGGGCTCTGGTCTCCGGTGGCATCTCCAACGTGAGCTTCTCGTTCCGTGGCAACAACCCGGTGCGCGAGGCGATCCATGCGGTCTTCCTCTACCACGCGATCGAGGCTGGACTCGACATGGGAATCGTGAACGCCGGCGCTCTCGTCGTCTACGACCAGGTCGACCCGGAGCTCCGCGAGCGGATCGAGGACGTCGTCCTGAACCGGCGCGGCGACGCCGCCGAACGCCTGCTCGAGATCGCCGAGCGCTACAACGTGGCCGCCGGCGACGTCGAGGAGAGCGCCGAGGAGTGGCGGGAGCTGCCGTTGCGCGCGCGCATCACTCACTCGTTGGTCAAGGGCATCGACACCTTCGTCGTCGAGGACACCGAGTCACTCCGGCAGGAGATCGCCACGGCGGGCGGCCGTCCGATCGAGGTGATCGAGGGTCCCCTGATGGACGGCATGAACGTCGTGGGTGATCTCTTCGGTGCCGGCAAGATGTTCCTGCCCCAGGTCGTCAAGAGCGCGCGGGTCATGAAGAAGGCCGTGGCCCACCTGATCCCGTACATCGAGGAGGAGAAGGCCAAGGACCCCTCGCTGGCGACGCAGAAGGACACGAACGGCACGATCGTGACCGCCACGGTGAAGGGCGATGTGCACGACATCGGCAAGAACATCGTCGGGGTCGTCCTCCAGTGCAACAACTACGAGGTGATCGACCTGGGCGTGATGGTGCCGGCGCAGAAGATCCTCGACACCGCGCGGGAGGTCGAGGCCGACGCGATCGGGCTGTCCGGCCTGATCACCCCCAGCCTCGACGAGATGGTCAACGTCGCGACCGAGATGCAGCGCCAGGGCTTCACGCTTCCCCTGCTGATCGGCGGGGCCACCACCTCGCGAGCCCACACCGCGGTGAAGGTGGATCCCCGGTACGACGGGCCCGTGGTCTGGGTGAAGGACGCCTCCCGCTCGGTGCCGGTGACCGCGGCGCTCCTGCACGAGACCAGGCGCGAGCAGCTCCTGGCCGACGTGAAGTCCGACTACGACTCGCTGCGGGCGCGGCACGCCGCCAAGAACGACCGACCCTTGGCGACCCTCGAGGACGCGCGGGCGGCCCGGACGCCGATCGAGTGGGCGGGCTACCGGCCGCCCCGGCCCCACCTGCTGCTGCAGCAGGACCACGACGTGTCGCCGATCACCGGGCGACCCGGCGCGACCCAGCACGTCCGGGTGTTCCGCAACGCGGACCTCGCCGACATCCGCCGCTACATCGACTGGCAGCCGTTCTTCAACGCCTGGGAGATGAAGGGCTCGTTCCCCGAGATCCTCGACGACACCGCGGACGGCGGTGAGTCCGGCGAGACCGCACGCAAGCTCTACGACGACGCCCAGCGGATGCTCGACCGGCTGGTCGAGGAGAGGTGGGTGGCGGCCAACGGCGTGGTCGGGCTGTTCCCCGCGAGCTCGGTGGGCGACGACATCGAGGTGTACCTCGACGAGTCGCGCGGGGAGCCCGAGGCCGTGCTCCACCAGCTGCGGCAGCAGGGCACGCACCGGGCCGGCGTACCCAACCGGTGCCTGGCCGACTACGTCGCGCCCAAGGAGAGCGGCCTGAAGGACTACGTCGGGATGTTCGCGGTCACCGCCGGCCTGGGCGCGCAGGACCGCATCCAGGAGTTCCGGCGCGACCTCGACGACTACTCCGGGATCCTGCTGGAGTCCCTCACCGACCGGCTCGCCGAGGCCTTCGCCGAGCGGCTGCACGAGAGGGTGCGCCGCGAGCTGTGGGGCTACGCGCCCGACGAGCACCTCGACAGCCGTCAGCTGGTCAAGGAGCAGTACGCCGGGATCCGGCCGGCCCCGGGCTACCCCGCCAGCCCCGACCACACCGAGAAGGCGACCCTGTGGAGCCTGCTCGACGTGACCACCCACACCGGTATGGAGCTCACCGAGTCGATGGCGATGTGGCCCGGCGCCTCGGTCTCGGGGATCTACCTCAGCCACCCGGAGTCGCAGTACTTCGTGGTCGGCCGGCTCGCGCCCGACCAGGTGGCCGACTACGCGCAGCGCAAGGGCTGGTCGTTGACGGAGGCCGAGCGGTGGCTGTCGCCCAACCTCGGCTACGACCCCGAGGACTGACGCGATGAGCCTCGACGTCGCCGGCGGACGCCCGATCGACTCCTACGCGGCCGTCCTGTGGGACATGGACGGCACGCTGGTCGACACCGAGCCCTGCTGGACCGTGGCCGAGCTCGCCCTCGCCGAGCGGTACGGCGGCGAGTGGTCGGCCGAGCAGTCCCTGGAGGTCGTGGGCTTCGACCTGCTGGACGCGGCGCGCTACATGCGCGAGCGCATGGGGATCGATCTGGGGGCCGCGGAGATCGTCGAGGAGATGCTCGACTCGGTGATCGAGCAGGTGCGCCATGCCGTCCCCTGGCGGCCGGGAGCGCTCGAGCTGCTCACCTCCCTGACCGACGCCGGCGTGCGCTGCGCCCTCGTGACGATGTCGTGGACCCGCCTGGTCGACCCGATCCTCGCCGCCCTCCCGCCTGGCCTGTTCGCCACGGTCGTCACCGGTGACACGGTGGACCGCGGCAAGCCCCATCCCGAGCCGTACCTCACCGCGGCCCGGCGGCTCGACGTGCTGGCCGGCGAGTGCCTGGCCATCGAGGACTCCGACACCGGAGCCACGTCGGCCGTCGCCGCGGGCTGCACCGTGCTGTGCGCCCCTCTCCACGTCGCCGTCCAGCCGGGTCCCGGACGCCTCTTCATCGACTCCCTGGAGGGGCTCTCGGCCTCCAGCCCGCTGCCCGACCAGGTCACCGAGAAGTAGGCCACCCGGGCAATCGTTGCCTGATCGGGACCTCCCGGTGCCATGCCGATGATGGACCCCGCCCGAAGCAGGGACTATGTTCTCGGCACTGAAGAGCCCTCGCGCGCCCGCGAGTGGAGAGCTGAAAACGGAGGAGCGCAGTGGATCGGACCAAGAAGTTCGCCGCCATCGTCGGGGTGGCTGCGGTGGCCGCCGCTCTTGCGGGATGCGGCAGCAAGAACAGCGCACCGGCAGGCACCAGCACGACCGGCAACTACATCCTGGGGACCACCGACAGCTCGGTGACGTCGCTGGACCCGGCCGGCGCCTACGACCTGCCCTCGTGGACCATCCAGTACAACATCTACCAGCAGCTCGTGAGCTACGCCCCAGGCAGCACCAAGCCCACGCCGTACGCCGCGAAGTCGTGTGACTACACCGACCCGAAGACGGTCAAGTGCGTGCTGAACCCCGGCATCAAGTACTCCAACGGCGACGTCATGAAGTCCTCCGACATCACCTACTCGTTCAAGCGATCGATCGTCATCAACGACCCGAACGCCGCGTCGTCACTGCTCGCCGACCTGAGCAACGGGAGCACCAAGCACCCCGACCTCGCACCCGGCGCCATCGAGACGCCCGACGACAGCACGGTGATCTTCCACCTGAACGCGCCCGACCTGACGTTCATCCAGGCGCTGACCACGCCGGCGGCCTCGATCATCGACCCGAAGGTCTACCCGGCCGACAAGCTCCTTGCCGACTCCAAGTCGATCGGCTCAGGCCCCTACGCGCTCAGCCAGTTCCAGCCCGGACAGCAGGCCGTGCTCACCGCCAACCCGAACTACACCGGGCCGAACAAGCCCCAGGCCGCCCAGGTGACCGTGCAGTACTTCAACAGCGACACGTCCCTGGCAACCGCCGTGGGCAACGGTCAGGTCGACGTCGCCTGGCGCACGTTCAGCGCCAAGGAGATCCAGACACTGCAGGACAACAGCAAGGTCAACGTCTACCCGGGCAAGGGCTCCGAGTTCCGCTACTGGGTCTTCCACACCCAGAGCGGCCCGGGCAAGAGCCCGGCCGTCCGCCAGGCCGTCGCCCAGATCATGGACCGCGACGCCATCGCATCCCGCGCCTACGACGGCACGGTGAACCCGGCGTACTCCACGGTTCCGCCGGGCTTCCTGGGTGCCAACGAGGCGTTCAAGACCGCCTACGGCTCGCCGAGCGTCTCCAAGGCGAAGGCGATCCTGCAGCAGGCCGGCGTGCAGACCCCGGTCGCGATCAAGCTGGGCTACACGCCGTCGCACTACGGCCCCGCCAGCGTCGACGAGGCCAACGAGCTCGCGTCGGAGCTGAACAGCAGCAAGCTGTTCAAGGCCACGGTCGCCGATGCCGAGTGGAACCAGTACCAGGACCTCGAGAAGCAGGGTGTCTACGACCTGTACCAGCTCGGCTGGTTCCCGGACTACCTGGACCCCGACGACTACCTCAGCCCGTTCCTGCGTGACGGTGGGTTCTTCGTCAACGGCTACACCAGCAAGAAGATGGACGCGCTGCTCACCAAGGAGCGCGGCGAGACCGACCAGACCAAGCGCGGACAGATCATCGGTCAGATCGAGGCACTCACCGCCAAGGACGTGCCGATGATCCCGTCGTGGTTCGGTCAGAACACCGGTATCGCGAACAAGGACATGACCGGCGTGGAGCCCACGCTCGACCAGGCCTACATCTTCCGGATGTGGCTGCCGTCCAAGAGCGGTAGCTGAGCAGGCTGGGCGAAGGCGTCGTACTCCGGTACGGCGCCTTCGCCGCCTGCGCGTAAGGTCTCTGACCGCGTGGTCATCCCCAGGTCGAAGGAGGGTCGATGAGCTCGAGCGCCGGATCTGGGTCGCTCGCCCGTTACATCCTGATCCGCATCATCCTGGTCATCCCGATGATGCTCGTTCTCCTGACCGTCGTCTTCCTGCTGCTCCGGGTCGCACCGGGTGACCCGGTCACGGCTTCGGTCGGTGGCCGGCTCCCGCCGGCGATCATCGCTCAGAAGCGAGCGGCCCTCGGGCTGGACCAGCCGCTCTACCAGCAGTACTTCGAGTACCTCGGTCAGGTGGTGCGCTTCAACTTCGGCACGACCATCAGCGACAACCAGCCGGTGCTCAACGTGATCCGTGACAAGGGCGGAGCCACGCTCACCCTCACCCTCGGGGCGTTCCTCGTCGCCCTGGTCATCGGGCTGCCCCTGGGCCGGCTCGCCGGTCGCTACCGCGACTCAGGGGCAGACGCGGTGATCCGGCTGTTCGGCATCGTCACGTACGCGGCGCCGATCTTCTGGGTGGGCGTCCTGCTGGTGGCCTTCGTGGCGGCCCACTTCCCGAGCTGGCCGACCTACGGCATCGCCTCGGCGCAGACCACCTTCGTCGTGCCGACCCACACCCACATCCTGATCGTCGACGCCATCTATGCGAACTACTGGACGGGCGTCTTCGACATCCTGCAGCACTGCGTGCTGCCGTGCGTCACCCTCGGGCTGCTGATCACCGGCGTCATCGTCCGACTGGTCCGGGTCAACGTGATCCAGGCGCTCAAGGGCGACTACGTCGAGGCGGCGCGGGCCCGCGGGGTCCCGGAGGGGCGCGTGGTCCGCAAGCACGCGTTCCGCAACGCGCTGGTGCCGGTGATCACCGTGATCGGCCTCCAGGTGGCCCTGACGCTGTCCGGCGCCGTGCTGACCGAGTCGACATTCAACTGGCCAGGCATCGGCTTCGCCCTGGTCAACTACCTCAACGAGCGCGACTACCCCGCCGTGCAGGGTCTGGTGACGTTCTTCGCGCTCGTCGTGGTGGTCGTCAGTCTCCTGGTCGACATCCTCAACGCACT
>DATBBE010000170.1:0-16729 GCA_036271155.1 Nocardioides sp. | reverse complement strand
CCCCGAGGACCGGGACGGGGAGAGAGCGCACGATCTCGTCGAGGTTGCGCCCCGGGCGGGCGCGGTTGAGGATCACGCCGGCCACGTGCACCGTCGGGTCGTACGCCGCCAGGCCGGCCACGAGCGCCCCGACCGTGCGAGACATCCCCGAGACGTCGACCACGAGCACGAGGGGGGTGCCGGTGAGCCGGGCGACGTGGGCGGTCGAGGCGAACCCGTCGGTGCCGAGCCGACCGTCGTAGAGCCCCATCACGCCCTCGATGACGGCGACGTCCGCACCAGCGGCGCCGTGCAGGAGCAGGGGCACGATCCGGTCCTCGCCGACCAGATGAGGGTCGAGGTTGCGACCCGGGCGGCCGGTGGCGAGGGCGTGGTAGCCCGGGTCGATGTAGTCGGGGCCCACCTTGTGACCGCTGACCGAGAGGCCCGAGGCCCGGAGTGCAGCCATGATGCCGGTGGCCACGGTGGTCTTGCCGTGGCCGGTGGCAGGCGCCGTGACGAGGAGCCGGGCCAGGGTCACCACTCGATGCCTCGCTGACCCTTCTGACCCGCGTCCATGGGGTGCTTGACCTTCGTCATCTCGGTGACGAGGTCGGCCACCTCGACCAGCCGCGGGTGCGCCCGCCGTCCCGTGATCACGACGTGCTGGTGGCCGGGGCGGCGTACGAGCGTCTCCACGACGTCGTCGGTGTCCACCCAGCCCCAGCCCATCGGATAGGTGAACTCGTCGAGCACGAGCAGGTCGTGCGTCTCGTCGGCCAGTCGGCGCTTGACCTCGGCCCAGCCCTCGGCCGCCGCGGCGGCGTGGTCGTCGGCGTCGCCCTGCTTGCGGGTCCAGGACCAGCCGGCCCCCATCTTGTGCCACTCGACCGGGCCGCCCTCACCGGTCTCGTCGTGGAGCTGACCGAGGCGCTCGAGCACGGTCTGCTCACCGATCCGCCACTTCGCGGACTTCACGAACTGGAAGACCCCGATCCGCCAGCCCTGGTTCCACCCGCGGAGGGCGAGACCGAAGGCCGCCGTGGACTTGCCCTTGCCGTCTCCGGTGTGGACCGCCAGCAGCGACCGGTTTCGTCGCTGTCGGGTGGTGAGCCCGTCGTCGGGCACCTGCGTCGGCTGCCCCTGCGGCATCAGGCCACCCCCCGGCCGCGCTCGCGCGCCACCGTGCCGAGCGACTCGGCGCTGACCTCGGCCACAGGCACGTGCTCGGCGCCCATCCGGTATGCGAGAGAGCTGGCGAGGCCGAGCCGCAGCGGACCTGACTCACCGTCGACGACCACCGTGCTGACACCCAGTGCGACGACGGCATCGGCAGCCTGGTGGGACCGACCGACCGGGTCGTCACCCCCGGTGGCCCGCCCGTCGGTGACGACCACGAGCAACGGGCGCAGCCGAGGGTCACGGATCCGCTCCCGGGTGAGGACCGCCGCGGCCTCGAGGAGCCCCTCCGCGAGAGGCGTCCGGCCACCCGCGGGCAGCTCCTCGAGCCGTCTGGCGGCGATCTCGACGGACCGCGTCGGTGGCAGCACCAGGTCGGCCCGATCGCCGCGGAAGGTGATCAGGCCGACCTTGTCTCGACGCCGGTAGGCGTCGAGCAGCAAGGAGAGGATGGCCGTCTTGACCTGCGTCATGCGCCGCCGCGCGGCCATCGAGCCCGACGCGTCGACGCAGAACAGCACCAGGTTGGCCTCGCGTCCCTCACGGACGGCGGTGCGCAGGTCCTCGGGGCGGAGGATCACCCCACCACCCGGGCGCCGCGACGGCACCCTGCCGGCGGCCGCCCGGAGAGTCTCGACGAGATGCAGAGAGCTCACCGTGTCTGTCGGTCGCTGCGCACCGACCCGGCGGCCGTCGCTCGCGATCGCCCGGCTCCGGCGTCCGGGCCCGCCCTCCCCCAGCCCGCGCACCGTCAGCAACCGGGGGCGGTACGGCGTGGCGCTGCCGACCGTCGAGAGGTCGGAGGCGTCCGGTGGCTGAGGAAAACGCGGAGGAACGACGTCCTCCGGTGGGCGTGTCGCCTGATTCGTCCGCGTTTTCTCCCTGGACGGTGCCTCGACGTCGGGGTCGGAGGCGGGGTCGCTGGTGCCGTCGTCCGGGGTCGGTGGGGGGCCCTGGTCGTCATCGGGACCTGGTCCTTCCGGAGGATCGGGCTCGGGCTCGTCGTCACCGAGGAGCTGGTCGAGCAGCTCCTCGTCGAGGCCCGGGGCGTCGAACGGCTTGCGACGCCGGCGATGCGGCAGCGAGAGCACCGCCGCGCGACGGATGTCGGCACGGGTCACCTCGTCGCGACCTTCCCAGGCGGCATGGGCGAGCGCGGCGCGGGCCGTCACGATGTCGGCCCGCAGACCGTCGACCTCGAACGCCGCGCACACCTCGGCGATCTTGAGCAGCGCCGCCTCGGAGAGCAGCACCTTGCCGACCCGCTCACGGGCCGCGTCGATCCGCGACGTCAACGCCGCCTCGTCGTCGTGGAAGCGGGTGGCGAAGGCGTCGGGGTCGGCGTCGTGGGCCATCCGTCGCCGGACCACCTCGGCGCGCAGCCCCGGGTCACGCGGGGCAGCGACCTCCACGGTGAGGCCGAACCGGTCGAGCAGCTGCGGGCGGAGCTCGCCCTCCTCGGGGTTCATGGTGCCGATCAGCACGAAGCGTGCGGGATGCTCCATCGAGACCCCGTCACGCTCGACGGTCGCGCGGCCCATGGCAGCAGCGTCGAGCAGCAGGTCGACCAGGTGGTCGTGCAGCAGGTTGACCTCGTCGACGTACAGGATCCCGCGATGGGCGCGGGCCAGCAGTCCGGGCTCGTACTCCACCCGCCCCTGCGACAAGGCGTGCTCGAGGTGGAGCGAGCCGAGCACGCGGTCCTCGGTGGCTCCGACCGGCAGCTCGACCAACCGGACGGCTCGCTGCTCGATGCTCACCTCAGGTGGGAACGGGCCGTCCGGCGACCGGGTCGCGGGGTCGTGGGGGTCGACGGAGAAGCGGTCTGCGGCGTACACGTCGATGGGCGGCAGTACGGCGGCCAGGGCGCGCACGGTGGTGGACTTCGCCGTGCCCTTCTCGCCACGCACGAGCACTCCGCCGATCTCGGGAGAGATCGTCGTCAGGACGAGGGCGAGGCCCATGTCGTCCAGTGCGTCGGGCTCGCACCCGACGACCGCTGAGAAGGGGTAGTGCCGTGGCATGTGAGGCTCCCGCTCGCTTCGCCATCTGGAATGGTCGGGCGCGGGGCCGGTCTTCGGACTGGTCGAGTCCCTCGCGTGGAGCGAGGGCCCGATTCACCGCAGCGGGCCTGGGCCGGAGTCTCACCGGCTTCCCAGATTCTCCCTTTCGACCGGCCCCACCGTCTCCGATGGCTGGGTCGTCAGGGCACCTCGTGCCTGTGGCGACACGATAGCGTCACGCCCCATGTCCGGCACCAGTCCCTCATCAGGCGGACCGCCCCACCGGCGGATCACCGTCGTCGGGATCGGCGCGGACGGCTGGCCGGGGCTGCCCGAGCGCCTGCGCGAGCAGGTGGTCGCGGCCACGACCCTGCTCGGCGGACGACGCCATCTTGAGCTCATCCCTCCCGTCCAGGGCCAGCGACGCGAGCCGTGGCCGAGCCCGCTCCGGGAGGGTCTGTCCGGCCTGCTGGGCGCGCTTCCCGAGGGGGAGGTCGTGGCTCTCGCCACCGGCGACCCCATGGTCTCCGGGATCGGGACGACGCTCGTCGACCTCCTGGGCCCCGATGCCGTGGTCGTCGAGCCCGCCGTCTCGTCGGTCGCGCTCGCGCGCGCCCGCATGGCGTGGTCGGCGGAGGGCTGCGGCCTGGTCAGCGTGGTGGGCCGCGACCCAGCGCTGGTGCTCCGCGAGCTCGCCCCGGGGCGCCGTCTGCTGGTGCTCTCCGGCGACGCCACCACGCCCGGCTCCGTGGCCCGCCTGCTCGTCGATGCCGGGTACGGCGCGAGCACCATGACCGTGCTCGCCGACCTCGGGGCGGCCGACGAGTCCCGGCACTCCACCTCCGCCGAGGGCTGGCTGGCGGACGCTCCGACCGGCGTCTCATCGCTCCACGTGCTGGCGCTCGACCTCGAGGGGCCGCGAGCCGGTGGCTGGTCGCCGGGGCTGCCGGACGAGGCCTTCGAGCACGACGGCCAGCTCACCAAGCGAGACCTGCGCGCTTCGGCGCTCGCCCGGCTCGCCCCGGCTCCCGGTGAGCACCTCTGGGACGTCGGAGCCGGGGCCGGGTCCATCGGGATCGAGTGGATGCGGACCCATCCGACCTGCACGGCGACCGCGGTCGAGGCCGACGACGAGCGCGCGCGGCGGATCGCCCGCAACGCGCGTCGACTCGGCGTACCGGGCCTCGACGTCGTCACCGCGCAGGCTCCCGCGGCTCTGGAGTCGCTGCGCCCACCCGATGCCGTCTTCGTCGGTGGAGGCGCTACCGAGGCGGGGCTGGTCCTCGCCTGCCTACGCGCGCTCCAGCCGCACGGCCGCCTGGTGGCGCACGCGGTGACCCTCGAGAGCGAGCAGGTCCTCGTCGGCGCCTGTCGTGAGCACGGCGGTGAGCTCACCAGGATCTCGGTCGAGACGGCCGAGCCGCTCGGGTCGTTCACCGGGTGGAGGCCGGCCCGCCCCGTCACCCAGTGGACGTGGGAGCGCTGAGCGGAACGCCGTAGCGTCCGTCGTGCAGGACGTCGTCCAGTGGCGAGCGGTGTCGCCAGCCGTGTCGCTCGAGGTCGGGGACCTCGGGCAGCTCCGAGATGGGGCCGACACACAGCCACGCGACCGGGCGCACATGCTCGGGCATGCCGAGCAGCGAACGCAGGAACTCCTCGCGGTAGAAGTTCACCCAGCCCACGCCGAGCCCTTCGGCCGTGGCAGCGAGCCAGAGGTTCTGGATCGCGCACACCACGGAGTACAGGCCGGCGTCGGCGATGGCATGACGGCCGAGCACCTGGGGCCCGCCCCGGAGGGGGTCGTAGCCGACGACGATCCCGAGCCCGGACTCCCGGATGCCCTCGACCTTGATCCGGGCGAAGGTCGCGGCACGCTCCCCGCTCAGGGAACCCGCGTAGGTGGCTCGTTCCTGCGAGACGTGCTCATGGAAGCTCGCGAGCGTGTCGGCGTCGCGGACCAGGACGAAGTCCCACGGCTGACTCATGCCGACGCTGGGTGCGCAGTGTGCCGCCGAGAGGACCCGGCGCAGGGCCCCGGGATCGACGGGCGCGCCGTTGAACTCCGAGCGGGTGTCCCGGCGGCGGTTGATGACGGCGTACAGCGCCTCGTCGGGGATCACCGGCACTGGCCCCGGTCGCGGGTCTGGCTGTAGAGGTGCGACTCGCCACCCCCGGCCGGGTGGAGCGCGCGCCCCACCATGATCACCGCGGCCTGGGTCAGGCCCGCCCGCTCGACCTCGTCGGCGATCGTGGACACGGTCGCGGTGAGGACCACCTCGTCCGGCTGGCTGGCGCGATAGACGACCACGGCCGGACAGTCGGCGCCGTACGCCGCTGCCAGCTCGGCCATCAGCTCACGCGTCCTCCGGACCGCCAGGTGCAGGACCATCGTCGCGCGCGTCGCCGCGAAAGCCGCCAGCGACTCGCTCTGGGGGATCGCCGTCGACCGGTCGTGCGTCCTGGTCAGGACCACGGACTGGGTCACCAGTGGAACGGTCAGCTCACGCCCCAGGACGGCGGCGGCTGCGGCGTACGCCGCCACACCGGGTGTGACGTCCCACGCCACGCCCACCTCGTCGAGGCGGCGCGTCTGCTCGAACAGGGCCGAGTAGAGCGAGGGGTCGCCGGAGGTGAGCCGGACGACCTGCCGACCGGCTCGCTGCCCGCGCACCAGGCGCTCGGTGATCTGGTCGAGGTCGAGGCCGTGGGTGTCGACCAGCACAGCGGCCGGGCTGCAGTGGCTGAGGACCTCCGGGTGGAGGTAGGTGCCGGGGTACAGCACCAGGTCTGCCGCAGCGAGCAACCGGGTCGCCCGGACGGTGAGCAGGTCGGCCGCCCCTGGGCCGGCGCCGACGAAGTGCACCGTCATCCGGCCACCCAGCGCGGCGTCCAGACACCAGCCCTACCGACACGCGTGGCGTCTGCGCCGACGATCAGCAGACACTTCATGTCGACCACAGCCGGGTCGAGCTCGGCCAGCGTGGTCACCGTCAGCGACTCCTCGGCCCGTCCGACATCACGGCCGACCACGACCACCGTGTCCGGCTTGCGGTGCTCCAACAGGACCTCTCGCGCGGTCGCCACCTGTGTCGAGCGGGCCCGAGAGCCCGGGTTGTAGAGGGCGATGACCAGGTCGGCCTCCGCCACGGCTCGCAGCCGGCGCTCGATGACCGACCACGGCTTGAGCCGGTCGGACAGGCTCAGCACGGCGAAGTCGGCACCGAGCGGTGCACCCGCCCGGGCCGCGACCGCCTGCACCGCCGTGACCCCGGGCAGGACACGCACGCCCACGCCGGCGAACCTCGGGTCCTCGGCGGCCTCGAACACGGCTGCTGCCATCCCGAAGACCCCCGCGTCCCCGCCGGAGACCACCGCGACCTTCTCACCGCCCAGGGCCAGCTCGAGGGCCGCGGTGGCGCGGTCGATCTCGACGGTGTTGCCCGACGGATGACGCACCAGACCGGCCCGCTGCGGCACCCGGGCGACGTACGGCGCGTAGCCGACCACGTGGTCGACCTCGGAGAGCGAGTGGTCGGCCTCCGGCGTCAGCCACTCGTCCGGCCCCGGCCCAAGACCGATCACCAGGAGCTCGGCCGGGTCTGCCCGGTGTTCGAGGGTCGCCGCAGGTGCCCGGCCACGCGACCTCCGGCCGTGCCGGCTGTCACCGGTGACGACGATCAGGGAGAAGTAGGGGACCGACTCGGCGTCCACGTCGGCCACGGGCAGCCAGCGCTCCTCCGCCATCGACGCCCGCTCGACGTACAGCGCGTGGTCCAGGCGGCCCGCGGCCGCCAGCGCCCGGCGTACGGCGGGGAAGGTGCGACCGAGCTTCATGATCACGGCCGCGTCGGTGTCGGCCAGCCGGCGGGCCAGCTCCGGCTCCGGCAAGGTGCCCGGAAGCACCGTGAGCACGTCGGTCTGCCGAGCCAGCGGGCTGGCCGCGGCGGCGGTCGCGGCGGCGAAGGCGGGGACGCCCGGCACGATCTCGGTGTCATAGCGCTCGGACAGCCGGTCGTGCATGTACATGAACGAGCCGTAGAAGAGGGGATCGCCCTCGGCCAGCAGGACCACGTCGCGGCCGGCGTCGAGGTGGGCGGCCAGCCTGGCGGCGGACTCCTCGTAGAAGTCGGCCATGGCCCCGGCGTACCCGCCCGGATGGTCGGTGCGCCCCGTGGTGACCGGGTAGGTGAGCTCCTCCTCGATGACGGCGTCCGGGAGCAGGCCCGCGGCGGTCCGTCGCGCGTTCGACCGCTTGCCGGCGCCTGCGTGGTAGGCGACGACGTCGGCTCCGCCGATCAGCCTGGCGGCTTTCAGCGTGACCAGCTCCGGGTCACCGGGCCCGACCCCGACGCCGTGGAACCGCCCGGTCATTCGTCCTCCTGGGCGAGCGCGTTAAGGGCTGAGGACGTCATGGCCGATCCCCCGCGGCGCCCCCGCACCGTCACGTAGGGGATGTCGAGGCCGTGCTCGTCAGCGAGGTCGACGAGAGCCTGCTTGGACTCGGCCGCGCCGACGAAGCCGACCGGGCAGCCGACGACCGCCGCAGGTGCGGGCGCTCCGTCCAGCAGCATCTCGAGCAGGTGGAACAGGGCGGTCGGGGCATTGCCGATGGCGACGACGGCGCCGCCGAGCCTGTCTTCCCACAACGAGACGGCCGCGGCCGTGCGGGTCGTGCCCCAGGCCCGGGCGAGCCCTGGCACGCGGTCGTCGTTGAGCAGGCAGACGACGTCGTTCGACCTGGGCAGGCGCGACCGGGTCACCCCGGTCGCCACCATGGTCGCGTCGCACAGGATCGGCGCTCCGGCTTCGAGAGCCGTCCGAACCGCTCGCACCAGCTCGGGATGAACCACGAGGTCCGCTGCGAGGTCGACCTGGCCGCTGCCGTGGATCATCCGAACCGCGAGCCGCTCGGCGTCCGCAGGGACCGCGCCGAGGTCAGCCTCGCGGCGGATCGTGGCGAAGGAGTCGGCGTAGATGGCCGGCCCGTCGGACACGTAGTCGAAGTGACGGCTCGGCGGGGCCGGAAGGTGCGTCATGGCCGCTCCTGAGGGACCAGGATGCCGCGCCAGGGGGTGACGACCACCTCCGCCGGCGGGTCGGGAAGCCAGGTGAGGGCCGATCGGTCGAGGCCGTCGACGGAGACCTCGGCATGGACCCCCTCAGGCACCCGGCCGAACGGCATCGGCGCTCCTGCGGCCGGGATCCTGGCGTCCCGCAGGACGGCGGGCCCGAGAGGGGTGGGGAGCTCGGCGACGTGCCACGGCACGTGCGCCCCTCGTCCGCGCCGCTCGAGGAAGGCGTGCGCGAGGTCGAGCAGGCAGGAAGGCGCCTCGGGCAGGCCGACGACGTCACCCCAGTCGGGGCCGATACGCAGCTGGGCCGTCGCGCCGTCCAACGCCACCAGTCCCAGGTCGCACGCTCGGTCGACGAGGTCTCCCCGGCCGTCGTCCAGGACGAAGAGGAACCGCCCGGGCAGCGTCGCCAGTGCGGGATCGGCGCAGAGCCCGCGATCGAGGTCGCCGGCGACCGGTCCGAGGTCGGCGCGCCCGCCGTACCGGCCGCTCGCCGGCGACACCATCACGTTGCGCGCCAGCTCATGGCTCCGGCTGGGGAGCAGTCCGGTGGCCGCCAGGGCGGCCAGCACCTCCGGTGGCAGTACGCCGTCGCGCGACGGCAGCGCCCGCAGCTGGAGGTTGGCCCGACCGGTCACGTGGACCCGCCCGTCGCCGCAGGTCTCGGCCACGTCGAGAAGGGCCAGCAGCGACGCGACCGGCAGCCGGCCCCCGACGAGGCGCAGCCGGACCAGCAGACCGTCGTCGGCGGGCCACGGGCGCAAGGCTCCCGGGCAACGGTCTCGGCGGGTCCGCGTGTCCGGCACTGAGGGCACCTGCTTCGGTCCGGGACCCGTGCGCGGGGTCCGCTCCTGACCTGGCGGCGGACTCGCCGCTAGGGCCAGCAGGTCTTCGGACTCGGGCTCCTCCGGCTCGGGGCGCCTTCCCGGAGCTGGGCTCCAGTGGCTGTCGTACGACGTGCCCCGGCCGTCACCCTCACCGCTGCGCGTCAGTCCCGGAGTCTCACCGGGTTCCCTGACTCCATCGTGGAGTTCGGCTGGCGTGCGGGAGCGTAGCGCAGGTCCGGCGCTCACGACGGTGCCCGGCCAAAGCCCGGACCTGCACCTCGGCGGGGTACCCTGGCACCACTGCGAGCATCAGATCACATACCAGGGCCCCGGACCCCGGCCCGGCCGGTCTACTGAGTCTGACCGCCGCACCCTTTCTGAGGCGGTGGCCGATGGCCGCGCACATCCCTGACTCCCAGACGTTCTCCCCGTCGGCCCCGGACCGAGCAGACCTCGGCGAACGCGACGGCTGGCTGGGGGGCTACGGAGAGCTGGCGGCCCGGATCCGCGAGCTCGACCTGCTCCGGCGCCGCCCGTGGTCATATGCGATCACCTTCGCCCTCGTCATCTCGATGCTCGCGGCCGTGGTCGTCGCGATGACGGTGTGGCGCCACTCGTGGTGGCTGCTGCTGCTCGGTCCGGTGCTCGCGGTGATCGCCACCCAGATCGGCTTCCTGGGCCACGACGTCGGTCACCTCCAGGTGACGCGGAACGTCGCCCGCAGCCGGATCCTCGGCCTCGTGGACGGCAACCTGCTGGGTGGTCTGAGCTACGGCTGGTGGGTCACCAAGCACAACGCTCACCACGCTCACCCCAACGACCTGGAGCGAGATCCCGACGTGCGCGCGGGCGCCCTGATCTTCGACGCCGGCCAGGCCCAGGGCCGACGCGGGATCGCGGGCTGGACCACGCGTCACCAGGCCGCGCTGTTCTTCCCGTTCCTGCTGGGTGAGGCGGTCAACCTCCACGTCGCGAGCGTCCGCCGCCTCTTCCAGCCGGGCCTCCGCCTGCGTACCCCCGAAGCCGCGCTCATGGTGGCCCACTTCGTGGGGTACGTCGCACTGCTGGCCCTGACCCTGACCTGGCCGCAGGCACTCCTGTTCGTCGCGATCCACAAGGGGCTCCAGGGTCTCTACCTCGGCTGCTCCTTCGCGCCCAACCACAAGGGCATGCCGATGCTCGATGCCGAACAGGGGAACGATCCCCTCCTGCGCCAGGTGCTCACGTCTCGCAACGTCCGGGGCGGCTGGTTCACCGACGCAGCCCTCGGCGGCCTCAACTACCAGATCGAGCATCACCTCTTCCCGAGCATGCCGCGCGCCAACCTGCGACACGCCCAGCCCGTCGTCCAGGACTTCTGCACCGAGCGCGGCATCCCCTACCTGCAGTGCTCGGCCGTCGCTTCGTACACGGCCGCCATCAGGCACCTGCACGAGGTGGGGGCCGAGGCACGGCACTGACGTCCGAGCCACGCCCGTGGCGGCGCCCCAGGGATCGCCTGGGCGTGGTCCTCGAGCCGGGGTCGGGTGCACGAAACGGTCGCGGTCTTTCCGCGGGCGTCCTCCTCGCCGGCAGGAGCCGCGACCATCTCCGAGTTCACGCACCATGGCACCCTGGGAGGTGGTGGTGAGCATGGACGGTCACGAGTGCGGGCCCTCGTGCGAGACGGTCGGTCGGAGACCGGTTCGTCGATTCTCGAGCAGCTGTGCCGGGTGGCGCTCGGCGAGCTGGGCATGTGGGGCGCCGTGATCAGCCTGATGACTCCAGGAGAGCGAGGCCGGGACCAGGCCGGCACGATAGCGGCCGCCTCGAGCGAGCCGGCCCGGGGCGTCGAGGAGCTCGAGTTCACCCTCGGCGAAGGCCCGGGGACGGACGCCTTCGTCGCCTCCCACCCGATCCTCACTCCCGACCTCGAGCGTGCCCTCGAGCGTTGGCCCGGCTACGCCCCCGCGGCGTACGCCGCCGGGGTGCGGGCGACCTTCGCGTTCCCGATGCTGGTCGGAGCGGCGCGCTTCGGGGTGCTGCACCTGCACTCCGCCGAGGTCCGGCACCTGACGAGCCGCGACACCGCGACACCGCGACCAGCCTGATGCTGACCGAGCTGGCCATGGAAGCGGTCCTCGACACGTACGCAAAGAACGGGAACTCGGTCCCCACCGACCTGCGGCACTCCCCGAGGCACGACCGTCGCGACGAGATCTACCAGGCGCAGGGCATGGTGATGGTGCGGCTGGGGATCACGCTCGAGCAGGCGCTGGCCCGCATGCGGGGGCATGCCTTCGCAGCAGGACAGGAGCTCGCAGAGCCGCCGACCTCCCGATCGTACGGATCAAGCGGCCGCCCTGGCGCGCGAGCAGACGGGGGCGAGTTGATCCGTACCATCTCGAAACCGCAGACGACAGGGCCCGGCGGCGACCGATCCGCAGCGCGTCAGGCAAAATCCGGCGATTTCGGGACATTTCGGTGCATACCTCCCCTACTTTGGTGATCAAGGGTTTCTCGGGGAGCCGGCGCGGGGGCGTCGGTCGGGGCCCATCACGAGGGGGAGTTTCGATGAGTTCGACCAATCTGGCACAGCGTCCGACCATGGGTGCATCGCTCGCCGAGCGGCACCCGCGCGGCCGGGGCTTCGGCATCCTGAGCCGACTGGCTCGTGTCGAGGACGCGGCCGGGCGCCACGTCCGCGATGACGTCGCCCACGAGGAGCAGGCCACAGTCCTGACCTTCGACCGGCGTACGCACGACGCACGTCACCGTCGCGACGTCACGCAGGGCATGCTCCACTTCGGCTGAAGCCACGCCGCTTTCCGCGTCAGATTCGGCGTACGCCGGACAGTGACGCGCCACGCTTGAGCACCGTCTGGCTTGCAGTCGCCGACATCGACTCCTGGTCCCCGCACATCGGGTTGACCGGGGCGACTGCCTTCGCTCAGCTCAGCACGAACCAGAGGCCGACCAGGCCTGGCACGAGACCGAGCAGCAGCCACCACGACATCGGCCTCCGTCCGTGGATCAGTCGTGCGGCCAGAACCGCGCCGACGCCGCATACCGAGGCCAGCACGTTCAGCCCGACGCCCGCTCCTGGACGCGACCCGTCGGCGAAGACGCCTGCGATCGCGAGCCCGGCCGAGAGGTGCAGGACGGTCGTCGTCACCAGGACCGACAGCACCCACTGCCGCACGCGGGTGATCTCGCGCGAGTCGACGCTGGATCGCTGGGGGTGGGCCGGGTCCATCAGGTGGCGTCGGCGGTGAACGGGCTGAGTGGTCTCCATCGATCGTTAGTGTACCAATGATTGGTACACTCATCATTGTGGCGAAGACGACATCCGCAACCCCGGACAACCCACTCGCGCTGCAGGAGCAGGTCTGCTTCGCCTTGGCCGTCGCGGCGCGCAGCGTCGTCGCGCTCTACCGGCCGGTGCTGGAGCCGCTGGGGCTCACCCACCCGCAGTATCTCGTGATGCTGGCGCTCTGGGAGCACGCCCCGGTGTCGGTTCGTGACCTCTCGACCATGCTCCAGCTCGACCCGGCCACCCTCTCTCCACTGCTCAAGCGCCTGGAGTCGGCCGGTCTCTTACGACGGGAGCGCAACCCCCACGACGAGCGGGCGCTCGCCGTCGAGCTCACCGCGGCCGGCCGGGTCCTGCGTCGTCGGGCCCTGAAGGTGCCGCCGGCGATCGTCGAACGGCTCGGCATGGGCCTCGACGAGCTCCAGGAGCTGCAGCGCAGGCTGAACCGCGTCATCGAGGCGGCGACGTCTCCGGCCGGCTGAGCCTCCGCCTGAGCCTGCGTGGGTCCAGGCGCCGATCAGGTCCCCGAGATGCTGGCACCGCAGTTGCGGCCCATCATCAACCACTCGCTGGTCGTGTGACCGAAGGCCGGCCGCGCCTGCTGTGCGGACTCATGGGTTGCCTGAGCCTGAGCGGACGGGCCCACCAGGACCGCGGCCAGCACCAGCGCTCCGCCGGCCCTGAGCAGGAGCCGCCTCATGACATGTCCGAGGTCTCGCAGTGCAGCCCCAGGCGCATCCCGTTGGCGCCGTACTTGTGCGTCACCGGTGCGCGAAAATGATCGGCCACGGCGACGCGGGACTGGTGGCCTCCCCCGCGCTCGGGTGCGCTGGACGAGCCTGCAGCCGTTGCGCCGTACGTCGAGGCCACGACGACCCCGCCGAGCGCCACCGCCGCGAATGTGGACGTGATCCGGGAGAGTGTCATGTCGATCCTCCTCCGGACGTGGAGTCTCAAACGATACGCCTCCCGTGGGAACCAGGGGGAGGGCTCCCTCAGCCCAGGGCGATCTCGGCGATCCAGGCCGCGACCTGCGCGGGATCGTGCTGCAGGGCCGCGTCGTGGGCGGCGACCTCGGTCATGGCGACGCCGGGCACCCGTGACGCCCACCAGCCCCCGAGGGGCTCGACCTTCTCGCGCTCCATGAAGGCGATCTTGCGGTCGATGATGTCCTCGGGCGTGCCGTCGGCGTACAGCTGGAACGTGTTGGTGTGCGGCGGGTCGGGGCTGACCTTCAGACCGCGCTGGCTGAGCTCGGCTGCCAGGACGCGCGACCACGCGGCGTACTCGGCCATCCGCGGGAGCCGCTCCTTCAGGCCCGCCAGCGCGGAGACGGCGTACGGCGTGAGGTGGAAGAGCGTGCCGCCCATCCGGCGGCGCCAGGTGCGCGCCTCGGCCACGACGTCCTCGGGGCCGGCCAGCGCGGCGCCGGCGAGCCCCTCGAGCCCCTTGTAGAAGGAGACGTACATGCTGTCGACCAGGCCGGCGATCTCGGCGAGCTCCTTGCCCCAGTAGGGCTGCGACTCCCAGATGCGCGCGCCGTCGGCGTGCAGCGGGACGCCGAGCTCACGCGCCGTCTCGGACAGCGCCGTCAGCTCCTCCCAGGTGGGGAGCAGGCAGCCGGCGTCGCGCAGGGGCAGCTCGACCAACGCGGCACCGAGGCCCGGCGAGAGCCGGCGCAGGTCTTCTGCCTTCGCCGTCCGAGGGCCTTCGGTCAGGTGGTCGAACTCGAATCCGTGGAGGCGACGCGGACCGTCGTCCTCGTGCTTGAGCAGGTGGGACAGGTCGGGGATCGCCACCCTCTTCGACCCGGTGCGGTCACACCAGACGCGCAGCGCCGCCTGCTGGGCCATGATCCCGCTCGGGAAGAACGCCGCCGCCGGCTTGCCCAGCAGCTCGGCGACCTCAGCTTCGATCCGCTCGACCGGGCCCTTCTCGGCATAGACGTCCCAGTCGTCGACTCCGAGCCGCTCGGCGTCCTCGGCCACGCTGCGCAGCACCGCTGCGGGCGTGCGCTTGGCGTGCCAGAACACCGTGCGCTCGCATGCGTCGGAGGCGGCCTTGAGTCGTTCTTTCTGCCTGTCGTCCACGCCCGCCACCCAACCAGCCGCACGGTGTGCGGGACAAATGACTTCAGGTCAGCGGGCGTGTGCCCTCGGGGATGCCCTCGCCGCGGCCCACACCCTCGACCATCAGCTGGAGGGCGGTCATCGCGGCGTACTGCGGGAAGGGGCCGAAGCTGACCCGGGCGACGCCGAGCTCCTGAAGCCGCGCGAGAGGTGGGCAGCCCGGCACCGGCAGCAACGTCAGCCGCTGCGGACCGTAGGCCGCGACGAGCGTCTCGACCTGCTCCTCGGTGACCCGGCCCGGGACGAACACCACCGGCGCGCCCGCGTCGAGGAAGGCCCGGCCTCGGCTCACGGCGTCGGCGAGCACCTGGTCGGCGGGTCGGTCACCGGCTTCGAGGAACGCGTCGGTGCGCGCGTTGAGAACGAAGTCGGGGACACCCTCGGCCGCTGCGGCGCGCATCACGGCCTCGACCACGGCGGCCGCCTCGGCCACGGGCTTGAGCTGGTCCTCGATGTTGGCGCCGACCGCCCCGAGGCCGATCGCGCGTCGCACGGTCTCGGCCGCGTCGCCGTACCCCGCCTCGAGGTCGGCGGTCACGGGCAGGTCGACGGCGGCCACCACCCGCCCGACCGCCTCGAGCATGAGGTCGCGCGAGATGTGCTCCCCGTCTTCGTAGCCGTAGGCGGCAGCGATCGAGTGGCTCGCCGTGGCGATCGCGGTCGTGCCCGGCGTACCGGCCACGACGCGGGCGCTGGCGACATCCCAGACGTTGACGAGGGTGAGCAGGGTCGGGTCGGTGTGGAGAGCCAGGAGCGCACTGGCTCGGTCAGCGGTGGTCATGGGCCGAGTATGGCCGCCCCCACCGACACCGCGAAGGGACAACTCTCCGCTGTCGAAGGAGCAACTCTCCGCCCGCGAAGGGACAGGTCTCCGCTGTCGAAGGAGCAACTCTCCGGCCGGGTACGTCGGGAGAAACGTCACCTCGGAGCCGGAGAAGTGTCCCTTCGGGGGCGGAGAAACGTCACCTCGGAGCCGGAGAGGTGTCCCTTCGGGGGCGGAGAAGTGGCCCTTCGCGGTGGGTCAGGTCCAGAAGACGCGGTCGACGACGGCGCGGGCACGGCGGGTGGTGCGGAGGTAGTCGTTGACCATCTCGTCCGAGCGACCTGCGCCGTAGCCCAGGATGCTCGCGATCGCCGCGCGCTCACGGGCGTCGCGCGGCACCTGGTCGCCGCTGCGGCCGGTCACCAGGGTGATCGCGTTGCGGAGCCGGCTGACGGAGCGCCACGCGCGGTCGAGCGCGTCGTGGTCGCGCGCCGAGACCAGCTCCGCGTCGCGAGCCGCGTCGAGCGCCGTCAGGGTGCGCGGGCTGCGCAGGGCCGGCTCGCGACCGGCGTACCGGAGCTGCAGGAGCTGGACGGTCCACTCGATGTCGGCCAGGCCCCCGCGGCCGAGCTTGAGGTGGGTGTGGGGATCGGCGCCGCGCGGCAGCCGCTCCCTGTCGACGCGAGCCTTGATCCGCCGGATCTCGGTCACGTCGGCCTCGGTGATCCCGTCGGGCGGGTAGCGCAGCGGGTCCACCAGCGCCGTGAAGCCTGCGCGCACGCCCTCGTCGCCGACCACGGCATCGGCCCGCAGCAGAGCTTGCGCCTCCCAGACCTTCGACCACTTCGCGTAGTAGGCGGCGTACGACGCGAGCGAGCGCACCAGCGGGCCCTGCTTGCCCTCCGGCCTGAGGTCCGCGTCGACGACGAGTGCGGGGTCCGTGGCCGGGGCGATCAGCAGCCGACGCAGCTCGTTGGCCACCCCTTGGGCGTACGCCGTCGCCTCTGCGCCGCCCGCGCCCCCCGCGTCGTACGGATCGTGCACGAACATCACATCGGCATCACTGCCGTAGGACAGCTCGAAGCCGCCGTAGCGACCCAGGGCGACGACGGCCATCCGGGTCGGCGCCTCGTCGAGTCCCCTCTGCTCGCGGACCGATCGCCCCGCGACCTCCAGCGTCGCCTCCAAGGTGGCATCGGTGAGCCTGGAGAGAGCCGCTCCGACCGCGACCGTGTCGACCTCTCCGAACAGCTCCCCCACGGCGATCCGGAACAGCTCTCGGCGCCGGATCGCGCGAATCGAGCGAACCGCCTCGACGGGGTCGCCCTGCCGCTCCGCCGACGCCTTCATCCGGTCGAGGATCGCCTCCGAGCCGAGCGGCGTGAGGTCGTCGCCGAGCATTCGCACGCCCTCGGGCTCTCGCTCGAGCAGGTCGGTGGCGTAGCGAGACGTCGCGAGCAGCCGGGCCAGCCGCTCGGCGACCTG
>DATBBE010000169.1:0-23696 GCA_036271155.1 Nocardioides sp. | reverse complement strand
CCCTTGGTGCCGGCCGGGATGCCGAGGTCGTGGAAGAGGTGCTCGGAGGTGGAGTAGGTCTCCTGCGGCTCGTCGAAGGGCAGGTCCAGCGCCTTGTTGATCATCTTCCAGCGGTGGAGGTCGGCCCAGTCCACGAACGTCACCGCGATGCCGGTGGCGCCGGCGCGGCCGGTGCGGCCGATCCGGTGGATGTAGGTCTTCTCGTCCTCGGGGCAGGTGTAGTTGATGACGTGGGAGACGCCCTGCACGTCGATGCCGCGAGCGGCGACGTCGGTGGCGACCAGCACGCGGTACTTGTTGTCGCGGAACTTGGTCAGCGCCTTCTCGCGCGCCACCTGCGCCATGTCGCCGTGCAAGGGTGAGGCGCTGAAGCCGCGCTCGGCCAGGTCTTCGGCGATGCGCTGGGCCTGCCGCTTGGTGCGGGTGAAGACGATGATCTTCTCGGCGTCGTCGGCCTGGAGGATGCGGCCGATGATCTCCGGCTTGTCGAGGTCGTGGGCCTGGAAGATGAACTGCGCGGTGGCCGGGACCAGCTGCGTGTCGTACGACGACTCGGCCCGGATGTTCATCGGGTGTCGCATGTGGGTGCGGGCCAGGGCCACGATGGCGCCCGGCATGGTCGCGGAGAACAGCATCGTCTGCCGGGTCTCCGGGGTCATCGACAGCAGCTTCTCCACGTCGGGCAGGAACCCGAGGTCGAGCATCTCGTCGGCTTCGTCGAGCACGAGCGCGTGCACGTGGGAGATGTCCAGGGAGCGTCGGTTGCACAGGTCGATCAGCCGGCCCGGCGTGCCGACGACGATGTCGACCCCGGAGGCCAGCGCGTCGAGCTGCGGCTCGTAGGCGACGCCGCCGTAGACGGTCAGCACGCGCAGACCGAGGTCCTTGCTCGCCAGGGCCAGGTCACCGCTGACCTGGAGCGCGAGCTCGCGGGTCGGCGCGACGATCAGCGCCTGCGGCTTGCCCTGCGGGAGGTCGGCGTACGCCGGGTCCGTCGACACCACGCTGCGCTGCAGCACCGGGATGCCGAAGGCGAGGGTCTTGCCGGTGCCCGTGCGGGCCTGGCCGATCAGGTCGGTGCCGAGCAGGGCGACCGACAGGGTCATCTCCTGGATGGCGAAGGGGGTGGTGATGCCGCCGCGCTCGAGCGCGTCGCAGATCTCGGGGAGCACCCCGAGCTCTCGGAAGGTGGTCACGGTATGAAGTTTCGCTTTCGTTCGAGCCCCCCGAACACCTGATTCGGTCCGGGCTGGCAGGTCGAGCCGGTCGTCCAGCGGCGGAGGCCCAGGCTCGAGTTCACGAAACCGTTCGCGTCTGCCGCGCACATCCGCAGCCGCTCCGGGAGCCGGCTGCTGCGTCCTCACCGCTCACGCGGGGACGACCCCAGTCTATCGGTAGCGTGTGCGCATGGCTGAATCCCAGGCAGATCCACCTTCCGGCGAGTCTGGGTCCGCCGAGACCGGTGTCGTGTTCGAGGACGTCGACTACCGGCTCGCCGTGGTGGACCTGCTCGGCGCGATCGCCTACGGCGAGCTCTCGGCGTTCGAGCGGCTCGTGGACGACGCCAAGCTGGCGCCGACAGTGCGCGACAAGGTCGAGATGGGGGCGATGGCGAGCCTCGAGTTCGGTCACGTCTCGCGCCTCCACGAGCGCATCCGTGAGCTCGGCATGGATCCGTTCGAGGCGATGGCGCCGTTCGAGGGGCCCATCGACCTCTTCCACGCCCACACCGCGCCGTCTGACTGGCACGAGGGTCTGGTCAAGGCCTACGTCGGCGACGGTCTGGCCGCCGACTTCTACCGCGAGATCGCGGCGTACCTCGATGCCGGCACCCGTGACCTGATCATCGCCTCGCTCGACGACGCCGGCCAGGCCGACTTCGCGGTCCGCCACATCCGGCAGGCCATCGCCGACGACCCCCGGCTGGGGGGTCGGCTGGCCCTGTGGGGCCGGCGGCTGATGGGTGAGGCGCTCACCCAGGCGCAGCGCGTCGCCGCCGAGCGTGACGCGCTGAGCGCGCTGCTCGCCGGCGGGATCGACCGTCCCGGGCTCGATCTGGCCGCGATCGGGCGGATGTTCACCCGGATCACGGAGCGACACAACGAGCGGATGGCCGAACTCGGGCTGTCCGCCTGAGACGCGCCGCCCTAGTGGACCCTGCTCCGCGAGCGACCCGTCAGCCCTGCGGCGACCATCACGATCACGGCCGCTGCCAGCACCTGGACGATGTGACGCAGCCAGTCGATGCCCCCGGTGGTGCAGCGTCCGCCGAGCACGTCGACGTAGAGCCAGTTGCCGACGAAGATGCCGACGATGCCGCACAGGACGGTCAGCCAGAACGGGATCTTGTCCCTGTTGCCGGGCGCGACCATCTTGCCGATGACGCCGATGATGGCACCACCGATCAGCAGGAAGAGAATCCCACCCAGGCTCCAGTGGTGCCCACACTTGACGAGCAGCGGGGCGATCGTGGTGACGGTCACGCGGTCCACCTTTCGGTCGGGGCGAGGGAGAGGCGCCGGCGCCCACCCTCACGTGTCACGGTCATCTTGTTCCCCTCACGGAGCGAGGGCAAACAGGCGTCACGGTCAGCCGCGGAAGCCGACCTGGCCGCTGACGCCTCCACCGATCTCGACGTAGGCGATGGCCCGGGCCGGCACCAGGATCTGACGACCGCGGGTGTCGGTCAGCGCGAGCGTCGCATCGGCCGCCAGCGCCTTGTCGAGCGCGGCCTGGACCGCCTCGGCGGTGTCGGCGGTGTCGACGACCAGCTCGCGGGGTGCGTGCTGCACTCCGATCTTGACTTCCATGCTGCTCCTCAGACTTGTGGTGACTGGTGGGGTGCTCGGGGGTGCCGGCGTTCTGGTTCTGGCCCTGCTGGCGGTTCAGTGCTCGTCGGTGAGGGGGTAGCCGCGGATGCCGCGCCAAGCCAGCCCGCTGACCAGCTCGATCGCCTCGGACTGGCTGAGCTCGCTGACCTCCGAGACCCAGAACCTCGCGCTGACCTGGGCCATTCCCACCAGGGACACCGCCAGCAGCCGCGACTGCTCGGCGGGGAGCCCGGTGTCGTCGTGGATGACGTCGGCGATCATCGCCGCGCACTCGCTGGTGACTCTCTCCACGTGCTCGCGCACCGCCGGCTCGCTGGTCAGGTCGGACTCGAAGACGAGACGGAAGGCACCGCGCTCGCCCGCGACGTAGGTATAGAACGCCGCCATCGCGGCGCCCACACGCGTCTTGTTGTCGTGGGTCGCGGCCAGCGCCTGGCGGCAGTTGTCGATCACCTCGTCGCACGCCGCGTCGAGCAGAGCCAGGTAGAGATCCAGCTTGCCCGGGAAGTGCTGGTAGAGCACCGGCTTGGAGACGCCGGCCCGCTCGGCGATGTCGTCCATCGCCGCGGCGTGGTAGCCCTGCGCGACGAACACCCAGAGGGCGGAGTCGAGCAGCTGGGCGCGCCGCTCCCGCCGGGGGAGCCTGCCACCCCGGGGCTTGCGCTCGCCCGCGTCCGCGCGCTCGGTCCTGCCCACGGGGGGCACCCTACCCAGCACCCGAGGGTCCGGATGACGGACGCGCTCGCGCCGGGCCCGGCCACTGGGGAACATGGAGGGCCGCGCACCTGTTCACCCCGTGAACGAACCAGACCTTCGAACGCCACCGCTTGATCCCACGCTGAAACCACCTCTGAACCCAGGAGTACGCCGTGTCCCTGCCGCCGCTCGTCGAGCCTGCAGCCGAGCTGACCGTGGACGAGGTCCGCCGCTACAGCCGCCACCTCATCATCCCCGACGTCGGCATGGACGGTCAGAAGCGACTGAAGAACGCCAAGGTGCTGGTGATCGGGGCCGGTGGCCTGGGCAGCCCGGCGCTGCTCTACCTTGCCGCGGCCGGTGTCGGCACCATCGGCCTGGTCGAGTTCGACGAGGTCGACGAGTCCAACCTCCAGCGCCAGGTCATCCACGGTCAGTCCGACGTGGGCCGGTCGAAGGCCCAGTCGGCCAAGGAGTCGGTCTCCGAGGTGAACCCGCTCGTCGAGGTCGTGCTCCACGAGGAGCGGCTCGACAACGACAACGTCTTCGCGATCTTCGAGGGCTACGACCTCATCGTCGACGGCACCGACAACTTCGCGACCCGCTACCTGGTCAACGACGCGGCGTACTTCCTCAAGATCCCCTACGTGTGGGGCTCGATCTACCGCTTCGACGGTCAGGCCAGCGTCTTCGCGCCGACCCTCAGCGACGTGGCGGGGGAGGACCTGCCCTGCTACCGCTGCCTCTACCCCGAGCCGCCGCCGCCGGGCATGGTCCCGAGCTGCGCCGAGGGCGGGGTGCTCGGCGTGCTCTGCGCCAGCATCGGCTCGATCCAGGTCAACGAGGCGATCAAGCTGCTGACCGGCATCGGCGAGCCGCTGGCCGGCAAGCTGATGATCTACGACGCCCTGGAGATGGAGTACCGCAAGCTCAAGGTCCGCAAGGACCCGAACTGCGCGCTGTGCGGCGCCCACCCCACGGTCACCGGCCTGATCGACTACGACGACTTCTGCGGGGCGGTCTCCGAGGAGGCCTCCGAAGCCGCCGTCGGCTCCACGATCTCCGTCATGCAGCTCTCGCACCTGCTCAAGGAGCGGGAGGACGGCGAGAAGGACTTCGTGCTGGTCGACGTGCGCGAGCCCAACGAGTACGAGATCAACAAGATCCCCGGCTCCGTGCTGATCCCTAAGGGGGAGTTCCTCAACGGACACGCCCTCGGTGAGCTCCCGGGCGTCGACAGCGGCAAGCAGCTGGTCCTGTACTGCAAGACCGGTGTCCGCTCTGCGGAGGCGCTCGCGGTCGTCAAGGGTGCCGGGTACGCCGACGCGATCCATGTCGGCGGCGGGGTCTCGGCGTGGGTCGAGCAGATCGACTCCAGCCAGCCGGCGTACTGATCCCCCGGGGAGTCAAGGACGGTTCAGCACCTCTGCCACGGCGTCCTGGTAGTCGGCGGACGCGGGGTATCCCGAGTGCTTGCTCAGATGGGTCAGCGTGGTCCGCTCGAGCACCGCGTCGACGGGCGGTGGGTCGAGCACCCGCCAGTCGTCGCCGCTCTGCCGGCGTCCCGTCGACCCGGCGATGACGTCGTCCCGGCGTTCGCGCGGATTGAGCTCCGCGTCCAGAGGGAAGTGTCGCGACTGCGGTGTCGTGGGCGCTGGTCCGAGAGTCTCCCGGTCCCAGGACAGCACCGGCCCGGCGATGGGGTCGG
Source organism: Nocardioides sp. (assembly GCA_036271155.1). Classification (GTDB taxonomy): domain Bacteria; phylum Actinomycetota; class Actinomycetes; order Propionibacteriales; family Nocardioidaceae; genus Nocardioides. The sequence goes on along the minus strand of DATBBE010000169.1, from coordinate 18,461 downwards.
TCTCGCGGTAGAGGTTGATCCAGCGGTCCTGCAGCCGCGCCCGCACCAGAGCGATCAGTGGCATGTTGACGTACGCCGGGAAGCCCCGGGGGAACGCCACCTGGAGCTGCGAGCCGTAGGTGACCAGCCGGACCCGCGAGAGCTCGGCCTTCCCGAGCCAGATCAGGGCGGCGAAGGTGATCAACGAGCCCTGGCTGTGGCCTGACACCACGATCTTCGGGGCACCGTCGGGGACTTCTTCGGCCCCGCCGGGCACGGGCACGACGGGGAGCCCGAGGTGGAACCGGATCCGGCGACGCAGGTCCTTGACGGCGAACTGCGCGTACGACGGCGGCACGAACGGGTGCACCGAGTGCGGCCAGAACGAGATGACGTCCCACACGACGTTCACGCCGCGGCGGGTGTTCTCGGTCTTGAGCGCCCGCCGACCGAGCACGAACAGGGCGCCGGCGGCGCTGATGAGGGCATAGGTGCCGATGTTGTAGAGCACCGTGAAGGCGCTCGACTGCCGGGTCACTCCGACGCCGGGCGCCGACCCGGGAGGGGCGTCGCGGCCCTGGCTGATCCAGGCGATCACCCCGGGCGTGTGCCAGTGGAACATCTCGATCCAGGTCACGATCGTCATCACGGTGCCCATCACCGCGAAGAAGACGACCGCGGAGGCGAGGTACCACTTGAGCGCGGCGATGGTCCGCGCTCCGCAGATCGTGCGCGGCCACGGGCCCGGCAGACGGTGGGCGAGCCACGGGTCGGTGACCCGCCGGTACGAGCGCAAGACCTCGCGCGCATAGTGTCGGCGCCGGTGGCCCACCAGCAGGCCGATCGGCACCAGGAGGACCGCTACGGCCACCGTCGTGATGCCCCAGACGTAGGCCACGCGGTAGATCAGGTCGGTCTGGGCGCCGCGTCCGACCAGCTTGCCGACACCGAGGTCGAAGGCGGCGCAGAAGCCCACGCCGACGAACAGCCCGGTGGAGGCCAGCGCCCAGGCCGCCAGCCCGTGCGCGTAGCGCTGGAAGGGTGCCGGGGTCGTGCTCACGGCTGCCGCCGTGCCCCGACCGAGCAGGTAACAGGTGACGAAGAGGCCGAGCATCGCGCCGGTGCAGGCGAGGGGGAGGTACTTCGCGTAGCGGTCCAGGTCCAGTGCGAGGGTGGTCGGCCGGGTCGTCATCAGCAGGACGACGTCGGCGACCAGCAGGAACGCCGAGGCCCAGACCAGGCTCCAGCTCAGGGTCGGCAGGATCGGGAAGTAGAAGTGGTCGGTCGTCGCGTTGAGGGCCTTCTCCGGGTCGCCGAGGCCGACTACCAGCCCGGCGATGCCCAGGACCATCGCGAGGGAGAGCGCCCACAGCATGTGCTGGAGCGCCCCGTGCGGCGTGCTCGGTGTCTGGTCGCGGATGGCCTGCCAGGTCAGGGTCCCGACCAGCGCCAGCACGCTCCAGCCCATCGCGAGGTGGAGCCGCCCGAGGATCGGCGCCGACTGCGTCTCGGTGTAGAACTCGGTGCGGCTCAGGCCGACCGGGTCCGGTGCGCCGGCGATCGCGCCCTTGGCGGCGGGGTCGAACGTCGCCGCCCGGTTCTGGTTGCCGAGGGCGAAGAGGACGGCCATCACACCTGCGGCGAGCAGGAGTCCGGCGGAGATGGTGACGCGCAGGCCGAGCTCGTGCAGCCAGCTGACGCCCGAGGCCCACGAGTAGCCGACGAGGTCGATCGTGATCAGGCCGGCGGTCAGCGCGAAGGTGCACGTCAGCCCGACGGCGATGCCTCGAAGCAGGCCGAGCGCGAGCCGGTGCCACAGGTGGCTGCGCGACGTGCCGGTGCCCGGGTCGGGGAGCATGAACGCCGCGGCGTTGACCATCCCGAACGGGATCAGGATCAGCCAGAGTCCTTTCAGGGAGCTGCCGGAGGTGTACTTGCCCCAGTGGTAGCCCTCGAGGAGCCGGTCCGGGTCCGTCTGGGCCGGGCGGCCTACCCCGTCGACCGGGCGGAAGAAGCGGCCCCACGAGTCGCCCGCCACCTGCTGGACGTGCTCGCTCTCGAGCATCACCTCGGGCGGGGTGCCACTCACCCCGTGGATGCGCAGCTCGACCCAGTGCTTCGTCGCAGGAGCTGGTTTCGAGCTCGGTGACGAGTGGGCCATCAGGGCCTCCGAGGAGCGGGTCCCCGTGACGCTAGTCGGGTGTTCTCCGGGTGTCGTCGCTCGCGCGGATGAGTTGCCGTCATCCAGGGGTCAACCCGCGCCGGCCCAGAGGTCGCTCAGCTCGGCCACCCACTCGCGCGGACGCTCCAGCGGGGACAGGTGCGACGACCCGGGCATCACCACCTGCCGTGCGCCGGGCAGGACGTCACGCAGCGAGCGAGCGTCGTACGCCGTGACCAGGCGGTCCTGGGCGCCGAAACCGGCCAGCACGGGGACCCGGATCCCGCCCCAGGCGGAGCGCCAGTCGTACCCACGGCCGGTCGCCTCGGCGTACCGGAACGACTCCGGCCGGCCGCCCGCGGCCAGCGCTGCCAGCAACGAGTCGGGGAGCGCCCCGGGGCGGGCCGCCAGACCCGCGGTGCCCCAGCGCAGGAGCCCGGACCGGGCGCCCGCGTCCACGACCGCGCGCACCACGCGGCCGCCACCGGCGACCGTCCGCACCCCCCGGTACGTCGCCCAGGTCCGCGGGTGCCGCAGGGCCGCGCCCACGGGGTCGTTCACCAGGTCAAGGATCGTGACGTAGGCGCCGTTCAGCGTCGCCAGCGAACGAACCCGATCCGGCTGCCGGGCGGTGAGGTGCAGGCCCAGGAACCCGCCCATCGAGTGCCCCACGACGTGCACGCGGGCCGCGCCCATGGCGTCGAGGACCGTCAGCAGCGCGTCGACCATCGCGTCGAGCGACACCGGTCCGGGCAGGGCGTCGGAGCCGCCGAAGCCTGGGATGTCCACCAGCAGCCACGGCAGGTCGCTTCGACCGACCGCTCGCACCAAGGGCGTCCAGCACCAGCTGTCCAGCGACACCCCGTGGAGGAACAACGTCGTGGGTGTGACGTCGCGGGGCCGCAGCACCCTGACCCGGCCGAGCGGGCTTTCCGCGCGGCCCATCACCAGCCCGCTCCCCACCGGGGGCGGTCCCACGTCGAAGGGGAAGTAGCCGGACACCGGCCCATCATCACCTCGACCCGGCGAGGGGTGTTACCACTCAGCGCGGATCGGCGGTTACGGTGCATGCCGTGAGTGGCAGGCGGGCAAGCGTGAACGCGGTCGCGTTCACGATGCTGGCCGTCGGGGTGCTCCTGCTGATGGTGATGTTCGCCGCCCGCAGCGGGCCCGAGCGGATCTTCGCCGGTCCGCTGCACGACCCCGACATCGGTCCGGCCCACCCGACGTTCTCGCCCCACCACCTGCCGAACTTCCCGCAGCAACGGCATCGCCAGGGCCTCTTCCACCACAGCGCCTTCTTCACCGCGGTCGGCTGGCTCGTCCGGATCGCGATCCTGGTCTGCCTGCTCTGGCTGGCTTACCAGGGTGCGAAGCGCCTGGCCGCGTGGTTGCAGGACCTCCGGCGTCGCAGGAAGCCGCCGCCCCCCGAGCCGGTCGACTTCGACGTCCTCGATGACCCCGAGGTGCTGGTGGAGGAGATGCGCAAGGACGCCGACGAGCAGTTCGAGCTGCTGCTCGGTGGCGAGCCGCGCAACGCCATCGTCGCCTGCTGGGACCGGTTCGAGGAGCAGGCGGAGCGCGTGAAGGCGGCCCGCCACGACTGGGAGACCTCCTCGGAGTTCACCCTGCGGCTGCTCGACGCCGTCTCCGCGGACGACGCCGCGGTCACCCGGCTGGAGGCGCTGTACCGCGAGGCGCGCTTCTCCGAGCACGAGATCGACGAGGGTCGGCGCCAGGCCGCCGTGGAGGCGTTGCACGCCATCCACGCCTCGATCGGGATCGGGGCGCGCGCCAGATGAGGGGCCTGAACCGGCGCAACCGCTGGTTGGTGCGAGCGGCACTCTTCGTCGGCGGAGTCGTGGGCCTCACCATCTTCGCCCGCATCGAGGACACCCATCCGCGCCCCCTGCCGACGGTCCTCTTCGTCGCGGCGGGGGTGGCGATCTTCGGGCTGCTCGCCGACAGCTCCGGAGCGGACCCCGCGAACTGGACGCCGGTGGCCGAGCAGAGCCTCGCCACCGCGGGTCAGGACGCTCCTCTCGCCGGAAACGTCCGCCTGCTCGAGAACCATCTGTCCTCGCGCGAGGTCGACCCCCACCTGCGAGCGCGCCTCGTCCGGATGACCGAGGACCGACTCTCCAGGCTCGGCCTGTCGAGCACCGACCCCGGGATGTACCAACGTCTCGGGCCTACCCTCAAGGCTGTCATCGACGGTCCACCGCGCCTGCTGCGTGAGGACGAGATCGAAGAGTGCATCCGACGAATCGAGGAGCTGAACCCATGACCCAGACCCCCGAAGGCACGCTCTCGGTGGCCGAGGCCTCGCAGCGGGCCACGGCAGTGCTCGACGAGGTCGAGCGGGCCGTGGTCGGCAAGCGTCAGCCGTTGACACTCGTGCTGGCCGCCGTGCTGGCCAAGGGGCACGTGCTGCTCGAGGACTTCCCCGGCCTCGGCAAGACCTTGGCCGCGCGGAGCTTCGCCCGAGTGCTCGGCCTGGACTTCGCACGCGTGCAGTTCACCCCCGATCTCCTTCCGGCCGACATCACGGGCTCCTTCCTCTACAACCAGAAGGAGGGGAGCTTCGAGTTCCGTCGGGGTCCCCTGTTCACCGGCATGCTCCTCGCCGACGAGATCAACCGGACGCCGCCGAAGACGCAGTCGGCCCTGCTGGAGGCGATGCAGGAGCGCCAGGCGACCGTCGAGGGCGAGACCTTTCCCCTGCCCGATCCGTTCCACGTGCTCGCCACGGCGAACCCGATCGAGTACGAAGGCACCTATCCGCTCCCGGAGGCCCAGCTCGACCGGTTCCTGATGCGCGTGAGCTTCGGCTATCCCACGGCCGACGAGGAGCACGACGTCGTGACCCGACGGCTCGCCCGGCGCCAGGAGGACGTCGACCTGGGTCAGGTCACCGACGCCGCGGGACTGCGGGCGATGCAGGCGGCGGTAGAGACCGTGGCCCTGGACGACAGCGTCGCTCGCTACTGCGTCGACCTGGCCACCTCCACCCGTGACCACAAGGACGTCCTCACCGGCTCCTCGCCGCGCGGCTCCCTGGGGCTGGCCCTGGCCGCCCGTGGCTTCGCGGTGGTGCGCGGCCGCGACTACGTCATCCCCGAGGACGTGAAGGCGGTGGCCCGTGCGGTGCTCTCGCACCGGATCACGGTCAAGCCGGAGCTGTGGATGACCCAAGCCAGCGGTCCCCGGGTGGTGGACACCGTGCTCTCCCAGGTCGCCACCCCTCGCGCCCTCGAGCACTCGTGACGGGGAAGCCCTCGCGCTGGCACGCGACCAGCAGCCTCGAGCGCTCGCTGATCGTGGGGGGCGTGGGCGTCGCCCTCGCCCTGGCGGCCGGTCGGCCGGCCCTGGTCGTGCTGGTGGCACCGCTGCTCGTCCTCGGCGCGCTGGGCCTGTTGCACCGACCGACCAGTGAGCCACGGTTGTTCGCGACCCTGGGGCACTGGCAATTGCACGAGGGCCAGGGCACCCGGGTGCGGCTGGAGGCCTACGACCTGGACGACGTCGAGCACGTCACCCAGGTGATCTCGCCCCGTCCCTTCGTTGCGGTCCGTCCTCCCGCCGGCGCTCTGGGGCACCTGCTGGCCGACGGTGGGCAGATCGCCTCGCTCGAGATCTCGCCCAGACGATGGGGTAGGCGGGTGGTGGGTGCGGAGAAGGTGGCGCTGACGACGTCGTGGGCGGGCTACCGCTGGGGACCGATCGCGCTGGTCGGACGCGAGATAAGTGTCCTGCCCACGGTGTCGCACCTGCGGTCCGGTGGCGAGGCGCCGCAGCCGATCGGCCTGATCGGCGCCCATCGCTCCCGGCGCGACGGCAACGGCACGGAGTTCTCCTCGATCCGCCCGTTCCACGCCGGTGACCGGCTGCGCCGGATCAACTGGCGCGTCTCGTTGCGTCAGGGGACCCTGCACGTCGAGTCCACGCGTGCCGAGGAGGACACCGCGGTGCTCCTCATCGTCGACGCCCTGGCCGACTACGGGCAGTCCGGCGGCGTCGGCTCGACCGAGAGCAGCCTGGACGTGTCGGTGCGCGCGGCCGCCTCGCTCGCCGAGCAGTACCTCTCGGGTGGCGACCGCGTCTCGGTGCGGGTGCTCAGCCCCGGTGGCGAGTACGCCGGCTTCGGCACCGGCACGCGTCATCTGCGGCGGATTCTCGTGCTGCTCTCCCACATCCGGCCCGGGATGCCCCGCGAGGTCGAGATCGACCAGATCGACTTCCGGGCCACCGCCGGAGCCGTGGTCGTCGTACTCAGCCCCATGCTCTCCGAGCCGCTGGCCACCGCGACCGTGCGTCTCGTACGCCGCGGACTCCCGGTGATCGTGGTCGACCCGCTTCCGGCCGACTCGACCCCTTCGGTGTACGCCGACTCCGACGAGCACCTCTCGGAGCTGGCCTGGCGGATGCGCCTGCTCGACCGCAGCCACCTGCTCGCCCAGCTGTCGGCCTCCGGGTGCCCCGTGGTGCCGTGGAACGGTCCGCGCACCCTGGAGGAGGTCCTGCGCCGGCTGGCCAGGCGCGGCCAGCTGCCTCAGGTGGGTGGCTCCTGATGCGCAGCACCCAGCCGAGTGTGTGGGTCGGGCGCGCGGTCGTCCTCGCCTCGTTGCTGCTGGCCCTCCTGGCGGGGGGCCCGGCGGGATACCACCCGCGGCCCTTCATCATCGTCGTGGTCGGCGTCGCCGCACTGGCGTCGGCCTTCCGACCCGACCACCTCATCGTCTCCCTGACGATGGCGTTCATCGTCGTCTGGTGGGCTCGAGACCTCCACTCCCAGATGCCGGCCGTCGTGCTGGTGGTCGCCGCTGCCCTCGTCGTCGCCCATGTCGCGGCCACGCTCCTGGCCTACGGACCGCCCACGCTCCCGGTCGACCCGCGGCTGGCGATGCTGTGGAGCGCACGAGGGTCCCTGGTGTGGCTCGCGGCGCTGCTGGTGTGGGGCGTGGCCCGCACCTACTCCGGTCACGGGACGCCGACGCTGTTCTGGCTGGGCGGCCTGGCGGCTGCGCTGGTCGGGTCCGTCGCTGCCGGCTTCGCCATGCCGGTCCGCGGTGAAGGGGTCGAGTGAGCCCGTCCCGGCTGGATCACGAGCAGTACGTCGAGCTGGTCCTGAGCTGCGTCGAGCAGGTCCCGCGTGGCCGGGTCACGACGTACGGCGCGGTCGCGGAGATCGTCGGGCGGGTGGCCGGTGGCGGGGGACCACGACTGGTGGGGTCGGTGATGGCCCAGCACGGCGGCGCGGTGCCGTGGTGGCGGGTGGTCCGGGCCGACGGGTCGCTCCCACCCAGCCACGAGGTGGAGGCCCGCCCGCACTACCTCGAGGAGGGCACCCCCCTCCGGCCGACCGGGAACGTCGACATCAGACAGGCACTCTGGCGCCCGACCCTGGGCCGGACTCCGGGACGGTAGTACGGATCAGGAGACCCTCCGGGACGGCGTGGAACCGTGCTTCTTGATGCGGACTATCGGGCCTCGCGGTCCCGGGTGAGCGCGGCGAGGCGGGTCAGCGCCTTCGGGAAGATCTCCTCCGGCGGGTTCACCAGACCCGCGCCGACCTGACCGACCCCGGCCTCCCGGCCGGCCATCCCGGTGTTGATCTGCGGCAGGATGCCGGTGCGGCAGACGCGAGCGACGTCGATGCCGGTGGGCACCCCGGCGAACTCCAGGATCGGGATGCTCCAGCGAGGGTTGTCCCCCAGGGTGATCTCCTGCATACGTCGCGTCGTCGCCAGCGCGTCGGGCACCGAGCCGCCCACGAACCGGACGATCGCCGGTGCCGTGGCCATCGCGAAGCCGCCGAGACCGGCGGTCTCGGTGATGGCCGAGTCGCCGATGTCGGGGTTGGCGTCGTCGGGGCCGTAGTCGCCGAGGTAGAGCCCGTCAGCCACCTGCGCGGGCCCGGTGAACCACTCGTCGCCGGAGCCGGAGACCTGGATGCCGAAGTCGGTGCCGTTGCGAGCCATCGCGACGACCATGGTCGAGCCGGGCTCGTCGCGGGCCGCGTCGAGGGCGAGCTTGCAGGCCGGCATCGCGAGGTTGAGGAAGAAGTGGTCGTTGCCGCCCACGAAGCGCAGGGCCTCGGCGACATCGCTGGGGTCGGCCCCTCCACCGTCCATGCCACCGTCGATGCTGGCGACCATGGCCGGTGCCAGGTCGCGCAGGAACATCAGGGTGCCCGCGCGGTTGCGGTTGTGTGCCTCGTCGCCCATCTGGAGCATCTGGCCGAGGATCGCGGTCACGTCGACCGGCTCGTTGCCCCGGACGGCCCGCTGGAGCAGCGGCCCGAGCACGTCGCCCATCCAGCGCAGCCGGGTCAGCACCTCCGGCGCGTAGGCGCCGTACCTCAGCACCTTGCCCAGACCTTCGTTGAGCGTGCAGTAGGTGCGCGCGCCCGTGGCGGGGTCCTCGAGGACGAACATCCACATGCTCGGCGTCACGACTCCGGCCATCGGCCCCACCGACCGGCGGTGATGGCACGGCTCGAGCCGCACGTGGAGGCCGCCCTCGAGCAGCGCGGCTGCCTCCTCGGGGGTGTCGACGAGACCCTCGAGGACGGCGCCTCCCATCAGCGCCCCCCGAAGCGGTCCGGAGGCGCGCTCCCAGGAGATCGGCGGACCGGCGTGCAGGAACTCGCCGCGCTCCAGGCCGACGGCCTCGCTGGCCGGCAGCACGTCCACCAGGACCGCCTGGACGGCAAGCATCCGCTCCAGCGCCCGTGCGTTCGCCTCGGGCCGGAGCGGGTCGAGCGCGACGGTCGTGAGGTCCTCCTCGGTGCCCGGCAGCGGCGGCCGCCAGTCGACCCTGACGACGGGTGCGGCCTGGTCGGCCACGGCCTGGGCCAGCAGGTCGACGCCGACGCTCACCACCTGCTCGCTCATCGGCCCGCCTCCAGGATCTCCAGGGCCCGCCGTGTCGCGGCGGCGTTGGACAGGTGTACCTCGGCGCCCGCGGCCGCCAAGGCGTCGACCTGCCGGTCGAGGCCCTGCGGGTCGTGGGCCGTGCCGACCACGGTGACGACGACCGCCGGCGCGATCCGCTCGATGGCGGGGGCGAGGGATGCCGCGGGGTCATCCTCGGCCCCGTGGCCGAGCACGACGTCCATCAGCACGACGCCGGTCGTCTGGTCGGCCGCGATCTCGGCGAGCCGCTCGAGCCGCAGGCTCGGGTCGATCATCGGGTGGGCCCGTCCAGTGGTGTACTCGTCGTCGCCGAAGTCGACCAGCTCTGCTCGGTCGAGCGCACCGGCCACTGCGACGAGCAGCTCGGCCTCCTGCTTCATGGTGCCGCCCACGAACAGTCCCTGCAGCCGGGTGCCGGTGGCGGCACGCGTCTCGCCTCGCACCGGCCAGGCGGGGACGTCGCGACCCAGCGCGCCCAGCACCTCCTCGGTCGCCACGGTGAGGTCGGGGCGCCCCGAGCCGAGGAGGGCGAGGTGGACCGGCGTCCCCAGCGACGCGGTGTACGCCGTGAGCTCACGCGCCACGTCGTCAGCGGGTGGCTTCGAGATCAGCACGATCAGCTCCACCCGGGGGTCCTGGTCGAGCCGAGCCAGGGCGGTGCGCGTCGCGAGCCCGCCGACCTCGGCGGACAGGTCGCGCCCGCCGACGCCGTACGCCGTGGTGACGCCGACGCCCGCGTGGTCGAGGAGGGCCAGCACCTGCTGACAGCCGGTGCCGGAGGCCGCGACGATCCCGACAGGCCCGGGGGAGACGACATTGGCGAAGCCGAGCCCGAGACCGTCGACGACCGCCGTGCCGCAGTCGGGTCCCATCACCAGGAGGTCGCGCGTCGCGGCGTACCGCTTGAGGGCCACCTCGTGCTCGACCGGCACGTTGTCGCTGAACACCATGACGTCCGAGCCGGACTCCAGAGCGTCCATCGCCTCGACCGCGGCGCTGACGCCGGGCACCGAGACGAGCACGAAGGCGCCTGGCTCGCGGCGGAGCGCCGCGCCGGTGGTGCGCGGCGGCGCCAGCTCGGTGGGGCCGGAGACCTGCCGGCGGCTGTCGGCGATGGCCCGGTCGACCTCGGCGCGAACGGCCTCGATCCGGTCTTTCGCCGCCGCCGCCCCGTTGGTGCCGTCGCCGCCCCCCTCGAGCCTGATCGCGACGACGAGATGGTTGACGGTTGCCTCGTCGGGAACGGCGAAGCCCATCCGCTCGAGCACCTCGACGTTGAGCGGCGTCGCCATCGCGACCTGCGCGGTCACCACTCCGGGCAGCTGCTGCACCTGCCGGCTCACCTGCAGCAGGGTGACCGAGTCGGCGTACTCACCGGTGCGGAGCTCGACGTGCTCGGTCACGTCTGACGCACTCATGCGGCCACCTGCCCGGTGAGCAGCGCGGCGGCGAGGTCGACGCCATGGGCGAGTCCGGCACCCGAGCTGTGACCCAAGGTGGTGAGGGCGGCGCGGGCGGTCGTGACCGCGTCGCCACTGCCTGCCCGAGAGGTGCCGAGGGCCCGGAGGTAGGCCCCGACGAGATCGGCCACCTCGCCGGCGAGGGCGCACTCGAGCAGCGTGGCGGACAGGGTCGTGGTGCGCGGCAGGGCTCGGCGTACGGCGTCGTCCACGGCCGGGGTGTCGATGCCGAGAGCCCGGTGGGTGGCCAGCCATCCGCACAGGACGTCGTCTCCCAGCGGGGTCAGTCCCTCACCGCGGCCGACCAGCTCGCCCACTGTGTCGGCGTCGACGTGCGAGGGAAAGGGAACGAGCCCGGCGCCGCGGGGCCGGGGGGTCCCCAATGCGGCAGCCGAGCCCGTCCTGGGCATCCGTACCGCTCCGAGGCGTGGCGCGCGAACATCCACGAGCCGATGCGTCACCAGGGCGCGTCCGTCCAGGTAAAGGAGCCCGGAGTCAACATAGGCCGTCGACCCGGCCTCTGACGACACCTCTGGAGACAACGCGGAGAGATTGGTGCGCAGGGTGTGCGGCAGCGCCGGGGCGCGTGCTGCGGCCACGCCGACGGCCCGTCCGAGTACGTCCAGGTGGACGGTGTCGGCGCAGGCGTGGAGCACCTGCACGGGCCCGTCGGGAGCTGCCGCGACCCACGCCGCGACCCGCGGCGGGGAAGCCACCGGCACGATCTCCCCGATGCCGGGCGAGGGGTCCAGAGCCCGGTCGGAGCCGGGGCGGAGTCGGGTCATTTGGCTCACGCTAGCGCCCGGGGGCGGTGGGTGGCTCGAGCGCAGGGACGGGCTGCATCGGCGTTCCTCCACGCAAATCCGGGCGGAAGGGTGTGTGATGTGGCTCACCAACCGGGGTGCTCGGTTCCCCTTCACACGTGAGTACTTCGCATCGAGGAGGATCAGATGTCGACGATGTTCACCTGGCGGGAGGTGACACCAGCTCCCGGTGAGCCGGTGGCACCCGATGAACGCCTTCCCTGGGGCAAGACGGTCGGGCTCGGCGCCCAGCACGTGGTGGCGATGTTCGGGGCCACCTTCGTGTTCCCCCTGGTCATGGGGCTCGACCCCAACCTGGCCATCCTGTTCTCGGGTATCTGCACGATCCTGTTCCTGCTGGTCACGACCAACCGGGTGCCGAGCTACCTCGGCACCAGTGCGTCGTTCGTGGCCAGCGTCGCGGCCATCCGCACGCACTCCAACGGCGACTCGGCCCATGTCACCGGTGCGATCCTGGTGGCCGGGCTCGTGCTCGGTGCGGTCGGCGTCCTGGTGCACTACGCCGGGTCCGGGATCATCCACAAGGTCCTGCCCCCGGCGGTGACCGGTGCCGTCGTGATGCTGATCGGGTTCAACCTCGCCCCGGTCGTCGCCGGCATCTACTGGCCGCAGGACCAGTGGATCGCCCTGGCCACGGCCACCTTCATGGTCTGTGCCGCGGTGATGATGCCGGGCTTCTGGTCGCGGATCGCGGTGTTCCTCGCCCTGATCTTCGGCTATGTCATCTCATGGCTCTCCGACGTGCTCTTCGGGTCGATCCACTCGATCACCGGGAGCAGCAACGGCCAGGAGATCGACCACCATCGGGTCGTCTGGGCCGGGGTGAAGGCGGCGGACTGGATCGGCCTGCCGCACGGCAAGCTCGCGGACGGCGTCTCGGTCGTGCACAGCCCGAAGTTCTCGCTGACGTTCATCCTGCTGGTGCTGCCGGGCGTCATCGCGCTGATCGCCGAGAACACCGGGCACGTCAAGGCAGTCGCGGAGATGACCAAGACCGACCTGGACCCCTACATGGGACGCGCCCTGGCCGCGGACGGCTTCGCCACGGCGCTGTCCAGCGCCTTCGGCGGCTCACCCACCACGACGTACGCCGAGAACATCGGGGTCATGGGAGCCACCAAGGTCTACTCGACGGCGGCGTACTACGTGGCCGCGATCGTCGCCATCCTGCTCGGGCTGTGTCCGAAGTTCGGGGCGTTGGTGAGCGCGACGCCGGGGGGTGTGCTCGGGGGCATCACCGTGATCCTGTACGGCATGATCGGTCTGGTGGGAGCCAAGATCTGGGTCGAGAACGGTGTCGACTTCGGCAACCCGGTGAACATGGTCGGACTAGCGGCCGGCCTGATCGCCGGCATCGGTGGGGTCTCGCTGACGTTCGGCAGCAACTTCGAGCTGAGCGGCATCGCGCTCGGCACCATCCTGGTGATCGCCTACTTCCACCTGGTCAACGGCCGGGGCAGTGCCGGCAGCGGCCTGACGACCCAGGCGCTGTCGCATCCCGACGAAGGGCCCGACCCGTCGGGCTCGCATCGCTCGGAGCCCAGCCAGGAGTGATGTGAAGCCCGCTCCCTTCCGCTATGTCCGTCCGCAGGGCCTCCAGCACGCGCTGGAGGCCCTCGCGGCGGATCCGGGGGCGAAGGTGCTGGCGGGTGGACAGAGCCTGGTGCCGCTGCTGTCGATGCGGCTGGCCGCACCGTCCACCTTGGTCGACATCAACGGCCTGTCGGAGCTCGACCACGTCCGCGTCGACTCCACGGGGGTGCACGTGGGAGCCCTGGCGCGGCACGCCGACGTACTCGCGTCGCCCGACGTACGCCGAGTGCAGCCGCTGGTCTCCCTGGCTCTCTCCCACGTCGCGCACGCGACCATCCGCAACCGCGGCACCACCGTCGGCTCGATCGTCCACGCCGACGCGGCCGCCGAGATGCCGATGGTGCTGTCGCTGCTCGACGGCTCGGTGACGGTCGCCTCGACCGCCGGCACCCGCACGATCCCCGCCTCGGAGCTGTACGCCGGCCCGCTCGAGTCGACGCTCCACCACGACGAGGTGGCCCTCGAGGCGTTCTTCCCGGGCCTCGCACCGGGGGAGGGCGTGGCCTTCGAGGAGATCGCACGCCGCCACGGCGACTACGCCTTGGTGGGGATCGCCGCGGTCGTCCGCGTCGACGGCGATCTCGTCGTCTCGGCGCGCGCCGGCTATCTCTCGGTCTGCGACGTCCCGACCGTCGTCGACCTCACTCCACCGCTGGTTGAGGAGGGCGCTCTGCGCCCGTCTCGAAACCAGGGTGCCCTCTCCGACGACGCTCTCTCGGCGGCCGGAGACCTGGCGCTGTCGCGGCTCGACCCGGCCGACGACATCCACGCGACGGCTGCCTACCGCGCCCACCTGGTGCGGGTGCTGACCGCGCGCGTGCTGCCTGCGGCGTACGCCGACGCGCGGGCGCGGGCGGAGGTCCTCGCATGACCGAGGAGCTGCACGACGTCCGGCTCATCGTCAACGGGATGACCTATCCGCTGCGCGTCCCGGCTCGGCGGCTGCTCTCCGACGCTCTGCGCCACGACCTGGGGCTCACCGGCACCCACGTCGGGTGCGAGCACGGTGTGTGCGGAGCCTGCACGGTGCTGGTCGACGGCCGGCCCATGCGCTCGTGCCTGATGTTCGCCGTGTCCGCCGTCGACAGCGAGATCACCACGGTCGAAGGGCTGACCGAGAGGGACGGCTCGGCCGAGGGCCGGCTGGGCCCGGTGCAGCAGGCATTCCTCGAGTGCCACGGTCTGCAGTGCGGCTTCTGCACCCCGGGCTTCCTGACCACGATCACCGCGGGTCTGCGTCACAACCCCGACCCGACCGAGGACGAGGCGCGCGAGATGATCGCGGGCAACCTGTGCCGCTGTACGGGCTACACCAACATCGTGAGGTCGGTCCTCCGGGCCGCCGAGATCGCGAGCGAGCAGTGACGACCAAGATGTTCGGCGAGAAGGTCCAGCGGGTCGAGGACCAGCGCTTCCTGCGCGGCCAGGGCCGGTACGCCGACGACGTCCTGGTCGGCCAGCGTGTGCTGCACGCGGCGGTGCTGCGGTCGCCGCACGCGCACGCCCGGATCGTCGACATCGACGTCTCCGGCGTCCTCGACGTCGAGGGCGTCCACCTGGTCTGGACCTACGACGACCTGGCCGCCCAGACGACGGCCCCTGCGATGGGGGAGCCGCTGCCGTTGCTGATCCCGCATCCGGCGCTCACGCACGGCCGCACCCAGTACGCCCTTGCGAAGGACGAGGTGAACCACGTCGGCGAGGCGATCGCCTTCGTCGTGGCCGACGACCGCTATCTCGCCGAGGACGCCGTCGGCCGGATCCGGGTCGCCTACGACGTGCTGCCACCCGTCGTCGGGATCGCGGCGGCCAGAGCCGCCGAGCACCTCACCCATGACGACGTGCCCGGCAACGTCGCGGCCCGGATGGAGCAGGAGAACGGCGACGCCCGTGCGGCGATCGCCTCCGCGCCCCACACCCTGAGCCTCGACCTGACCATCGAGCGGAGCGCGTCGATGCCGATGGAGGGGCGGGGCACGGTCGCGCGTTGGGACCCGGACACCGGCCGGCTCACGGTGTGGACGTCGACCCAGACCTCGACCGGCGTGCGCGCGGCGGTCGCGGCGAAGCTCGGCATGGACCTCGCGCAGGTCGACGTGATCACCCCTGACGTGGGCGGTGGGTTCGGGGTGAAGATCAACCACCCGTGGCCCGAGGAGCTGCTCGTCCCCCTGGCCGCCCGCACCATCGGTGGCATCGTGAAGTTCACCGAGGACCGTCGCGAGCACTTCATCTCCTCGGCGCACGAGCGTGGGCAGGTCCACCACGTGGAGGTCGGGTTCGACGACGAGGGCCGCGTCCTCGGGCTGGACGTGCAGTTCTGGCATGACAACGGCGCCTACACGCCGTACGGCCTGATCGTCCCGATCATCACCTCGACCCAGCTCCTCGGCCCCTACAAGCCGGGCGCCTACCGGGTCGTGTTCGAGAGCCTCTACACCAACACGGTGATGGTCACCCCTTATCGCGGAGCCGGTCGCCCGCAGGGCTGCTACGTGATGGAGCGGACCATGGACGCGATCGCCGCGGCCCTGGGGCGCGACCGCACCGAGGTCCGGTCGGCGAACTTCATCCAGCCCGACGAGTTCCCCTACGACCAGGGCCTGATCTTCCAGGACGGCCGCGAGCTGGAGTACGACTCCGGTGACTACCCGGCGTCCCTGGAGAAGCTCAAGGCGCTGGTCGGGTGGGACGAGTTCCCTGCCTTCCGCGAGGAGATGGCACGCGAGGGGCGCCGGGTGGGGATCGGTCTGGCCTGCTACGTCGAGGGCACCGGAGTCGGGCCGTACGAAGGGGCCCACGTCCACATCGAGACCTCCGGCAAGGTGAAGGTCGCGATCGGGCTGACGACCCAGGGCCAGGGCCATGCGACGGCGTTCGCGCAGATCGTCGCGGACGCCCTCGGGGTCCCGTTCGACCGCATCGAGGTGGTCAGCGGGGACACCCGACGGATGCCGTACGCCGTCGGCACCTTCGCGTCACGGGCCGCGGTGATGAGCGGGTCCGCGGTCCACCTGGCCGCGCTGCGGGCTCGCGAGAAGGTGCTGCGGATCGCGGCCGAGGCCCTCGAGGCCGCCGAGGACGACCTCGAGATCGTCGACGGCGTGGTGTCGGTGAAGGGCACGCCCGAGCACACCGCGTCGATCGACCTGGGCACCGTGGCGGTGCTGTCCAACCCTCTGCGCTACGCCTTCGACGAGGCGTCCAAGGCCGCCACGCAGTTCTCCGTGGGGGACCCCGGGAAGCCCCCGGTGGCCGAGGGCGACGAGCCGGGTCTGGAGGGCAAGGACTTCTACAGCCCCGAGCGGTCGACGTTCGCCAACGGCATGCATGCCGTCATCGTCGAGACAGACCCGGACACCGCGGAGATCACGATCCTCAAGTACGCCGTGGTGCACGACTGCGGCCGGCTCATCAACCCGATGATCGTGGAGGGCCAGATCCACGGCGGCGTGGCCCAGGGCGTGGGTGGCGCGCTCTACGAGCGGATGGCCTACGACGAGTCGGGCCAGCTGGTCAACGCGTCGTACATGGACTTCCTGATGCCCTACGTCACCGAGGTGCCCCGGCGTATCGACATCGACCACCTCGAGACGCCCTCGCCCCTGAACCCGCTGGGGATCAAGGGCGCCGGTGAGGCGGGGGTGATCCCGTCGGCGGCGGTGTTCGCGTCGGCCATCGAGGACGCCGAGGGCATCGTGATCACCGCGATGCCGATCTCGCCGTCGGAGCTGTTCGAGCTGCGCCAGGCCCACCCGTCGGTCGAGTCCGTCGAGACCAAGGAGCCCTCATGAAGATCAGCGGCGACAACACGATCCCGTTCCCGGTCGAGCAGGTGTGGGACGCCCTGCTCGACCCTGGTGTGCTGGTGCGCACCATCCCCGGCTGCGAGCGGCTCGAGACCACGGGCGAGAACACCTACGCGATGACCGTCACCGCCGGCGTCGCCGCGATCAAGGGGACCTACGACGGCACCTGCGCCCTCTCCGACCTCCAGCAGCACGAGTCGCTGGTGATGCGCCTCCAGGGGGCCGGCGCACCGGGCACCATCGACGCGACCGTGAACGTCGGCTTCGCGCCGGCCGGCGACGGCGCCACCCGGGTCACCTACGACGCCGACGCCGTCGTCGGCGGGATGGTCGGCGGGGTCGGCCAGCGGATGCTCGGGTCGGTGTCCAAGCGGATGGCGGGGGAGTTCTTCGGCAACGTCGGCGCGGCGATCGGCGGCGGGCCGGCCATGGCCGAGCCCGGAGGAGGCACCGTCGCCCCGGCGGGGGCCCCGAGCCCGGCCGCGGTGGGCCAGGTCTTCACCGCACCCCCGCGCCCACCGTCGTCCCAGCAGGACTTCCTCAAGGGCATCGCCGTCGGCGCCGGCCTCGTCCTCCTCGGCGTCGTCGCCGGCGGCCTCTTCGGCCGGCGGCGGCGGTGACTGTCGGGATCCCCGCGTACGCGGGGTTCCTGGGGGTTCTTGGCCTCTGTACACCCCCAGAACCCTCGGGAAAGGCCAGGAACGTCGGGAGTGAGGGGCGATGACAGCCCTGGACGTCGACTCCACGGCCCGCGAGATGGTCGCCGCGGTCCGAGGGCGGCAGATCAGCGCCCGCGAGCTGCTGGAGCTCCACCTGGCCCGCATCGCCGAGCGCAACCCGCAGCTCAACGCCATCGTCAGCCTGGACGAGGAGCGCGCGCGGGCGGGTGCCGACGCGGCTGACGCGGCCACTGCGCGCGGCGACGATCTCGGTCCGCTGCACGGCCTGCCGTTCGCGTTCAAGGACAGCCATGACGTGGCCGGGTGGCGTACGACGTACGGCTCGCCGCTGTTCGCGGACCACGTGCCCGACACCGACGAGCTCATCGTCGAGCGCATCCGGGCAGCCGGCGCCGTGACGATCGGCAAGACCAACGTGCCCGAGTTCGCCGCGGGCTCCCACACGTTCAACACCGTGTTCGGAACGACCCTCAACCCGGTCGACCCCACCCGTTCGGCCGGCGGCTCGAGCGGGGGGGCCGCATGCGCGCTGCGGACCGGCATGGTGCCCCTGGCCGACGGGTCGGACATGGGCGGCTCGTTGCGCAACCCCGCGTCGTTCTGCGGCGTCGTCGGGCTGAGGCCGTCGCTCGGCCGGGTGCCGTCGTGGCCGACCGACAACCTCTGGGAGACCACCTCCACCAGCGGCCCACTCGCCCGCAACGTCGACGACCTAGCCCTCCTGCTGTCGGTCATCGCGGGTCCGGACGCCCGCGTGCCGACCGCGCTCGCGGATCCCGGCGCGACCTTCGCGGCGCCTCACGATGTGGCCCTGCGCGGGCTACGCGTGGCTCTCAGCCCGGAGCTCGGGGGCCTGATCGAGGTCGACACGGAGGTACGCCGGGTGGTCGAGGCGGCGGGCGCGTCGCTGGCCGCCGCGGGAGCCGTCGTCGAGTACGCACAACCAGACCTTGCCGAGGCCGACGACACGTTCCGCACTCTGCGGGCCTGGCTCTTCTGGGCGGGTCTGGGCGAGCTGCTGGCCGCGCACCCCGACTC
>DATBBE010000168.1:0-10390 GCA_036271155.1 Nocardioides sp. | reverse complement strand
TCGTGGCGACCGGCACCTCGACCTACACCAACTGTCCGGACGGCCCCGTGGACCAGGTCTTCGACAACTGCTTCGTGATGCGGTTCGACGACGCCGGCCGCTGCCGCGAGCTCACGGAGTACTACCTCAAGCGCGACTAGCCTCAACCGGCTCGGGCCTTGACAGAAGATTATAACTTTGTATGGTTCTCGACGTGATGACCGTCACGGTGGAGGAGCGGCTGGCGCGCGTGGTGCACCGCCACAGCCCCACGCCACTGCACCACCAGATCAAGATCGCGGTCCTCCAGGGCATCGAGCAGGGCTGGCTCCGACCGGGATCCCAGCTCCCGCGTGAGCGGCGTCTGGCCGAGGCCCTCGGTGTCAGCTTGGCTCCCGTACGGCAGGCGATGGTCGACCTCACCAAAGAGGGGTACGTCGACCGGACCCGCGGCAAGGGCACGTTCGTACGGGAGCGCAAGCTGGTCGAGAAGATCCAGATCCTCGGCAGCTTCCACGGCTCGATGCGGCAGCAGGGGCTCGCCCCCGTCGTTCAGGTCCTCACCTCGGAGGTCGAGGTCGCTCCCGAGCCCGTGGCGGCCGCCCTCAAGCTCCGCGGCCGGCACGAGGCGTGGTGCCTGCGACGCGTGGCGATCCTCGACGACGACCCCGTCGCACTGCTGACGGCCTGGCTGCCCGCCCGCCTCGCCAAGGGGATGGCAGGGCACGACCTCGGGGAGGGCTCGCTGTACGACGCGTTGGCCGCCGTGCACGGAGTCGAGATGACCTCGGCCGACAACATCGTCGAGGTCGGTCGAGCGGGCCTCGAGGACGCCGACCTGCTCGCCCTCACGCCGGGGAGTCCCTTGCTCGAGGTCGTCGGCGTGACGCGCGACCAGAAGGAACGCCCGGTCGAGTACTCCCGGGTGCTCTACCGACCCGAGCACTTCCGGTTCGCCATCGAGAGCCGGCGGAGCGACACCCACCACTGACTCGGGGCCCGCTCGCGGGCACCACCTGATCCGTCACCGAAGGATCCAACGCAGCACTGGAGGAACGACATGGCTGAAGCCTCGATCCCCTCGGACTTCACCGAGGGTGGACAGCTGTTCGTGCGCAACGCGACCGGCCTGGTCCGAGAGGTGTCCAAGTGGGACGCCCTGATCATGAACACGCTCGGCATGAACGTCGCGCTCGGGGCCGTCTTCATGCTGCTGCAGGCGCCGGGCAACTTCCCCGGCGGCAACATGCTGCTCTCGATCGTCATCGGCACGCTGGTGATGGCCTTCACCCTGCTCTGGGTGTACGCCGAGTTCTCAGCCGCGATGCCGCGCTCGGGAGGCGACTACGTCTTCGTCAGCCGGGCACTCCATCCGATCGCGGGCTTCCTGCTCGCGTGGAGCCAGGGGATGTGGCTCATCTTCTTCTGGATCGGCTTCAACGCCTGGTTCTGCCTGACCTTCGCGGTCCCGGTGGCCCTGACCACCATCGGGGCGGTCACCGGCCACTCGAGCTTCATCACGCTGAGCGACAACCTGCTGGCCAAGCACTCCTTCCTCGGCATGAACACCCAGTGGTGGGTGATCGTGATCGGGGCCGTGCTGACCTTCGGCTTCGCCGCCCTGCTGATCTACGGCTCGCAGTGGTACTGGCGGGTCCAGAAGTGGCTGTTCGGCATCGCCGGTCTGAGCATCGTGCTCGTCGCCGGGCTGCTGCTGTTCAAGAGCGGTGACATCGCCGCCCACTGGAACAGCCTGGCCGCTCAGAACAAGGGCCTCGCCTACGACCAGATCGTGTCAAGTGCCAGGTCGGCGGGCTTCAACCCCTCACACGGGTTCAGCCTCTCCGCGACGATCCTGATGCTGCCCTGGGTGTTCTTCGTGGTCGGCTATGCCCAGGGGTCGGCCCAGATCGGTGGCGAGGTCAAGCGGGCCAGCCGCACGCAGTACTTCGCGATGGTCGGCGGCGTACTCATCAACGGCGCCGTGCTGGCCGTGATCGTGCTGATCTACAAGCACGCGGTCGGGTCGCAGTGGGCCAACAGCCTCAGCTACCTGAGCAACACCGCACCCGACAAGCTCGCGACTCCCGGCGGATCACCGGCCAGCATCAACCTGATCGCCAGCCTGCTGACCGGCAGCGTGCCGATCCTGCTGGTGATCGGTGTCGGCTTCATGCTGTGGGCGTTGATGGGGACACCGCTCTCGGCGCTGCAGGCGACCCGCTACATGCTCGCGTGGTCGCTGGACCGTACCGTGCCGCACCAGCTGGGCGAGGTGAGCGACAAGCACCACACACCGGTGAAGGCGATCCTGCTGTGCGCGGTGACGGGCGTGATCGCGCTGATCGTGCTCGTACAGGTCCCGAAGGCCAGCCTCCTGGGCGCGTTGATGGCCCAGATCGTGGCGTTCATCCTGGTCAGCATCGCGGGCGTGGTGTTCCCGTACCGCCTCCCGCAGATCTGGGAGGGCGGCGGTGGCCGCCGGATCCTCGGCGTCCCCGCGGTGACCCTGGCCGGCCTCGGCGGCGTGGTCGCGCTCGGCGGCCTGATGATCATGTTCATCGCCAACAAGACGGTGAACGCGACCTTCGCTGCCACCCGCGGCCTCTCGCTGAAGTTCATGATCGGCGTGGTCGTGGTGGGAGCCGTCTGGTACGCCGCGGCGTGGGCGCTCAACAAGCGACGCGGGGTCGACCTGTCCTTGGCCTTCCGCGAGATCCCACCCGAGTGAGCGAGAAACCACCCATCCAGCAGAGAGTGAGCGCGTGACCCAGCGCAGTCCCGACGTCCCGGCGACGACCGCCACCCCCGGGGTGGTCGTCGTCGGGAACCTCACCATCGACGACGTGGTCCTGGCCGACGGCACCACGGTGATGGGAAGCCTGGGTGGCAACAGCGTCCACACCAGCGCCGCCGCCCTCGTCGGCGGCGCGTCGGTGACGATGGTCGCCCGGCGCGGAGAGGACTTCCCGGCCGAAGCCGCGCAGCGCCTTGCTGCCGCCGGGATCGACCTCCGGCACATCGTCGACGTACCCGGACCGACGGTGCGCAACTGGGTGATCTACGAGCCGGACGGCCGTCGGCACTGGGTCTACCGCACGGCGGTGTCCCGGTCGGCCGAGGTGGCGCCACGTCCCGAGGACGTCACCTCGGTCGTCCCGGGCGCTGCGGTGGTGCACGTGGCGGCGATGCCCTTGGCTCGCGCCGAGGCCGTGGTCGCCGAGGTACGCCGGGTCGCGCCCGCCGCGCTCATCACGCTGGACACGCACGAGGGCTGGGCGGACGAGCCGCACGACCGGCTGATGGCGTTGGCCGTCGCCGTCGACCTGTTCGAGCCGAGCGTCGAGGAGCTGCGCGACCTGACCGACACCCCGTCCCCGCAGGACGGCCTGGCAGCCCTGGCCGCCGCCGGTCTGAAGCGGGCGGTCGTGAAGGCCGGCGCGGACGGCGCCTACGTCCTCGAGGACGGAGCCGTCACCCATGTGCCCGCGGCCGAGGTCGAGGTGGCGGACACGACCGGTGCCGGCGACTCGTTCTGCGGCGGGGTGGCAGCCGGGCTCGCCCGCAACCTGTCGCTCACCGAAGCCGTGGCCCTCGGCGTCTCCCTAGCGGGCCGGGCCATCCAGAGCACCGGCAGCCTGCGCCTTCTCGACGATGCACCTGCTCGCGCGACGCCGCGCCTCGACAGCCAGGCCGACGACTACGACATCGACGTGATGCGTCGCGAGATCGCGATGATCCCGGACGTCGTCTCCCACACCCTCGACGACGCGGACGGACATCTCCGGCGGTTCGCGCAGACTCTCGTCGAGCGTGGCATCGAGCATCTGTGGCTGACCGGCTGCGGCGACAGCGCCTTCGCCGGTCAAGCCGCGGCCCTCGCCTTCCAGCGGCACACCTCGATCACGCCCCACCCCGTGCACGCCCTCGACCTCAGCCGCTACCTGGTGCGAGCGCTGCCCCAGGCCAGCGCGGTCGTGTGTGTGTCGTTCTCAGGCCGGGTCGGTCGCACGACCGAGGCCGCGGTGCAGGCACGTCGCGGGGGTCATCCGGTCTTCGCGTTGACCAACTCCCACGACAGCCAGCTGGCGCGGGCCAGCGACGAGGTCGTGCCGCTCGACGTCGTGACGCTGGGCTTCTCGCCCGGCACCTCGACGTACGTCGCGATGCTCGGCAGCCTGCTCCGGATCGCGGCGCTGGTCGCCGAGCTGCGCGGCGGGGACGACCGGCTCGGGCGCAGCCTGGCCGAGCTTCCACAGCAGGCAGCCCGCACCCTCGAGCTGTGCGGCGACGCGTCGGTCGACGCCGCGCGCCTGCTGCTCGGCAGCCGGTGGGCGACCTACCTCGGCGCCGGGCCGAACGAGGCGACGGCCAGGTTCGGCGCTGCCAAGCTGTTCGAGGGTCCGCAGCGGCTCGCGGTCTCGACGAACCTCGAGGAGTGGGCGCACGAGGAGTACTTCGTGACCGAGCCGGGTGACGCCGTCGTCCTGGTGAACCCCTCGGGTGCCGGACACGACCGAGGCGAGGAGATCCTCTCCGAGCTGCGGTTCATGGGCGCGGCCCCGGTCGTGGTGTCGGACGTCGAGCCCGACGGCGCCACGGCAGGGGAGCTCTGGCTGCCGCTCAGCCCCGGCGTCCCCGAGGAGCTCTCGCCGGTCACCGCGGCCCTGCCCCTCTCGCTGGTCGGGTTCCACCTCGCGGCTCTGGCCGGCAAGCGCTCCTACAACTTCCCCAGCGACGCCGCGCGCACCGAGCACTACGACACGATCCATCGCGCCACGATCGGAGACCCGGCATGAGCCCACTCGCCGATGTCGTCGCGGAGGGACGCCGACTGATCGACCACGCGACAGGGTCCGGTCACACGGTGCGGCTGCTGGGTGGCGTCGGCGTCGCCCTGCATGACCACAGGCCGGTTCCAGCGGCGCTCGAGCGCGGGTACGGCGACCTCGACATCGTCGTACCCCCCAAGTCGGCGAAGGCGACGTCGACGCTGATGGCGGGCGCCGGCTACGAGGCCAACGACCGCTTCAACGCCCTGCACGGGGCGCAGCGGATGCTCTTCTACGACACGGAGAACAAGCGGCAGGTCGACGTCTTCGTCGGGGTCTTCTCGATGTGCCATCGCCTCGACCTGTCGTCGCGCCTCGGCGAGCATCCATACAGCCTGGACGCCGCCGATCTGTTGCTGACCAAGCTCCAGATCCACGAGATCAACCGCAAGGACCTGGTCGACGCCGTACGCCTGGTCCTCACCCACGGGAACGCCGACATCGCCGGTGGTGGCGACGGGCGGACGCACTCGCTGTCCCTGGACCGCTTGCGGTCGGTGACCTCGACCGACTGGGGCTGGTTCACGACCGTCACCGACAACCTCGCGCTGGTGCGTACCGCGGCCGGCGACCTCCTCGAGCCGGACGAGGCGGCCGTCGTCGAAGGGCGGGTCGACGTGATCGACGAGGCGTTGCGGACCGCGCCGAAGTCCATGCGCTGGAAGGCGCGCAGCGTCGTGGGCCGCAAGACGCCCTGGTACGAGCTGCCGGAAGAAGTAGGGGGAGCATGAGAGACACGAAGATCTTCTTCGCGACCGACATCCACGGGTCCGACGTCTGCCTGCGCAAGTTCCTCAACGCGGGGAAGTTCTACGGCGTCGACGCCGTGGTCATGGGCGGTGACATCACCGGCAAGATGATCGTGCCCGTGGTCGAGGAGGCCCCCGACCAGTACGCCGCTCATCTGTTCGGGCGCAAGCGAGTGGTCGACTCCACCGGCCTGGCCGAGCTGCACAAGTTCATCGCCGATGCCGGCTTCTACGCCCACGCGATGACTCCGGACGAGGTGGCCTCGCTGCAACAGGATCCGGCGGGGGTCGACGAGCTCTTCAAGACGCTGATGACCGAGACGATGAGCCGCTGGATCGACATGGCCGAGGATCGCCTGGGTGGCACCGGGATCGAGGTGATCTTCGCGCCCGGCAACGACGACCCGATGTTCGTCGACGACCTGCTGTCGGGCAGCGACACCGTGGTCAACCCCGACAGCCGGGTCATCGAGCTGCCCGGCGGCTTCCCGATGATCTCGGTCGGCTACTCCAACCGCACCCCCTGGGACTCTCCGCGCGAGCTCGACGAGAACGACCTGCGCACGATGATCGACGAGGAGGTGGCGAAGCTGGAGGACCCAAACCGCGCGATCTTCAACCTGCACGTGCCGCCGAAGAACACGCCGATCGACCAGGCGATGGAGCTCGACGCGGAGTTCCGTCCGGTGGTGAAGGGCGGATCGCCGGTGATCGCCGGCGTGGGCAGCTCGGCGGTGCGCGACGCGATCGCGGCGTACCAGCCGATGATGAGCCTGCACGGCCACATCCACGAGTCGCGCGGTGAGGCTCGGATCGGCAGGACGGTCGCGCTGAACCCGGGCAGCGAGTACAGCGAGGGCGTTCTCCGGGGCGTCATCATCACCCTCAACCAGAAGAAGGGTCTCCGTGGCTACCAGCTCGTCTCCGGCTGAACGCGTCATCGAGGTGGGCGTCATCGGGTCGGCCCGCATCGGTCCGGACGACCCTCGGTACGCCGACGCCGCGCGGCTGGGCGCGGCCCTGGCGGGTGAGGGCTGGGCGGTCGTCACCGGCGGGTACGGCGGGCTGATGGGCGCGACGTCCGGCGGAGCCGCCGCGGTCGGCGGACACACCGTGGGCCTGCCGATGACCGACTGGAAGCACCTCGCCCCCCACGAGAGCAACGCCGAGCTGAGGTGGTCGGCCGACTACGCCGAGCGGCTGCGGCACCTGCTGACCGCCGATGTCGTGGTCGCGCTCCCCGGTGGGATCGGCACGCTCAGCGAGGCGGCCATGGTGTGGGCGGCGGCCCAGACCGAGCCGGACGCGGCGCAGCTGGTGCTCGTCGGCGACGACTGGCGCGACGTACGCGACGCCGTCGGTGCCGGCCTGGTCGTCGATGCCGACGACCTCGCCCTGGCCCGCTGCGTGGCCACGGTCGACGACGTCGTCGCCGCGGTCCGCGCCGTACTGTCCGGGCCCCGCGACAACCGGGGCCCCCGCGGCTGACGCCGAGTCGGCGAAGAAGTGCGCCCACGTCACGCCGAGTCGTCTGGTGCCGACTCGGCGATCAGGGGTGCAGGTGAGCGCCCTTCAACACCTTGTCCACGGCGTTCTTCGGGCCGTGTACGGCGATCCCGACCAGGTCCAGGTCGTCGCGGCCGACCGCCCGGACAGCCGCCCGGTTGGCCTCGTCGTGTCCGGTGATGAACATGTCAGCCGTGTAGACCGCCACCTCCATCTCCCGCCCCAGTGCGCGCTGGTGGGAGGCCCCCAGGCTCTCCTTCGAGCCCTCGAAGACCAGCACCGGCTGGCGGAACATCGCGTGGTACGCCGTCCCGTCGGCGTCGGCGTACGCCTCCCCGATCAGCTCGGGATCCGACGCCGCGATGCCACTGGCGAGGAACGCGGTGACGTTGAGCCGCTGCCAGGTCTCGAGGTCGTCGCGGATCAGGATGGCGATCTTGGTGTCGAAGCGCATGCCTCCCATGGTCGGAGGCCGAACGGACCCCGGTCTTGTACGTTCTTGACATGGCAGGCGACTCGGCCCGCAGGCCACGCATCCGCGCCTGGCGCCCGGCGGTCCCGGGCGTTGCCGAGGTGCTGCACGCGCACTTTCCCGACCACGCCTACCCGATGCACACCCACGACACCTGGACGCTGCTCGTGGTCGACACGGGCCTGGTCCGCTACGACCTCGACCGCCACGAGCACGGCGCGCTGCGCAGCCTGGTGACCCTGCTCCCTCCGCACGTGCCGCACGACGGCCGGTCGGTCACCGAGGACGGCTTCCGCAAGCGGGTCGTCTACCTGGACGCGGACGCCTTGGACCCCGGCCGGATCGGCAACGCGGTCGACCACCCGGGCTGGGCCGACCCGACACTGCGCGAGCAGGTGCATCGGCTGCACGGGTCGTTGGCGCACCCCGGCGACGCCTTCGAGGCCGAGAGCCGGCTGGCTCTGGTCCGCGAGCGGCTCGGCCTGCACCTCGCCGACGCCGAGCCACCCGGCGTACGACGTGACCTGGTGCTGGCGCACCGGCTGCGCGACCTGCTCGACTCGCGAGTGGTCACCGGCCTGACGCTCGCCGAGGCGGCGTCGCTCCTCGGCGCCTCGGAGACCCATCTGGTGCGGGCCTTCACGCGGGAGTTCGGCATCGCGCCCCACCAGTACCTCACCGGACGCCGCCTCGACCGCGCTCGTCACCTGCTGCTCGACGGGCGCACCGTGGCGGAGACCGCGGTCGAGGTCGGCTTCTACGACCAGGCCCATCTCACCCGCCACTTCAAGCGGCTGCTCGGCGTGACGCCGGGGACGTTCGTCAGAGTCGGCTGACCGTCCCCTCTCCCTGCCTTGACAGGTGCCGGGCAGCCTCGATAATTTCTGAACACTTGATCATTCGTACTGTACAGGCCGTCCTGTGCGTCCAGGCCGTGCGCCGCCGGTGATCCGAGACGAGAGGGATCCGACATGGCGAGCGAACGGACACTGAACAAGCCCTATCGCGTGCTCATGTGCGGCTACCCGCTCGCCAGCTGGTACACCGCATCGGTCGAGGACAAGGAGGAGCTCCTCCGGCCGAGGCTCCGCGCAGTGCTGGCGGAGTGGGAGGAGCTCGGCGCCCGGGTGGTCGCCTCGCTGTGTGACGACGCCTTCATCGTCGGTCCCTCGCAGACCGACAGACCCGTCTTCTACCTGCTGTTCGACGTCGACTCTCTCGACGTGGTGGTCGCGATGATGGAGGCGGCCCGCGAGCGCGTCGACGGCGCCAGCCTCGACACGATCTGCGCCTGGGAGGCCAGGATCGGTCGCCCGTTCTACGCGCGGGAGGAAGTGGCGACGTAGGCGCTCTTGACGCCGATGCCTGACACACCGTTCCGGCACCCGTTCACGGTCGGGATCGAGGAGGAGCTGCTCCTCGTCGATCCCGGCTCGTTCGCGTTGTCCGCGTCGGCGGAGGAGATCCTGGACCGCGTCTCCCTCGGGCGCGACCTGATCGACCACGAGCTGTACGCCGGACAGCTCGAGCTGCGATCCGGCCGGCAGACCAGCGCGACCCACGCCGTCGAGGCGCTCCAGACTGCCCGAGCCGAGATCGGACGGGTCGGTGGTCAGCTCCTGGGTGTGGGCGTCCACCCCACGAGCCGGTTCGGTGACGCCGTCCTGGTGGAGGAGGACCGCTACCGCTACGCCAGCAGTCTCTTCGGCGGGCTCATGCACCGGACTCCCGAGTCCGCACTGCACGTGCACGTCGGACTTCCCGATGAGAGGTCCGCCGTCCGCACCCTCAACGGGTTTCGCGAGTACCTTCCGCTGTTGTCCGGACTCGCGGCAGGATCGCCGTACTGGTTCGGGTCGGACTCCGGGCTCGCCAGCTCCCGGGCGTCCCTGGTGAGCGCGTATCCCACGAGGTGTGCTCCGCCACACGTCTCGTCGTACGCCGCCTACGAGGAGGCGGTGGAGGGCATTCTCGGCTCGACCGGGCTCCCGGACTACACCTACGTGTACTGGGATGTCCGGCTGCATCCGCGCTACGGCACGGTGGAGCTCAGGGAGATGGATGCCCAGGCCGACCTCCGGGCCGTCGCCGCTCTGGCAGCGCTCGCTCGTGGGATGGCCGCTGCCTTCGCCGAGGGCCGACTCCCGGTCACGCCGCAGGCCGGCGACGTACTCGCGTGGTCCGGCTTCCGTGCGGCGCGCGACGGCGTCGACGCCGAGCTCTCGGTGGCCGGGCGACGCCAGCCGCTCGTCGAGGTGCTCGACGGGGTCCTCGGCGTCCTGCGCCAGTCGCACGAGTTCCCGGAGGATGACGAGGCTCTTGCCGAGCTGGCTCGACTGGTCGAGGCCGGAGGCACCGCCGGCCGGCAGCGTGCGACAGCAGGACGCCTGGGGTTGCGGGGCTTGCTCGCAGAGCTGGCCGACCTCACGGCGAGACAGCCGCCGACCTGAGCGACGAAGGATGACCGCCCGCTCGTGGGACGGGGCCAGTCAGCGACGCTGCAGCCGCACCTCGAGAGCATCACGCAAGGCGTCACCCAGGAAGTTGAAGGCCACGACGGTGAGCACGATCGCGATACCCGCGGGGTAGAGGAGCCACCAGTAGCCGGAGTAGGCATAGGTCAGGCCGTCGCTCAGCATGCTTCCCCAGTTGGTCGCCGGAGACGGAGGGCCGAGGCCGAGGAAGCTCAGCGCCGCGAGCAGAAGGATGGCGTTCGCCACCTCGAACGTCGCCTGGACCACGATCGTCCCGGCCACGTTGGGGATGATGTGTCGCAGCACCAGGCGACGCCGACTGGCGCCGGCACCCGCGGCCGCCTCGACGTACTCTCGCGATCTCAGCGCCAGGGCCTC
>DATBBE010000167.1:0-5206 GCA_036271155.1 Nocardioides sp. | reverse complement strand
CGGCCGCGCTACCGTGACCTGCGCCACCGTCACATGTGAGGATCCCGATGACGCCGTCCGACCTGCAGGGCCGTCGAGTCGAGGCGCTGCGCGCCTGGACGGCCTTCGTCGAGCAGGGTGACGGGGCGGCAGCGCTGGTGCGGCCGGAGATCCTGAGGAGCTGGCGCCGCTCACAGCCCCACGTGTCGCCCGACGTGGCCGAGGCGCCGCTCGACGACGAGTCGGATGCGCGGGCCTTCTGGCACGACTCCCCGCTGCAGCGCGCGGTCGCCAGCGTCGAGGCCGAGCTGCGGCGTACGGCGGAGGACGGCGACCTCGTGCTCGCCGTGACCGACCCGCAGACCCGCATTCTGTGGACGTACGGCGGGCGGGTCATGCGCCGCAAGGCAGAGTCGGTGAACTTCGTCCCGGCCGCCCGCTGGGACGACGAGTCGGTCGGCACCAACGCGCTCGACCTGGCCAACCGGCTGCGCCGTCCGAGCATGGTGTTCAGTGCCGAGCACTACGCGCCGATCGTGCACAACTGGGTGTGCTGGGCCGCGCCGGTCCACGACCCGGTGACCGGCGTCCAGCTCGGGGTGGTCGACCTCTCCACCACGTGGGACCGCACCCACCCGATCGGCCTGGCCACCGCGCGCGTGCTCGCCCGCCTGATCGAGACGGCGATGCCGCTGTCGGCCACCCATCCGACGCTCGGGGAGCGGGGCGGACCGACAGGTCTTCAGCTCCACCTGCTCGGCAACGCCGAGGCCACCCTCGACGGCAGCCGCCTGCTGCTGAACCGCCGGCAGACGGAGATCCTGGCGATCCTGGCGCTGCACCCCACCGGGCTCTCGCTGGACCGGCTGCACGCGCTCGTCTACGGCGACCAGCCCGTCACGCTCTCGACGCTCAAGGCCGAGGTCTCACACCTGCGCGCGGCGCTCGGGGGCCAGCTGGCCTCGCGCCCCTACCGACTCACCCTGCCGGTCGCCACCGACATCGACGACGTGCTCGAGGCGCTCCAGCGTGGAGACGCCGCGACCGCCATCGCCAGCTACGGAGGTGACCTCCTGCCGGGCACCGAGTCGCCGGCGCTGGTCGAGCTCGGCGAGTACGTCGCAGTCGCCATGCGCGAGGCCCTGATCGCCAACCCCGAGCCGGCCGCCGTGATCCGCTACAGCGAGCTCGCACCGTACGACACCGAGGTGGTCGAAGCCTGCCTGGCCGCTCTGGGCGACCGCCCCCATCCCGCCGCGCCGCTGCTCAAGGGGCGGCTCGCCGTCGCTCGCGGCTGACTGTTCAAGGAGAGAGAATGCTGCGTCGCCTCGTGCTGGTCTCGAGCTCGGTCGTGCTGGTCGCGGGGTCGTCCGCCGCCTGGTCCGGTGCTGCCGACGCCGGCTCGCATGCGCCCGTGCCGCGGGGGAGCACCTGCGCCTCGGGGGCGCCCACGCTGTCCCAGCCGGGCGGCCACGTCTACCCCGAGATGGGAAACGGCGGCTACCTCACGATGCGGACCACGGTCGGCCTGGTCTACGACACCCCGTCCGACCGCTTCCTGCGCGGCAACCACGTCTCCGACCTGAACGTCGCCACGCAGTGCCTGACCGACTTCAGCATGGACTTCGAGCGCCGTTCGCCGGACCACGTGGCCGGGCCGGACCTGACGGTGCGCTCGGTGACCGTCAACGGCAAGCCGGCGACGTGGCGGTTCGTGCAGCCGACGTACCCCGGAGACCCGAACGGCCAGAACGACCCCGACCCGAAGGCCCACGAGGCCTCCCAGGTGAACCCCGTGGGCGGCCCGCTCGCCAATCCGCTCCCGCCCGCCTGCACGCCGGAGGTGACCGGTTCGGACGTGAACGCCCAGGACGGCCAGCCGTGCCCGGCCAACAAGCTCGTGATCACCCCGCCGGCGCCGATCCAGAAGGGCCGGCGGTTCCACGTGCGGATCGCCTACACCGGGCGCCCCGGCGTACACCTCGACGGTGACGGCTCGACGGAGGGCTGGTTCCGCTCGGTCCAGCCGAAGGGCGACGGCGGCTTCGTCACGACCGAGCCGGTCGGCACCGAGGACTGGATGCCGCTGAACAACTACCCGAGCATCAAGCCGGACTACGTCTTCCGCGAGACCGTGAACAAGAGCCGGACGGCGATCGCGAACGGCCGCCTGGTCTCGGTACGCCGGCACCGGCCCGACCACCGCTTCCCGCACGGGTCGAGGACGTTCCACTGGGTGTCGGGCGCACCGGTCGCCAACTACCTCGTCGAGAGCAGCATCGGTCACTACGACCTGACCTCGCACGTCGGTCGGCACGGCATCCGCTACTACGAGGCGCAGGCCAGCTCGCTGAGCCCGGCGCGCAAGAAGGCCAACCTCAAGGTGATGCGCAAGCAGCAGGACATCACCGACTTCCAGAGCCGGTTCAACGGTCCCTTCCCGTTCCGCACCGACGGCGTCGTGATCGGCACCCCTCCCGCGAGCTTCGAGGAGGAGATGCAGACGATGATCACGTTCGCGGGCGGTCGCATCGACCTCGACACGTTCAACCACGAGAACATGCACCAGTGGTGGGGTGACCACGTCACCGAGCACAGCTTCTCCATGACCTTCTTCAAGGAGGGCATGGCCACCGTGGGCGAGTACCTCTTCCACGCCCGCCAGGCGGCGGCTGCCGCCGGCGGCGTGCACGCGGCTGCCGGGCGCAAGGCGTTCCAGCAGAGCCTGACCGAGACGTTCGACCAGAACTACGCCAGCACGTCTCTGTGGACGTTCGCCCCCTCCGACCCGACGCCGGCGCGACTGTTCTCCGGCAGCTCGACGTACACCCGGCCCGGGACGGCGTACCTCGCGCTGCGCCAGGTGCTCGGTCACGGCAGGTTCGACCGGGCGCTGCGCAGGATCCAGCGCGACTACGGGGGCAGCAGCATCACCGAGCCGCAGCTCGAGGCGGAGTTCACCCACTTCCTGCCTCGCGACACCCAGGCCTGCCGGCAGCGGCTCGGCGACTTCTTCACGCAGTGGTTCGACACGGCGTACTCGGCGGGCCAGAAGCCCTCGATCACCGGCCCGGGCCTCGACGGCCCCGACTTCTACGGCGGCGCCTGCACCCACTGACGGTCCCCTCCGCCCCTCGTCGAGGAAAACGCGGACGAATTCGCCCGAAACCCGGGAGTGTCGCTCAGTTCGTCCGCGTTTTCTTCCTCAGCCAGCGCGGGGGCCACGGCTCAGAAGAGCTCGTCGAGCAGGCGGTAGAAGTCGAGGCGCCAGGGGTCGGTGGTGAGTCCGTAGGCGTCGAGCATGGCCGTGGTCGCCTCCGGGCCGTACGCCGGGTTGAGGGAGGTGTCCGACATCGACCGGGTGGCGAGGGCCAGGTCGAGGTGCCGGTCGGCCACTCCGAGCCGGCCGACGTCGATCATGGCCGTCACCTCGAAGGTGCCGGGGTCGACCAGGAAGTTGGGGAGGCAGGCGTCGCCGTGACAGATGACGAGGTCGCCCATCTCGAGCCTCTCGGCCCGGGGGCGGTCCTCCACCAGCGCGTCCAGGAGCTCCGCGGCCGACCGGCCCTCCCGCTCCTCGTCGAAGTCGTCCTCGTCGACCCGGCCCTCGCCCGTCTGCACCTGGGCGAGCCCCATCGTCACCGCCAGCCACCGCTCGAAGGGGCACGACTCCCTGGCCATGTCGTGCAGGCGTCGCAGGAACAGGCCCAGTGACCGCGCCCCCTCCGGGACGGCCTCTCGCGGGAGCTCGCTCAGGGGTATGCCGGGAGCGGTGGCCGTCGTGAGCGTCGCGCTTTCCCCGTCGTCCTCCCAGTCGAGGACCTCCGGCGCGGGCAGGTCGGTCGTCGCCAGCCACAGCAGGCGGTCGCGCTCGTCACTCAGCTCGTCGCGGACGGGTCCCGAGCCGGACTTGACGTAGCACAGGCCGTCGGGAGACCGGCGTACGACGGCATCGGTGTGCCCGGTCGACACCACCTCCCACTGCTCCACGGGCGGATCCTAGGCCGCGGCCGGTGGGCGTGGCGGCGTCCGATGACTGGAGCAACCTTTCACCAACCGGCTCCGGCCTACCGTGAGCCCGACCACACGCCGTGGTGCGTCTCGCCACGCGAAAGGGCAGGCCCTCGATGAAGATCAGCATGCGAGTCGACCAGGAGAACGTCACCGACGACGTCGAGCCACGGATGCTGCTGGTGCAGTACCTCCGCGAGAAGCTCGGGAAGACGGGCACGGTGATCGGCTGCGACACCAGCAACTGCGGTGCCTGCACCGTCCACCTCGACGGTCGGAGCGTGAAGAGCTGCAACGTGCTCGCGGTCCAGGCCGACGGGCACGAGGTGACCACGATCGAGGGGCTCGCCCAGAACGGCGAGCTCCACCCCGTGCAGGCGGCCTTCAAGGAGTGCCACGGCCTCCAGTGCGGCTTCTGTACGCCGGGGATGATCATGCAGTCCGTCGACCTGCTCACCGAGAACCCCCACCCCACCGAGCAGGAGGTGCGGGTCGGGCTCGAAGGCAACCTCTGTCGCTGCACCGGCTACCACAACATCGTCAAGAGCGTGCTGTACGCCGCGGAGAACTCCGGCGAGAAGGCAGGTGCCCAGTGACCGCCGTCGCCGAGGC
Source organism: Nocardioides sp. (assembly GCA_036271155.1). Taxonomy (GTDB): domain Bacteria; phylum Actinomycetota; class Actinomycetes; order Propionibacteriales; family Nocardioidaceae; genus Nocardioides. The sequence goes on along the minus strand of DATBBE010000167.1, from coordinate 604 downwards.
CCCCGCCGCCCCCGAGATCGGGAAGGACCGCCGGCGCAAGGAGGACCAGCGGCTGATCACCGGTCGCACGCGCTGGACCGACAACATCACCCTCCCGGGCATGCTGCACCTCGCGATGGTGCGAAGCCCCTTCGCCCACGCGACGATCACCGCCATCGACGTGGCTGCCGCGAAGAGCTCGCCCAACGTCGTCGACGTGCTCACGGGCAAGGACTTCGGCGACGAGCTCGGCGTCTGCATCAACGCCTGGCCGATCACCCCCGACCAGGTCACGCCGAACCACTCGCCGATGCCCGCCGACCGCGTCGCGTTCGCCGGTGAGATCGTCGCCGTCGTCGTGGCTCGCACCGCCGCGGCCGCACGCGACGCCGCCGAGCTCGTGGACGTCGACTACGCCGAGCTGCCGGCAGCACTCGACCTCAAGGAGTCGGCTGAGGACAAGGTCCTGGCCCATCCGGACGCCGGCACCAACAAGTCGGCACTGTGGGTCTTCGACTCCGGCGAGGCCGGCACCGGCGGCGACGTCGAGGCGGCGATCGAGAAGGCCCGGGGCGACGGGATCGTGCTCGAGCGGGAGTACCGCCAGCAGCGGCTGATCCCGGCG
>DATBBE010000166.1:0-4376 GCA_036271155.1 Nocardioides sp. | reverse complement strand
GGACGCGCGGCTGACGATCCTGGAGGTGATGGCCGAGGCCATCGACGCCCCCGAGGAGATGTCGGTGTACGCCCCGCGGATCATCAGCATCCGGGTGCCGGTCGACAAGATCGGCGAGGTGATCGGGCCCAAGGGCAAGGTCATCAACCAGATCCAGGACGACACCGGCGCGACCCTGTCGATCGAGGACGACGGCACGGTCTACATCGGGGCGACCAACGGCGAGGCGGCCGAGGCTGCGCGCAACGCGGTCAACGCGATCGCCAACCCGACGATGCCCGAGGTTGGCGAGCGCTACCTCGGCACCGTCGTGAAGACGACCAACTTCGGTGCGTTCGTCTCCCTGCTCCCGGGCAAGGACGGCCTGCTCCACATCACCAAGCTGCGCGCTCTGGTGGGCGGCAAGCGGGTCGAGAACGTCGACGACGTCGTCTCGGTCGGCCAGAAGATCCAGGTCGAGATCGGCGAGATCGACGACCGCGGCAAGCTGTCCTTGATCCCCGTGGTCGACGACGACAGCAGCGACTCGGCCTCGGCCGAGTCCGACGAGCCGGCCACAGCGGAGTCGACCGAGGCCACGGCCCAGGTCACCGAGTGACCTGCTCGTGACACACGTGGCAACCACGACGACCGGCCGGCAGCCTGCTGCCGGCCGGTCGCCGGTTACCCAGGCCGCCGGGGTCGCGAAGCCCACGGGGCCTTCGGGCACCACGCGGACCCTGCTCAAGGAGGACGGCGGCGTGGTGCGCCGTACGACGCTCCCGAGCGGGCTGCGGATCATCACCGAGCAGATTCCGGGCCAGCGGTCCGCGACCATCGGGGTCTGGGTCGGTGTCGGCTCCCGCGACGAGTCGCCGGCCCTGCACGGCTGCTCACACTTCCTGGAGCACCTGCTCTTCAAGGGCACCCCCGAGCGCTCGGCTCTTGACATCTCGGTGGCGCTCGACGCGGTCGGCGGAGAGTTCAACGCCTTCACCGCCAAGGAGTACACCTGCTTCCACGCGCGGATCCTCGACCAGGATCTTCCGCTCGCGGTCGACGTGCTCGGCGACATGATCACCTCCTCCCTGCTGACGACCGACGACGTCGATGCCGAGCGCGACGTGATCCTCGACGAGATCGCGATGCACGATGACGACCCCGACGACGTCGCCCACAACCTCTTCTCGTCACTGGCCTGGGGCGACTCTCCGCTCGGACGGCCCATCGCCGGCACGGCCGCCTCGATCGAGGCGATGACCCGCGACCAGATCCGCCGCTTCTACCAGCGCCACTACCGCCCTGAGCGCATGGTCGTCTCGGTCGCGGGCAACCTCGACCACGCCCAGGTCGTCAGGCTGGTCCGTACGGCGTTCTCACGACGTCAGTTCCTGGCGGGTCGAGCCGAGCCCGTCGTCAAGGCGCAGACCACGCGTCCCCGCAAGATCGGCACCGGCACGGCCGAGGCGACCCGGCAGTTCGAGCAGGTCAACGTCGTCCTCGGGGTGCAGGGTCTGACCAGGTCCGACCCGCGCCGCTTCGCGCTCGGCGTCCTCAACGCGGCCCTCGGCGGTGGGACGTCGAGCAGGCTCTTCCAGGAGGTCCGCGAGAAGCGTGGCCTGGCCTACTCCGTGTTCTCCTTCGCCAGTCAGCACATCGACGCCGGCCTGGTCGGAGTGTCGGTCGGCTGCCTGCCGAACAAGCTCCAGCAGGTGCTCGACGTCGTGCGCGCCGAGCTCGCGAAGATCGCCCAGGACGGCATCGACCTCGACGAGCTGACCCGAGGGAAGGGCCAGCTGAAGGGCGGCCTCGTGCTGGGCCTGGAGGACTCAGCGTCCCGGATGACCCGCCTGGGCAAGTCCGAGCTGGTCGACGACGAGCTGCTCAGCATCGACGAGGTGCTCGCCCGGGTGGAGGCCGTCACGCTCGACGACGTCCGCGCCCTGGCTGCCGACCTGTTCAGCCAGCCCGAGATCCTCGCCATCGTCGGCCCGAGCTGAGCTCTGGGACCAGGCTCGGCCTCAGCGCCGCGGCGTGACCCGGACGATCCCGTAGAAGCCGGGCGAGGACTCCGGACCGTCGAGGGTCCACAGCACCTTCTGTCGGCCGTGCTCGTCGGGGACCTGCATCCGCATCTCGAACCTCACCGACCTGCCGGGCGGGAGGTACGGCTTGAGCTTCTTGGCAGACACGTGGGCGCCTGAGGGCCCGGTACGGTACGGGACCTGAGCGCAGTTCAGCTGGCCCTGGTAGCTCGCGTGGCGGCCGAAGGCGATGTCGAAGTCCGGACACGGGTCCAGCACCACGCGGGTGTCCGACTCGAGCGTCACCACGAAGACGAGTGTGTCGCCCGGATGGAGGTGTCCGGAGATGTGCCCGCTCGCGACGATCCCGTCGTACGGCGTCACCAGCTGCCCGTGCACCCGGTGTCCGACCTTCGGGTGTCGGGCCTTCAGCGGATGCCACGGCACGACCTCCCGCCGGACGGGGGTCCCCTTCTCCACGGGACCAAAGCGGACGCTCTGAGAGCTGGTGGGCTGGCCCGACGGTGCGGCGGAGTGGCTGCCGGTCGCACGCACGACGCCGACCACACCGCCCCCGACCACCAGGACGGCCGCCGCGGCCGCCAGTGCGGCTGCCCAGCCCACGCGACGAGGGGTCGCCTCGTCGAGCCGCTCCAGGGGAACGGCGGTCGGCGGCGGCTGCTCGGCCCTCCAGCGTCGGCCGGCCTCGGAGAGACGCTGGTCCATGCGGTCGTCCATCCGGTTGTCCAAGAGGTCAGGCATCGTCGTCTCCCAACAGGTCGCGCAGCCGGGCCCGGGCCTGGTGCAGGGTCGCCTTGACAGTGCCGGGGGCACAGTCCATGACCGCGGCCACGGTGGCCACGTCGAGGCCTACGAAGTAGTGCAGGTCGACGGCCTGGCGCTGCCGACGGCTGAGTCCCTCGATGGCCCGCTCGAGGTCGACGTCGTGGCTGGTCGGAGCAGCCGCACCGTGCTCGACCAGCTCGACCAGCTGGTCGACCGGCCGGCGAGTGCGGTGGCGGCGGCAGCGGTCGGCGAGGATTCCGACCAGCCAGGCGACGGGCGCGCCCCGCGAGTCGTCGTACGTCGACCAGCGCTGCCAGGCTCGGATCAGCGCCTCCTGGACGACGTCGTCCCGGTCGGCGGGCGTCACCTGCCGAGCGGCGTAGCGCGACAGGACCGGGAGGTGCGGTTGCACCCACTGCGCGAAGTCCGCAGGGGTCCCGCGCTCGGTCATGTCCCGCCCTCCGGAGATCAGGCTCTCCATGCCCGTTCTACGCCATCAGCGGCCGAACGGGTTTAGTCGGACGAGGGTTTGCCTTGCGAGCAAGCTCGCTCCGGTCGTTCCGGCCGGGCTCCGCCGTGCCGGAGGTTTGCCTTGCGAGCAAGCTCGCTGCGGCGCTCGCTCCGGTCGCTCCGGCCCGGCTCCGCCGTGCCGGAGCGTCCTCACTCGGGTTCCACAGTGACCTTGATGGCCTCACCCTTGGCGACGATGTCGAAGGCCGAGAGGACGTCGGCGAGCGGGATGTGACGGGTGATCAGGTCCTTGACCGGCACCTGACCGGTGGAGATGTACTCCAGCGCGCGCTTGTTGTGCTCGGGAGCGGAGCCGTTGGCCCCGTGGATGTGCAGCTGGCGGTAGTGCACGAGGTTGGAGTCGCAGGTGATCGTCGGGTTGGTCTTCGGCAGACCGCCGAAGAACGAGATACGCCCGTTGCGCGCGGCCATCGAGATCGCCTGCTCCTGGGTGATGTTCGCGGCGGTCGCGGTGATCACGACGTCGGCGCCGCGGCCACCGGTCAGCTCCATGACCCTCTCGACGACGTCGACCTGCGAGCCGTCGATGGTCTCCTCGGGCTGCACGGCCTCGGCGGACATCTTCAGCCGTTCGGCGTTGACGTCGACGAGGTAGACCGGACCGCATCCGTGGACGCCGCGGGCGATCCGGATGTGCATGCAGCCGATCGGGCCGGCGCCGAAGACCACGACGGTGTCGCCGGGCTCGATGCCGAGCAGCTCCTGGGCGTTGATCGCGCACGCGAACGGCTCGGCGGCCGACGCCTCGTCGTACCCCACGTTGTCGGGGATGAGGTTCAGGCCGTCGACCTTGAGCACCTGCCTCGGCACGATCATGAACTCGGCGAACCCACCGTCGTACTGGTAGCCGACGGAGGTTTGGTTCTGGCAGACCGCCATCCAGCCCTTCTTGCACTCGTAGCACTCACCGCACGGCACGGCCGCGATCACCTGGGCGCGGTCACCGACCTTCCAGTCGCCGGCGTACGTCGTGTTCACGGCCGAGCCCACCGCCACGACCTCGCCGGCGATCTCGTGGCCGATCGTGCGCGGGGGAGTGAGGTTCTGGTGGCCGTT
>DATBBE010000165.1:0-8995 GCA_036271155.1 Nocardioides sp. | reverse complement strand
GAGTCCGACCTCAAGGACCGCCGGATCCTCGGCGAGGAGGGCTTCGTCTCGGTGATCGTGGTCATCGACTCCGTCAGCGGCAAGGTCTCAAGCGGGCCCGAGGTCCACGCCCGCGGCCTGGCCGAGGACGACACCGCGTTCGAGGGCATCAAGCAGCCCATCATCGACGCGCTCGACCAGGCGATGCGCGACGGGACGTCCGACACCTACCAGCTCCAGCAGGTCGTACGCCGCGTCGTGGGTCGCTGGGTCAACCGCGAGCTCCGCCGGCGTCCGATGATCATCCCGGTGGTGATCGAGGCATAGGGCGGGACGTTCTACGCTGCCCCGCTGGTCGAGGAGGGCGTTCTACGCCCGTCACGAGACCATGGCGACCCTCACACCCGCTGGGTGCCGGTGTCCTCGAAGGCCATGGCGCGCTGCAGCGCCGCGGCGCGGTGCTCCTCGGCGATCGCCACCGGTCCGCCGAGCGCGCGAGCGCTGATCGACGCCTGGGCGGCCTCCTCGACGACCCCGCCGACCAGGACGGCGAGCTCGGGCGTCCGGTGGAAGACCAGGACGCCGTGGTTGGCGAGGAGCACCGCGGGGTTGCCCGGGCGCACGGCCGCGCGGATCTCCGCGATCGCCTCGTCGGAACCACGCGGGCCGTAGCCGGCGACGGGCACCCCGTCGGCCAGCCCGAACATGGCCAGCGCCTCGATCCAGACGTCGATCGGCTGCCGGGCCACGGCGTACGCCGTCGCCCAGGGGGAGTGCGTGTGGATCACGCAGCCGACGTCGTCGCGGTCGGCGTACATCGCGGTGTGCATCGCGACGACGGCTCCCTGGATCGGTGGCAGTGCACCCTCGATCAGCGTGCCGTCGAGGCCCACTCGCACGACCCCTTCGGCGGTGAGGCCCTTCAGGGAGGGAGCCGAGGTGAAGTACATCTCGGCGGCTTCCGGCACCCGGATGCTGACGTTCCCATGACCGTTGGCGGAGATCGCTCCACTGGCCACGACCGAGGCAGCGGCGTCGATGACGCGGTCGACGAGATCCTGCTGCATGGGCTGCTCCTTCTCGACCGACGTGCTGAGGGAGACTACTCGGCCTCCTCGTCGATCCTGTCGATCAGGCGGACGCCGTCGATCCCGCCCAGGACGTTGGCGGCCTGGTGCACCCCTCGTCCGCTCAGGGTCAGCATCACTCCGACCTGGTCGTGGTCGGCCGGGCTGAGCGACTGTCCGAGGACGCGTTCGGCGCCCGGGGGATCCGCGGCCATCGCGGTGAGGGTCCACCCGCGCGAGCTGCACTCGTGGAGCACCTGCCGCAGGACCCCGCGACTGTCGAGGTAGACCACGTGGAGCCGGGTCGACCCACCCAGTGAGCCGGGCAGCCGCGCGACCACGGCCGTGAAGCCGACCACGATCACGAAGTGGAGGGCGGTCACGGTCATCGCCAGCTGCCACAGCCCTGCTCCGGCCGCCATCCCGATCGCGGCCGTCTCCCAGACGGCCGCAGCGGTGGTCAGCCCGCGGATCGCGCCCTGTCGGGTGATGATCAACCCGGCTCCGAGGAAGCCGATGCCGGACACGACCTGCGCGGCGACCCGCGACGGGTCGAGGACGACGTTGTGGGCCAGGACGTCCTGGAAGCCGTACTTGCTGACGAGCAGGATCAGCGCGGACGAGGTGCCGACGATGGCCTGGGTGCGCACGCCCGCGCTCTTCCCGCGCAGCTCGCGCTCGAGTCCGACCAGGGTCGAGAGCCCGAAGGCCAGCAGCAGCTCGAGGATCTGCGTCGACGTGGAGGCCATCAGCCCATCCTCGCAGTCACACGATGCTGAAGCCGGTCGGCAGCCCCTGACGACCGGTCACGGCCAGGAGCAGCTCGCGTGCGCCTCCGGACAGAGCGGCGACCTCGGCGGCGAGGGTCGCGGCGTCGACGAGGGGTTCCTCGGCGAACGCCGGGTCCACCCCCGAGGCGACCGCGATGTCGAAACCGTGGACGACGAGCTCGAAGATGCGGGTGCGGAGATACTCGTCGAGCCGCATCCCGCCGGCGATGGTGGTCAGCAGGCAGTCGCCGTCGAACGCCGCGAGCCTCTCACCGACCCGGTCCGCCAGGTCGCGGACGTACGCCGCGGGGTCCTCACCGAGTGCGAGCCCTGCCTGCCGACCACGCTCGACGATGGCAGCGCCATCCGAGCCGCCTGCCCCGAGCGCGCCGGCGATCGCGAGGTAGTAGGCCGCAGCAGTCGGAACGGCGACCTCCTCGGCCCGCTGCTCGAGATAGGTCTCGACCGTCACCAGCGACCGCGAGGTGTGGCCGACCAGGGAGCGCAGGTCCCACTCGCCGAGCCCGGGGCCGGTGAGCGCGTCGACCGGGATGCTCGCGACCTGTGCGACGTAGGACTCGGCGGCGGACAGGAACGCGGCACGACTGTCGGTCATGGGGCCATGATGGCTGAGCCACCGCTGGGGGCGTCAGGTGGCGGCGAGGAGTCCGGCCACGATCAGGGCCTGGCCGAGGTGGTAGGTGACCATCACCGCGACGGGGGCCCAGGGCCGTGGCGACACGAAGCGCTCGATGGCGAGGATGGTGTCGCTGGCGGCGAAGACGGTCGCCCCGATCGCGATCGCCGGGTGGCCGGTGTCGAAGGCGACGAGCACCATCGCGCCGATGACCACGGTGTAGAGCGCGACGGGGAAGGCCAGGGCGCGGCCACCGCGCAGGAACGTCGCCGGCACGACGCGCCGGGTGGCGATCAGGCAGGCGAAGAGCACCAGCCAGGCCACCCACTGCCAGCCGGGCGGGTGGAGCCCGAGCCGGGTGAAGGAGACGACGAGGACCAGGTGGCCGACCAGGAACGCCGCCAGCCCGAGCCGGAACCGGGTGTCGGAGTCGCCGAGCAGGAAGACGTCGCCGGCCAGCCCCAGGACCAGCGCCACCAGCAGCCAGCCACCCGCGGCGGTGTCGGTCGCACCGAGCACGACGGCCACGACGATCAGGGCGACCAGGGTGGCCGGCTTCGCCCACGTCTCGGTACGCCGGTCACCCCGGGCCACGGCGTACCAGTCGACGGGCGCCAGCACGGCCGGCAGGACCCAGATCAGCTCCACGCAGGCAGCATGACACCCGGTGACGACTCGGGACGGGCTGTCGGCGGACCGTGACACAGTGACCACATGAACGTCAGTGAGCTTCTCGCCGACTCCTTGGGTCGGGTGCGCGAGCAGATGCCCGATCTTGTCGCCGGCCTCGACGTCGACGACCTGGCCTGGCGTCCCGACCCCGAGGCCAACTCCATCGCCTGGCTGGTCTGGCACCTCAGCCGGATCGAGGACGACCACGTCGCCGGCGCAGCCGGGAGCGAGCAGGTGTGGGTCACCGGTGGCTGGGCCGACAGGTTCGACCTTCCCTTCGACGTCCACGAGCACGGCTACGCGATGAGTGCCGCAGACGTCGCGAAGGTCCGGGTCAGCGGTGAGCTGCTCGCGGGGTACTACGACGCCGTCGCAGCCCGCTCCGCGGCGTACGTCGCGACGCTCGAGCCGCAGGATCTCGACCGCGTCGTCGACGAGGCGTGGGACCCGCCGGTGACCCAGGGGGTGCGCCTGGTGAGCGTGGCCAACGAGGTGAACGCCCACCTCGGCCAGGCTCAGTACGTCCGAGGCCTGCTCGTGCGCCGCTCGTAGCAAGGGAGTCTCGCGACACTGGGGTCTCGCAACACTGGGAGTCCTGAGCGGCGTGTGGTGCGTGTGACAGGAGTGACGGTGACCTAGATTCGTCACCATGGCGACCCGTACGTCTTCCCCGCCGGGTGCGCGAAGCAGGAGCAAGCCCAAGCCCGCGACGCGATCCCGGCGTACGTCGAAGAAGAAGCGATCGCGCGCGTCCGCGCGCCGGCGTCCGGCGCCCCGAGCGGTCCGCTCGGGGCGCGGCCCGGTCCTGCGGCTCTTCGCGGCAGTGGGCCGGGGGATCGCCGCCCTCTGGCTGGGCGTCGCCCACGGTCTCGGCGCGATCGCCCGCAAGGTCGGGAAGACCGCTCATGACCTCGAGCCCGAGCACCGCCGTGACGGGGTGGGCCTGTTCCTGATGGGCCTGGCCGTCGTGGTCGCCGCCGCCGTTTGGTGGCAGCTGCCAGGTGGCCTGATGCACGGGGTGCGCACCATCGTGGCGGGCTCCGTGGGCAAGGTCGGCTGGCTGGTGCCGCTGATCCTGGTGTGGGTCGGCTGGCGCAACATGCGCGACCCCGAGAGCAACGGACCGGCTGGGCGTCAGGTGGTCGGCTGGGTCGCGCTCGGCTTCGGTGTGCTCGGCACCGTCCACATCGCCGCGGGCAACCCGGCACCGGTGAACGGAGACTCCTCCGACCTCCAGGACGCCGGTGGCGCCATCGGGTACGTCGTGTCGAGCCTGCTGCTCGACCTGCTGCGCACGGCGTACGTCGTGGTGCCGCTGCTGCTCCTGCTGGCGGTCTTCGGGGTACTGGTGGTCACCGCGACGCCGGTCTACCAGGTCCCGGTCAAGCTGGCGGCCTTCCGGGACCGGATGCTCGGTCGTGCGCCCGCCGAGTCCACGGACCTGCCCGAGAACGGCGTCCGTAGCCGGGGCCGCGGTCCGGTCACCGGCGACGACGACCCCGAGATGGGCGATCCCGCCTACGACAGTCCGGTCCTGTCCGAGCGTGAGCTGCGCAAACGCCGCAGGCGCGGCGAGACCACCGACCCCGACCCCGACGCGACCCAGGCCATCGCGGTGGCCGTGGACGACCCCGACGACGCCGATACGGCCACCGACCTCGTACCCCCGCCGCACACGCCGCTGCCCGAGCGGATGGAGCAGCTGGAGCTGTCCGGCGACGTCGTCTACAGCCTGCCCGCCAACCAGGTGCTCAAGCCCGGCTCGGTGCACAAGGCCCGGTCGCGAGCCAGCGACGACGTCGTGGGCCGCCTCACCCAGGTGCTCGACGAGTTCGGCATCGACGCGCAGGTCACCGGCTACACCCGTGGCCCCACCGTCACTCGCTACGAGGTCGAGGTCGGACCCGCGGTGAAGGTCGAGAAGGTCACCGCCCTGTCGAAGAACATCGCCTACGCCGTCGCCAGCGCCGACGTCCGCATCCTCAGCCCGATCCCCGGCAAGTCCGCGATCGGCATCGAGATCCCCAACGCCGACAAGGAGATCGTCTCGCTGGGCGACGTCCTGCGCTCCAACACCGCCCGCTCCGACCATCACCCGCTGGTGGTCGGTCTCGGCAAGGACGTCGAGGGTGGCTTCGTCGTCGCGAACCTCGCGAAGATGCCGCACCTGCTGGTCGCCGGTGCCACCGGCTCGGGCAAGTCGAGCTTCATCAACTCGATGATCACCTCACTGCTGATGCGCTCCACGCCCGACGAGGTGCGGATGATCATGATCGACCCGAAGCGGGTCGAGCTGAACGCCTACGAAGGCATCCCGCACCTGATCACGCCGATCATCACCAGCCCGAAGAAGGCGGCCGAGGCACTGGCCTGGGTCGTGCGCGAGATGGACCTGCGGTACGACGACCTCGCGAACTTCGGCTTCCGGCACGTCGACGACTTCAACAAGGCCGTGCGAGCCGGGAAGGTCAAGGTGCCGCCGGGCAGCGAGCGCGAGGTCGCGCCGTACCCCTACCTCGTCGTGGTGGTCGACGAGCTCGCCGACCTGATGATGATCGCCCCGCGCGACGTCGAGGACGCCGTCGTCCGGATCACCCAGCTGGCCCGGGCCGCCGGCATCCATCTCGTGCTGGCCACCCAGCGCCCCAGCGTCGACGTGGTCACCGGCCTGATCAAGGCGAACGTGCCCTCGAGACTGTCGTTCGCGACCTCCAGCCTGGCCGACAGCCGGGTCATCCTGGACCAGCCCGGAGCTGAGAAGCTGGTCGGCCAGGGTGACGGGCTCTTCCTGCCGATGGGCGCCTCGAAGGCGGTGCGGGTCCAGGGCTCGTGGGTCACCGAGGCCGAGGTCCACCAGGTGGTCGCGCACTGCAAGAAGCAGCTGACGCCGACGTACCGAGAAGACGTGACCGCTCCGCAGCAGAGCAAACGCGAGCTGGACGACGACATCGGCGACGACCTCGACCTGGTGATCCAGGCGGTCGAGCTCGTCGTGTCCACGCAGTTCGGCTCGACCTCGATGCTGCAGCGCAAGCTCCGGGTCGGCTTCGCCAAGGCCGGGCGCTTGATGGACATCCTCGAAAGCCGTGGCGTCGTGGGGCCCTCCGAGGGATCCAAGGCCCGCGACGTGCTGGTGAAGCCGGACGAGATCGACAGCGTGATCGCGACTCTGCAAGGGGAGATGAGCACTTGATGAGCATCGACACCGACCTCGCCGACGAGCGGCCCGTCCTGGAGACCATCGGCGACCCCGGCGGTGCGCCCGAGCGCGTCGTGGAGGTACGCCGACGTCCCGGCCCGGCCGCCGCCCTGGGGGCCGGCGCCTCGCTGGTCGCGTTGGCCTACCTCGCCCGCGCCGCCGACGGAGGCGGTGTCGTGGACTGGGTGCTGGGGATCGTCCTCGGGCTGATCGGCGTCGCCAACCTCGTCGCGCTGGTCGACGCCCGCACGCCACTGCTCGTGGCCGACGACCTCGGGGTCAGGCTGCGCCTCGGCCGCACCTGGGTCGGCCTGCCGTGGGGCGGGCTCCACGAGATCGACCACACCCCCAGCGGCCACTGGTGGCGGGACGGCCTGCTGACCGTGCGCACCCACTACGTCCAACGAGTCCTGGAGGACCTCGACCCCGCCGCCCGGCGTACCGCGCGCCTCAACCGGCGGCTGCATCGCTCGCCGCTGGCGGTCCCGATCGGGCTCGGCACACGCGTGGTCGGGGCCCCGTTCGGCCTGGTCCAGGCCCTGCGCGAGCTCGCGGACGGCCGCACGCCGGTCATCGAGACGGTCCCCGTTGCGACGGTCGCGGAGGCGGAGCCCGGCTCGGACGAGGCGGTTGCCGCTGAGCTACCGACCGCGGAGCCGCAGACCGACCAGGGGGGATGGCGCACGCTCCGTCTGCCCGATCCCCGGCCGGCGGTCGCGGACCTGATCGGCAGGGTCGCCGCGCTCCTCGAGCGCCCGGCCCCAGCCGTCGCGGAGGGCGTGCTGGACGACGACGAGTACCTCGAGGACGACGATCCGGCGTACGACGAGCCAGGCTTCGACGATCCGGTCGGCGACCCGGTGGATGAGGAGCGTGAGGTCGTCGCGAGCGCGACCCCTCTTCCGATCCGCGACACGCTGTCTGCCGCCCGGGCCGAGATCAGACACGAGTCGCGAGCCGATCTCGACGAGGCCTTCGGGGAGGACACCCAGGTCTGGGAGGCGCTGCACGCCGTGCCGTTGGCCCAGGAGCCGCTGGTCATCGGCGACGACCTCTCCGACCTCCACGACCTCCCCGACGCGCCGGCTCCCGAGCCCGTGATCGGGCCGCAGTTCGCGGCCGCTCGTGAGCGCCTGGGGCTGACCGTCGACCAGCTCGCCGAGCGCACCCGCATCCGGCCCCACGTGATCGAGGCGATCGAGGTCGACGACTTCGGTGCCTGTGGCGGCGACTTCTACGCTCGCGGCCATCTACGGACCCTGGCGCGGGTGCTCGGGGTCGAGGCCGCGCCGATGCTCGCGACGTACGACGAGCGGTACGCCGACGCCCCGATCGACCCGCGTGCCGTCTTCGAGGCGGACCTCGCGGGCGCCGGGTCGATCCGGGCGACCCGCGGCGGACCCAACTGGTCGGTCCTGGTCGCGGCGGTGATGGCGCTGGTGCTGTGCTGGTCGGTCGCGCGGCTGGTGACCGGTGGTCCGGGCCGGAGCCCCGACGAAGCCGTCCTGAGCGGGTCCGGCGGCCCCAACCACAGCCGTTCGGTGCTCACCAAGCCGGTGCCGGTCACGCTCACCGCCGCCGGTGGCGGGGCACGGGTCGTGGTCCGCGACGGCCTCGGGAAGCTGGTGTTCACCGGCGACCTGGCCTACGGCCAGAAGCACACCGTGCAGGCGTCACCGCCGGTGCGGATCCAGGCCACCGACGGGTCGGTGCAGGTGTCGGTGGACGGGCAGGACCGCGGGCGCATGGGGCCCGCGGGTCGCCCGGCCTCCCAGACCTACGTCGGGCGGCGTTGAGGAGCCTCCACGTGCCGCCGCGAGGTGGCTGAGGACGGCGTGGTGTGAGCCGGACGGCATACTCGCCGTGATGACCTCCACGACCTCCGACTCCCGACCCGACGAGCAGGGCGACCACCGGGCCGACGTCTCCGTCGCCCTGGTGACGCTCGGTTGCGCGCGCAACGACGTCGACTCCGAGGAGCTCGCCGGGCGACTCGCCGCCGACGGGTTCCGCCTCGTCGACGACCCTGCGGACGCCGAGACGGTCGTGGTGAACACCTGCGGGTTCGTCGACGCCGCCAAGAAGGACTCGGTGGACACCCTGCTCGCCGCCTCCGATCTCAAGGGCTCCGGGAGTCGCACGCGCGCCGTGGTCGCGGTCGGCTGCCTCGCCGAGAGGTACGGCAAGGACCTCGCCGAGTCGCTGCCGGAGGCCGACGCGGTGCTCGGCTTCGACGACTACCCGGAGATCGCCGCCCGGCTCCGCTCGATCCTGGCCGGCGAGACCCTCCACCCGCACACGCCCCGCGACCGTCGCCTGCTGCTGCCGATCTCGCCGGCCGAGCGCGCCCCGAGCCTGGTCTCGGTGCCCGGGCACGGCCTGGTCCCGACCATCTCGACCGACGCGACCGTCTCGACGGGCGTGGAGGGGACGACCGGCGAGCTGGGCCGGGGGGCGCCGGCCAGCGGCCCGCGCGCCGTACGCCGACGGCTGGCCGGGGGGCCGATGGCGCCGTTGAAGCTCGCCAGCGGGTGTGACCGGCGGTGCTCCTTCTGCGCGATCCCGAGCTTCCGCGGCTCGTTCGTGAGCCGTCGACCCTCGGAGGTGCTGGCCGAGGCGCGCTGGCTGGCGGGTGAGGGCGTGCGCGAGGTGTTCCTGGTCAGCGAGAACA
>DATBBE010000164.1:0-8122 GCA_036271155.1 Nocardioides sp. | reverse complement strand
CGAGGCGATGGCGACGCGCCAGCGCGAGTGGCCGCAGGCGATGACGACGACGTCCACGCACGACACCAAGCGCGGCGAGGACGTGCGGGCCCGCCTCGCGGTCCTCGCCGAGGTGCCGGAGAGGTGGTCCGCCGCCGTCGACACGCTGCTGACCCTGGTCCCGTTGCCCGACCCGTCCTTCGGCAGTCTCCTCTGGCAGGCCGTCCTCGGGGCGTGGCCGGCGTCGCGCGACCGGCTGCATGCGTACGCCGAGAAGGCCATGCGCGAGGCCGGTGACCGGACCACGTGGACCGAGCCCGACGCGTCCTACGAGTCGCGCGTGCACGCCGCCGTCGATGCGGCGTTCGACGTCCCCGCGGTCGGCGCCGTGCTCGAGAGCCTGCTGGACCAGATCGCCGGGCCGGGCTGGAGCAACAGCCTGTCGGCCAAGCTGGTGGCGCTGACCATGCCAGGCGTGCCCGACGTCTACCAGGGCAGCGAGCTGTGGGAGCAGTCCCTGGTCGACCCCGACAACCGTCGACCGGTCGACTTCGGGGTCCGTCGCGAGATCCTCACCCGGGTCATCGGCGGCGAGCGGCCGGCCCTCGGCCGCCACCTCGACGACCGCGGTGACGCGAAGCTGCTGGTCACCCAGGCGGCGCTCACGCTGCGGCGCCACCAGCCGCACCGCTTCTCGACGTACCAGCCGGTGGCCGCGCGCGGTGACGCGGCCGGGCATCTGCTCGCCTTCGACCGTGGCGGGGCGCTGACCGTCGCGACCCGCCTCCCGGTCGGGCTGGCCGTGCGAGGCTGGGGCGACACCGTTCTCTCCCTGCCTGCGGGCACCTGGGCGGACCTGCTCACCGGACGGGAGCACACCGGCGACGCACCCGCCCGAGAGGTGCTGGCCGACTACCCCGTCGCCCTGTTGATCCGGGAGGACCGATGAGCTTCTGGACGGGAGCCCATGGGCCGTTCGAGGTCTGGGCGCCGCTGGCGCAGCGGATGCGCCTGTCGGTGGGCGATGCGATCGTCGAGATGCGGAAGACGGCCGGGGACTGGTGGGTCGCCGACGACGCCGTCCCTGATCCGGCGGAAGGAGATCTCGACTACGGCTTCCTGATCGACGACTCGGACACGCCTCGGCCCGACCCGCGGTCGCGGCGTCAGCCGGCGGGCGTCCACCAGCGCTCGCGCACCTACGACCCGGCGACCTTCGCCTGGACCGACGCCGGGTGGACCGGACGTCAGCTTCCCGGCTCGGTGGTCTACGAGCTGCACATCGGCACCTTCACACCCGAGGGCACCCTCGACTCGGCGATCGAGAGGCTCGACCACCTCCGCTCGATCGGTGTGGACCTGGTCGAGGTGATGCCGGTCAACGCCTTCAACGGCACCCACAACTGGGGATACGACGGGGTCGACTGGTTCGCCGTCTCGGAGTCCTACGGCGGCCCCCCGGCGTACCAGCGCTTCGTCGACGCCTGCCATGCGGCGGGACTCGGGGTGGTGCAGGACGTCGTCTACAACCACCTCGGCCCGTCCGGGAACTACCTGCCGCTCTTCGGCCCCTACCTCAAGCAGGGCCGCAACACCTGGGGCGACCTGGTCAACCTCGACGGCGAGGGATCGGCCGAGGTGCGCCGGTTCATCCTCGACAACCTCCGCATGTGGTTCGCCGACTACCACGTCGACGCGCTGCGGCTCGACGCCGTGCACGCGCTCTCGGACGCCTCGCCCGTGCACATCCAGGAGGAGATGGCCAGCGAGACCGCGGCCCTCTCGGCCCACCTGGGGCGTCCCCTGACCCTGATCGCGGAGTCCGACCTCAACGACACGAAGCTGGTCACCCCCCGGGAGGCCGGCGGCTTCGGGCTCGACGCCCAGTGGAGCGACGACTTCCACCACGCCCTGCATGTGGCGCTGACCGGCGAGACCAGCGGCTACTACGCCGACTTCGCCCCCCTCTCGGCCCTGGCCAAGGTGTGCGAGCGAGGCTTCTTCCACGACGGCACCTGGTCGTCGTTCCGCGGCCGCGACCACGGCGTCCCGGTGGACACTGCCCGCATGCCCACCTGGCGGCTGGTGGTCTGCAGCCAGAACCACGACCAGATCGGCAACCGGGCCCGCGGCGACCGGCTGACCGAGCACCTCGACGACGACCAGCTGGCGTGTGCGGCTCTGCTCACACTGTGCGGCCAGTACTCCCCGATGCTCTTCATGGGTGAGGAGTGGGCCGCCTCGACGCCGTTCCAGTTCTTCACCTCCCATCCGGAGCCCGACCTCGGACGCATCACCGCCGAGGGCCGGATCCAGGAGTTCGAGCGGATGGGCTGGGACCCTGCCGAGGTGCCCGATCCGCAGGACCCGGCGACCTTCGAGCGGTCGAAGCTGGACTGGTCGGAGCTCTCCAGGGGTCGGCATGCCGTGCTCCTCGACGTCTACCGCCGCCTCGCGACGCTGCGCCGCACCGTGCCTGCGCTGACCGACCCCTCCTTCGTGGGCCTGGTCGCGACGGCCGACGAGGACACCCGGCTGTTCCGGCTCAGACGGGCCGACCTGCTCCTCGCGATCAACTTCGGCACGGAGCCGGTGTCGTTGCCCGAGACCGGCGAGGTGCTGTTCACGACCCCCACGCCGGCCACCGCCGAGAGCGACGGGCTGCACCTGCCGGCCCACACCGGCGTACTCCTCCGGGTCGGTGGCTAGCGTCGTGGAGCGCCTGGAGACCGCCGACCTGGTGATCCGGCCACCGGCCGTCGAGGACGCGGCGGAGGCCTTCGAGCTGCTCAACGATCCCGACGTCCGCCGGTGGAACCCGGCCCGCGACTGCCCGGACGTCAGCACCGCCGAGGCCTGGTGCCGCGACGGGGCCGACTGGTCCGACGGCACCCATGCCACCTGGCACGCCATCGACCGGACCACCTCCCGGATGGTCGGCAACGTCAGCCTGTTCGCGATCGACCAGGACGACCTGGTCGCCGAGATCGGCTACAGGGTGCTGGCCTCCGCTCGCGGTCGAGGGGTCGCTCGGCAGATGGTGGACGCCGTCACCCGCTGGGCGTTCGAGTCTCGCGGCCTGATGCGGGTGCAGCTCCAGCACTCGGTGGCCAACCCGGCGTCGTGTCGCGTCGCCGAGGCCGCGGGGTTCGGGTACGAGGGGACGGCGCGCTCGGCGTACGCCCTTCCCGGGAGCGACCTCCGCGAGGACTGCCACATCCACGGTCGACTCCCCGGCGACCCGGGGCTGGGGGCACGTGACTGAGGTCGGGACCGAAGGGAGCTCGGTGGTGGCGCTGCGCCGCCCGAGCAGGTCCTTCGTACTCACCTACGACGACGGTCCGACGCCGGGCATCACCGACCTGCTGCTGCCGGTGCTCGCCGATGCCGGCGCGACGGCGACCTTCTTCGTGCTCCTGACCCGGGCGCGGGTCGACCCCGGGCTGCTGCGCGAGGTCATCGCGGCGGGGCACGAGATCGGCCTGCACGGCCTGGACCACCGGTCGCTCACGACCTTGCCGCCCGATGCCCATCAGGACCGGTTCCGCGACGGCCGGGCCGAGCTGGAGGATCTCGCCGGCGTCCCCGTTCGCTGGTCGCGACCGCCGTACGGCGCCCAGAACGTCGCGGCCTGGCAGGCGGCCCGGGCCGCGGGGCTGACGCCGGTGTGCTGGAGCGCCGACTGCCGCGACTGGGAGGACCTCTCCCAGGACGACTACCTCGCCGACGCCCGCGCCCTCGCCCCGGAGGGCTGCGTGCTGCTGCTGCACGACGGCTTCGCGGACGCGCGGGACGGGGTCGACGACGGTCCGCCCCCCTCACGACTGGACCGGATCGCGCTCACCCGTGCGGTCCTGGCCCGGGCCGGCGGCGCCGGCCTCACCGTGACGAGCCTCGGCCGGGCACTCGAGGACGACGAACAGGCCGTCGAGCGTCGGTGGCTCGAGGAGCACTCCTAGTCTCTGGGACGTGCGTCTCTACCTGGTCCGCCATGGTCAGACACCCGCCAACGTCGCGGGCGTGCTCGATACCGCGCCGCCGGGAGCCGGGCTCACCGACCTCGGCCGGAGGCAGGCCGAGGTCCTCGTCGGCGCGCTCGCCGACGAACCGGTCGCGGGGATCTATGCCTCCCCCCTCCCACGGGCGCAGCTCACCGCCGCTCCGCTGGCGGCCGCGCTCGGCCATCAGGTCTGCGTGCAGCAGGGCCTGGAGGAGGTGCGGGCCGGCGACCTGGAGATGCGCGGCGACCAAGAGGCGGTGGCGACGTTCCTCGGCTGTCTGGCGGCCTGGATGGAGGGCGCCCGAGACCGGGTGATGCCCGGGTCGACGGACGGCCACACGTTCGTCACGCGCTACGACCGCGCGGTGCGCGCCATCGCCGCGCGTCACTCGCCCGCGGACACGGTCGTCGCCCTCAGCCACGGCGCCGCGATCCGCACCTTCACCGCGCTGTGCGTATCAGGCATCGACGGCCCCGCGGTCAGCGAACGCCGGATCAAGAACACCGGCGCGGTCGTCATCGAGGGTGATCCCGACAGGGGCTGGCAGCTGGTGAGGTGGGCCGGTGAGCCGCTCGGCGGGTGAGCCAGGGTCAGGCGGCCGGTGCGTCGACCGGGGCAGGCTCGACGACTCGCTTGGGCATGGCCACGCTCACGATCAACAGCACCACCGAGACGAAGACGCTGACCACGAACACGGCGTGGATCGCGGGCTCGAGCACCGCGGCCGAGACATGCTGGAGGTCGGGGCTGCCGGTGCCGAGCCGACTGCTCACGTGGCTGTTGACGACCGCCCCGAAGATCGCGACGCCCACGGCACTGCCGACCGAGCGGGCGAACATGCTCGCCCCGGTCGCGACGCCACGCTGCGACCACGGGACCGCGGTCTGGACAGCGACGACCGCCGGCGACGCGACGTACCCGAACCCGACGCCCATCACCAGACAGGCCAGCGCCAGGTGCCACAGAGAGCTGTCGCCGGTGACCGTCACCAGGATCAGTGAGCCCAGGACGGCCACGACGCCGCCCAGCACGAACGTGAACCGGAACCCGACCGTGAGATAGAGCCGGCCGGCGGTGGAGGCCGCGATCGGCCAGCCGATCGTCATCGCGGCCAGGATCAGGCCCGCCACCAGGGCGCCGGTGCCGAGGACCTTCTGTGAGAACAACGGGACGTACGACGACAGGCCCATCAGCAGCACGCCCACCACGAACGACCCGGCGTTGGCGACGTTGAGCACCCGCATCCGGAACACCCAGAGCGGCAGCACCGGCTCGCTGGCCCGCCGCTCGACCGCCACGAACACCGTCAGCAGCGCGACCGCGGCCACGAACAGGCCGATGCTCGCGCCCGAGTCCCATGCCCACTGGACGCCGCCCTCGAGCAGCGCCAGCAGCAGCAGGGTGCCACCGAGACCCAGGAGGGTCGACCCGAGATAGTCGATGCGGTGCTTGCGACGCTCGACCTTCTCCTCGAACCGTCGCCACATCACCCACATCGCCGCGGCTCCGAGGGGGAGGTTGACGTAGAAGATCCACCGCCAGCCGATCGAGTCGGAGAAGACGCCGCCCAAGGTGGGCCCGATCAGGGCGGCCATGGCCCAGACACTGGCGAGATACCCCTGCACGGTGGCGCGTTCCTGCAGCGTGTAGATGTCACCGAGGATCGTCATCCCGATCGGGCCGATCGCGCCGGCGCCGAGCCCCTGCACCAGCCGGAACACGATCAGCGCGGTCATCCCCCAGGCCACGCCGCACAGCAGCGACCCGAGCACGAACAGCCCGATCCCGAACAGCATCAGCTGCTTGCGTCCGTAGAGGTCGGCGAGCTTGCCGTACAGCGGCACCGAGATCGCCTGCGCCAGCAGATAGATCGAGAACAGCCACGGGAACGACGTGAAGCCACCGAGGTCGGAGACCAAGGACGGCACGGCGGTCGCCAGGATCGTCGAGTCGATCGCGACCAGCCCGGTGCTCAGCATCACCGCGAGCAGGATCGGGCCGCGCTCGCTGCGCAGGCCGACGTCGGCGCGCGAGGCGCGGGTGGAGGCGGACGTCGTCACGTCGCGCCAACCTACCCACGCCAGCCGACATTCCCTCACCCGCGCCGAACCATCGACCCGTTCGGCTCGTACTCCCGGACATCCCGCCACGTCCGGCGCATCCGAGAAAACCCCGAACGAGAGGTCATACCCCATGTCCAGGAAGCTTCCCGTGGCGCTGCTCGGCGCCGTCCCCGCGTTGGCGCTGGCGCTGGTGCCGTCCGCCGCACTCGCCGACCACGGTGGTGGCGACGGCGGCCATCACCACGGCCATCACGGTGACCACCACGGTGACAACCTGCTCCGCTCGGACCTCGTCCCGAGCAAGCCCACGGACGCCGCCATCAACGGCGTCAACCCCGGCTCACTGCCGTGGACGATCCGCCGCGGCGAGGTCCGGGTCCGCGCCAACGGGCGGATCGACGTCCGGATCCGAGGACTCCAGGTGCTGCGCAACGGAGGCGCCGACAACCCGATCGCCAGCATCGACGCGGTCGTCTACGCCCACGGCGTGAAGGTGGCCGACAGCGGACCGGAGCCGATGAGCGTGCCCGACGGCGACGCGAGGTTCGCCACGTTCGTCAGCCTGCCTCGGCACCTGCACGACGTGACGGTGCTGATCAGCCCGAGCACCGCCGTCGGCGCCGCCTACATCGCCAGCGGCACCGACGACTGAGCGGGCCCACACCGGGACGGCGTACACCCCAGCACTGCCGGAGATCGCCCGCGAGACTGATGACGCGGACCGTCGGCTCGTCCTACCGTCGAGCCAACGGGGAAGAGGGCACCATGCGCTTCAGGTCACGCACCGCGGCAGCGGGCAGGGTGTACGCCGTCACCGGCACCAACACGGTGTCGTTCGCGGTGGTGGCCGGCGACACCACCCAGCACGGCCTGCTGGGGTTCGCGGTACGCCGCTACGACCTCGCCGCGGGCACCGACTCGTGGATGCCGGGCTTCAAGGTGTTCCGCTCCCTGGTGCCGGAGCCGGCTCCGGGCACGCGGGTCAGCACCTACGACCAGCCCGTGCAGAGCTTCTCGTGGGACGACTTCACCTGTGCCCCGGACAGCCGCTACCGCTACGTCTTCCAGCCGCTCAAGGGAACGCCGTCCACGCTCGACCGCTCGGCGACCCCGCTGACCCTGACGATCCGGACCGAGCCGTTGTACGGCGAGCGGCACGACGTGTTCTTCAACCGCGGCGTCGCCAGCAGCCAGGCCTACACCGATCTCTACGGCAACACCCCGATCGCCGACCTCGACCCGGCCCGGCGCCAGCAGGCGCTGGGCTGGCTCAGCCGCGACCTCGACGACGCCCTGCTGAAGTTCGTCGACCAGACCCAGCCCGGAGACCAGCTCCTGGGCTGCTTCTACGAGTTCGACTACGCGCCGGCCGCGGCGGCGCTCAAGAGCGCGATCGACCGCGGAGTCGACGTCCGGCTGGTCCTCGACGCCAAGCAGAACGGCAGCGCGACCGAGCCGGCGTTCCCACGCGAGGAGAATCTCGCGATGCTCACCTCGTCGGGCATCCCGATGGAGCGCGTCGTGCTGCGCGAGGCCCGCACGTCGGCGATCGCTCACAACAAGTTCATGGTCCACGTGCCGGCCGGATCCGCCCCGACCGAGGTCTGGACCGGCTCGACGAACCTCACCCTCGGCGGGATCGCCGGCCAGACCAACGTCGGCCACTGGGTGCGTGACGCCGCCACGGCGGTGGCCTTCCAGGGCTACTGGAACCTGCTGGCCGGCGACCCGGGCGGGCGTTCGGACGACACGAGGTCCGATGTCCTGAAGAAGAACGCGGCGCTCCGGGCCGCGGTCGAGCAGCTCTCACCCGTGCCGGCGGACCTGCACGCCGTGACTCCTGGAGTCACGCCGGTCTTCAGCCCGCGCTCCGGACTCTCCGTGCTCGACGCCTACGCCGAGCTGCTCGACACCGCCCAGCGCGAAGGCTGCATCACGTTCGCCTTCGGCGTGGGAGCGGCCTTCAAGGAGCTGCTGAAGGACAACACCAGCCAGAACGCGATCGTGTTCATGCTCCTGGAGAAGCGTGACGCACCCGACCCGGCCCACCCGACGGCGTACGTCAAGATCAACGCGAGC
>DATBBE010000163.1:0-49670 GCA_036271155.1 Nocardioides sp. | reverse complement strand
GCGCGGCATCTCGACCGGCGACCTCGTCGACCTGGCCAGCCGGGTCGGCTCCACGACGCTGCGCGCCGAGGTCTCGGAGCGGATGCCCGTCGGCGTCGTCTACACGACCTTCCACCACCCGGTGACGGGTGCCAACGTGGTCACCACGGAGAACTCCGACTGGGCCACCAACTGCCCCGAGTACAAGGTCACCGCCGTCCAGGTGGGTGTCGCCAACGCTCGTGGGGACGCCGCGGTCACCGAGACCCGCGAGCCCGCGGAGACCCACGCGTGAACGAGCCTGCCGAGGCGCGGATGGGCAACGACATCGCGCGTCAGTTCACCCACCTCCCCCCGCCCCGGGCAGCCGAGGCCATCGCCCGTCACATCGAGCGCTACTGGGACCCCCGCATGAAGCGCGCCCTGGAGGCGCTCGTCGCGGCCCAGGACGACTCGCTCGACCCGCTCGTCGTCGATGCCGCCGGCCTCCTGGCCACGCGCCAGCCCTAGGAGGCGACCTCGTCGCGTACGGCGACCCACGGGGCGGTGAGCCCGTGCTCGACGGCCCACAGCACCGCCTGGGTGCGGCTGGTGACTCCCATCGCGCGGTACGCAGTGCGGATGTGGGACTTGACGGTGTTCATCGACAGCCCGAGCTCGCCGGCGATCTCCTTGTTGGGCGCCCCCGCCGCGATCAGGGCCACGACGTGCGACTCCCGCGGCGTGAGCCCGATCGCCCGGGGCGTGCGCGGTTCCACGCTGCTGGACAGCCCGAGCGCCACGATCCGCTCGCCTGCCTGCACCTTCTCCAGCGCGGCCACGAGCTCGACGCCCGGCAGCTCCTTGGAGAGGTAGCCGTCGGCTCCGCCGAGCATCGCCCGCTCGACGTACCCGTCGCGGTGCTCCCAGGTGAAGACCGCCACCCGCGCGGTGCCCGGCGGCCTGGTCACCGTCGCCGGCGCCTCGGAGTCCTCGTCGGTACGTCGCGCGAAGGGGTCCACCAACGCCACGTCGGCCATCTCCTCGCTGCCGGCGGCCGGTGGCAGCACCACCACCCGGTCGGCATGCTCGGCCAGCATCTGGGTCAGCCCCGCGTGGACGAGCTCGCACTCTCGCACGAGCCGCACGCGGAGGGGTCTGTCGAACTCCACGCCTTGTCGTACCCGCACCGACCCCGCACCATGCACCCGCACGTCACGAGGTCGTGGCTACGCTCGCCCCATGCGTAAGCCGCCGAAGGAAGTCGTGGTCGCCGTCGTCGCCGTCCAGGCGGTCTCAGCCGCGTTCGCTTTCCGCGACCTGGCCCGCCGTGAGGACGACGAGGTGCGCGGCCCGAAGCTGCTGTGGCGGATCCTGATGGGGGTCAACCCCGGGAACTCGCTGGCCTACTGGGTCTTCGGCCGTCGCCGCTGAGGAGCCCGCACCCGGGAAGGGCTGGGGGTCAGCTGTCGAAGGCCGCCCGCACAGCAGCCATGTCCGCTCCGCCGAGCCCACGCTCAGAGGCCCGCTCGTACAGCGCCAGCACGGTCGCCAGGAGCTCGTCGGGGAACCCCGTCTCGCGCGCCGCGTCCACCATCAGGCCGACATCCTTCACGACGCTGTCCAGGGCGAACGCCGGGTCGTCCCAGGCTCGCTCGGCCATCACCGAGCCCTTCACCTGGGCGTACGCCGAGTCCGCGGCTCCGCCCTTGATCGCGTCGAGGAAGAGTCGCGGCTCGAGCCCCAGCGACTCTGCCAGCCCCATCGCCTGGGCGGTCGCGGCGCAGATCGAGGCCACCCAGGAGTTCGCCGCGAGCTTGAGGGCACTCGCGTCACCCAGCCGATCCCCCAGCTCGACGGTGCGGCCGCCTACCGCCCCGAACGCCGGGCGCGCCTGCTCGACCGAGGCGGGCGGCCCTGACACCAGGACGGTGAGCTTGCCGTCCTCGGCGGGCTGCTTGGTGCCGAGCACCGGGGCGTCCAGCAGCCTCTCCGCCGCAGAGCCTGCTGCCTCAGCGATCCTCCGCATCCCGTCCGGCCCGACCGTGGTGCTCTGGGCCCATACGGCACCGCGCCCGAGCGCCCCGGCGATCTCGCCGGTCACGTCGAGCACGCTCGCGGTGTCGAAGAGCATCGTGAACACGACGTCGGCGTCGAGGAGCGCGTCAGCGATGGCTCCGCAGGCCGTGATGCCGTCACCCGCGGCAGCCTCGGCCCGCGACGGCGTCCGGTTCCACACGGTGACCGCGTGTCCCTCTCGGGCGAGCGAACGGGCCATCGCGGCCCCCATGATCCCGGTTCCGAGCACTGCTGCACGCATGCTCCGATGCTGTCACCCGCCCGGCGGTGCTGGTCAACTAGGGGTGCCCTCCGCATTGCAGGGGAGGCTGGCGGGCAGGCTCGGCTCGTGCATCATCACCGAGAGCGACGCCTGCATCCGGCTCGGTGAGATCTCGGCTCCGCGGGCGTTGAAGGGTCGGTCCAGCACCCAGACCATGGTCAGCGCGGCAAACAGGGTCGCCGTCATCGAGGTCATCGCGACCGCCTGGCCGAACGCCGACGACGACGGATCCGCCAGCATGCACTGGAAGGCGACCACGATGATCGTGATCATGATCAGGACGAACCACACGAAGCCCGGCACATAGGCCTGGCCCTCGGCCAGGCGGGTCCGCCGGGCGTCCTGACGGGTCTGGCTCAGGGCGAGCCAGTGCTCGAGGGCGGCTCCCTGCCCGTTCCCGACGACCTTGGCCTGCTGGCTGGTCGTGTCCAGCTGGTCGACCCAGTCCTGGACCACCGGGCTCTCGCGCCCGTGCTGCATCTCGGGCCACTCCAGGTTGATCACGGCACGCGCGTAGCAGACGGTCTCGCCTCGCAGCTGGTCGGCCTCGTCGGGAAAGAAGCCCGCGGTCGAGTACATCTGCTGCGACGCGACGGCCTCCTGGCCGGCCGCGCTCCGCGCGTTGGAGTAGCTGTCGAACACCGCGAAGATCACGAACGCGAGCAGCACGGCCAGCCCACCGCCGGCAGCGCTGAAGATGCCGTCGGCCGACTCCATGTTGTGCAGCCCGCCCTCCGGAGCGCGGCGTCGGATGAGCAGCATGGCCCCGATCGCGGCCACGGTCGGCACCACGATGAACAGCACCGAGAGCACCACGGACGCCTCATCCCCTTCCGCCGGCCGCCGGACGGGACCGCTCCGTGCATCATGGCGCACCGGCCACCCCATCGGGTGAACCACCCGCTGTCTACATTGCTCCCATGGTCGAGAGGCGTTCGGGGGGCACTTCGACCAGCACCCGGTCCGGCACTTCGACCGGTACGGCGGCCTGGTGCGACCGGCTGCTCGACGCCGGGGTCGTGCTCCTGGCCACCTGGACGCTGGTCTACCACGTCTGCCTGGTCCTCCGGATCGGGACGACGACGGCCGTCGTGCTCGAGGTGGCGGCGCTGCTCGCGGCGGCTGCTGCCGTGGTGACGGTCCGGCGGCGGCAGCCGGTCCTCGCCCTGGAGGAGACGCACGAGCAGCGGTCGGCCGAGAGGGTGGCTGCCCCGGCGACCTCGGGGAGGCTGCGTGTGCTCGGCGCGCTCACCGTCGCCTTCGCCGTGGTCGGCGCGGTCGCGACCGGCCTCGACGCCCCCTGGGTGCTCACCTGGCTGCCGTGGCTGGCCGCTGCACTCTCCGGCACGCTCTGGGCGGGCCTCACCCTGCTGCGCGCGGGGAGCCCTGAGGTCCACGACGGGAGCGACCAGCCCTCGGGGCGATGGACGACCTTGGGGGTGCTCGCCTGGGCGGTCGGGCTCGGCGTCTACTCCCTGTGGACGCTGCGCCCCAACCCCGACGACCTGTTCTACGTGAACCTCTCGCAGTGGGTCGCCAGCCACGGCCAGTTCCCGGTCAAGGACACCCTCTTCTCCGAGCTTGCCTACCCGATGGCGAACTGGCCACCCATCGCGTCGTACGACGGGCTGGTCGGCGTCGTCGCACGGCTGCTCGGCGCCCATGCCGCCTCGGTGGAGTACGCCGTCCCGCCGATCGCCACCTTCCTCGCCGTTCTCGCGCTGTGGCGGCTGCTGCGAGCCTGGCGGGTGCACCACCTGCTGTGGGTGCTCTCGACCGCTCTGGCCTTCCTGCTCTTCGACGGGACCGTCTCCTACGCCAGCCCTGGCAACCTGTTCCTGACCCGGCTGTGGCAGGGCAAGATCGTGCTGCTCTGCGTCGTGGTGCCGCTCCTGCTGGTCTACGCCCTCCGCTACGTCGAGCGCCCCACCCGGGCCCGACTGGTGTGGCTCGCCCTCGGCGGCATCGCCGCGGTGGGGCTGACCACGACCAGCATGTTCCTCGTGCCGACCCTGGCAGTGGCCGCGATGGCGCCGCTGTTCCTGCGCGACCGACGCCGCGCTCTGGTCGGCTTCCTGGCTCTGGGCGGCTACGCGGTGGCCGCCGCACTGGTCACCGTCGCCCTCGGCGGGAGGTCCGCGGACGACTTCGGCACCCGCCGGCTCTACCGTTTCGACGCCTCGTGGATCGGCCATCAGGTCCTGCTTACCGACCTGGTCGGCTTCGTGGCGGTGCTCGCCCTGCTGCTCGGCGCACTGCTCGTGCCTCACCCGTCCGCACGCCTGACCAGCGGCCTGGTGGTGCTCTTCACCGGGTGCGTGCTCGTCCCCGGCGCGATGCGTGCGGCCTACGACGTCACGGGGCTCGGCCCGACCCTGTGGCGGATCTCGTGGGCGGCGAGTGTCGCCGCACTGGTCGGCGTGCTGGCCGTGCACGGCGTCGGGCCGCTGCTCGAGCACCTGGCCGGCAGGGTGGGCCGCGACTCCTGGCGGCGTTGGTCGGTGCCCGTGGCCGGGGTGGTCACCATCGGCCTCCTGGCGGCGTTCGGCGCTCCGATCTGGTCCCCCGCCACCAGCACCGAGCTGCGCCCGCCGTTCCACTGGCAGCGCTCCTACTCCACACGGCATGTCACCTCCGAGATCCTGTCGGCCACCCGGCCCGGCGACATCGTGCTGGCCCCGGAGGCGCTGTCGATCACCATCGCGGTCACCACCACCGACGTGAAGACCGTGGCCCCCCGCGACTACTACATGCACTACCTCCGTCACGACCCGACGTTCCACTACCCGGAGCGGCTGACCCTGGTCCACTACGTCAACGGCCTCCTCCCCGGCAACCAGGCCGGCATCGCCCATGACCTCGACCTGGTGGGAGTCGACGTCGCCTGCACGACGAGCGTGGACAAACGTCGCTACCGCGTCATCCGCGCTGCCGGATTCCGACCGTTGCTGACCACGACCTACTACCGCTGCCTGACCCGAACCTGACTGCTCTCCCGCTCACCCCTATGGGCGGGTCGAGGTCCGGGTTGCTCGCGGATATGCTCCTGGAGACCTGACCAACGTTCCGACCCCGGGCATCTGCCCGATACGCGCCCCTGGCCGTGCGTCGGTGAGAGAGGAAGCGATGCGAATCCTGGTCCTGGGTGGGGACGGCTACCTCGGCTGGCCCACCGCGATGTACCTGTCGGCTCGGGGACACGACGTCGGAGTCCTCGACAACGGCGTGCGTCGTCAGTACGACCACGAGCTCGGGTCGGGCAGTCT
This sequence comes from Nocardioides sp., assembly GCA_036271155.1. Lineage (GTDB taxonomy): Bacteria > Actinomycetota > Actinomycetes > Propionibacteriales > Nocardioidaceae > Nocardioides. The sequence continues at coordinate 44,105 of DATBBE010000163.1, read as the reverse complement.
GGTGCCGATCGAGTCGATGCGCACCCGGGTGAAGGCCTGGCGCGACGTCAGCGGCACCCAGCTCGCCTGCTACACCGGCGACCTCTGCGACGCCGAGTTCGTCTACGACACCTTCCGCGAGTTCGCTCCCGACGCCGTGGTCCACTTCGCCGAGCAGCGAGCCGCGCCGTACTCCATGATCGACCGGAGCCACGCCGTCTACACCCAGACCAACAACGTCGTCGGCACTCTGAACGTGATGTACGCGATCGGCGAGATCGACCGCGACATCCACATCGTCAAGCTCGGCACCATGGGCGAGTACGGCCAGCCCAACATCGACATCGAGGAGGGCTGGCTCGAGGTCGAGCACAAGGGTCGCAAGGACCGCGTCCTCTTCCCGAAGAAGCCCGGCAGCTTCTACCACCTCTCCAAGGTGCACGACAGCCACAACCTCGAGTTCGGCTGTCGCATCTGGGACCTCCGCGTCACCGACCTCAACCAGGGCGTCGTCTACGGCCAGGAGACCGAGCAGACCGCGCTCGACCCGCGGTTGGCGACCCGGCTCGACTACGACGCCGTCTTCGGCACCGTGATCAACCGGTTCGCGATCCAGGCGGTGCTGGGCAAGCCGCTGTCGGTGTACGGCGGCGGCTCGCAGACTCGCGCGGTCCTCGACATCCGCGACACCGTGGAGTGCGTCCGGCTGGCCTGCGAGAACCCTGCCGACAAGGGCGAGTTCCGGGTCTTCAACCAGGCCACCGAGCAGTTCTCCCTGCAGGAGATGGCCAAGGTCGTGCAGAACTCCTTCACCGGCCAGGTCGACATCGAGTACGTCGACAACCCGCGCGTGGAGATGGAGAACCACTACTACAACTTCACCCACACCGCGCTCGAGTCACTCGGCCTGAAGCCGCACCTGCTGTCGGAGACGTTGCTCCACCACATGTTCGACGTCATCGAGGCCCACCGCGACCGCGTGGACCTCGACCTGCTGAAGCCGACGGTGAACTGGCGCAGCTCCCATCGCACGAAATCGTGACCACGGCATGAGCGCGGCATGAGCGCGGGCAGGGGCGCGCCGCGACCCATGCGCGTGCTGGTCACCGGTGGTGCGGGCTTCATCGGGCGTCACGTCGTCGCGGCGCTCCGGGGTGACGGCCACCAGGTCACGGTGGTCGACCGGGTGGCGGTCGACGACCCCGAGCTCGCCTGCGTCACCGGGGAGCTGGAGGATCCCGCCGTGCGCGAGGCCGCCGTCACGGTCGGCATCGACGCCGTGGTCCACCTCGCGGCAGAGACCTCGGTGCTCGGGTCCATGGAGCGCCCGGCCCTCGTGCACCGGGTCAATGTCGACGTCACCGCCGCCCTGCTCGAGCTGTGCCGCGAGCGCGGGGTCGAGGGCTTCGTGATGGCCTCCACGAACGCCGTGGTCGGCAACCTCGACGGCACCATGACCGAGCGTGTCGCGCTGGCCCCCCTGACGCCGTACGGCGCGACGAAGGCGGCTGCGGAGATGCTGCTCTCGGGCTACCACGGCGCCTACGGGCTCCGCACGGTCGCGCTGCGCCTGACCAACGTCTACGGGCCTGGGATGCACCACAAGGACAGCTTCGTGCCTCGTCTGATGCGCGCCGCTGCCGACGACGGTGGCGTGCAGGTCTACGGCGACGGCCGGCAGCGCCGCGACCTGGTCCACGTCAGCGACGTGGCGCGTGCGTTCGCGTCCGCGGTGGTCGACTGGCCCAGCGGTCCGGTGATCATCGGCAGCGGCAGGTCCGAGACGGTCCTCGACCTGGTCGAGGCAGCCCGCGAGGCGACCGGCTGCCCGATCCCCGCCACCCACGTGGAGGCGAAGCCCGGTGAGATGCCGGCCGTCGTCGTCGACACGAGTGAGGCACGTCGCCGCGGGTTCGTGGCACAGGTGTCGCTGGTCGAGGGTTTCCGCAGCGCCTGGGCCGACTTCGCGCCCTCGGCCGCCTCCTGACGTGCCGACCGACCTGGCAGGCACGCTCGTCCGGCACTGGCTCCTGGTGCTCCTGGTCCTCGTCGGACTCGTCGTACGTCTCGGCTCGACCGACGGCATCGGCAGCACGGCGTTCGCGGGACTGGTCGCCGTCGCTGCGACGTATGTCGTGTGCGTGCGGTGGGGCTGCTGGCGCTGGCTGGCCGCGCTGGCAGCCGTGCCCGCCCTCGTCGACGAGCGGATGCTCCAGCATCAGCCCTGGCGTCCCACGGTCGGCCTCCTCCTCGCCACGGTCGGCCTCCTGCTGCTCTCCTGGCGTGCCCGGCGTGCCTTCGGCCCACTGCTGGCCGTCGGCGCCGTGGTCACCCTGGCCGGCGGCCTTCTCGCCGTGCGTACGACGGTCGCGGGTCTCGACCCGGGAGTTGCCCACCTGCACGTGAGCCGACCCGTCAGCGGCGTCCTGGCTCTGCTCGGACTGATGGCAGCCCTCGGGGTCGGCCGCGAGGGCCCGGTCGCGCTGCGGCTCGCGTGCGTCGTGCCGGTGGCTCTCGGGGCCACGCACGGCCTGGCGGAGGTGGTCTTCTGGCCGGTCGCCGGCGCCCTCGGGGTGACCGCGATGCTCCGGGGGCAGCGCGGCAAGGGCGTCTCGCGCCCCCAGCGCGACGAGGTCGACGACGCCGCTCTCGCGGCGTTCCGAGAGCAGTACGGCGAGCCACGGCTCGGCCCGGTGGCGATCGTGATCGCGGCCTTCAACGAGGCGGCCGGCATCCCGGAGGTCCTGGCGACACTGCCCGAGCAGGTCTGCGGACTGCCGGCCGACGTCGTCGTCGTGGACGACGGCAGCAGCGACGGCACCCCCGCGGCCCTGGTCGACAGCCGCGCGTATGTCGTCTCCTGCCCGGTCAACCGCGGCCAAGGTGCGGCCCTGCGCCTGGGATACCGCGTCGCGCGCGACCACGGCGCGGCGTACGTCGTGACCACCGACGCCGACGGTCAGTACGCCGTCTCCGACATGCCGGCGCTGCTGACGCCGTTGCTCGAGGGTCGCGCGGACTTCGTCACCGGGTCGCGCGTGCTCGGACACCAGCAGACCCGTGACCGGGTCCGCCGCACCGGCGTCCACGTCTTCGCGTGGCTGGCCACGCTGCTGACCGGCCAGCGCTTCACCGACACGTCGTTCGGGATGCGCGCGATGCGCGCGGAGGTCACGGCCGCGGTCACGCTGAACCAGCCCCAGTACCAGTCCTCCGAGCTCCTGCTCGGCGTGCTCTCCCACGGGTTCCGGGTGGTCGAGGTGCCCGGCACGATGAATGTCCGGTCGGCCGGCACGACGAAGAAGGGCCGCAACCTCGTCTACGGCCGGCGCTACGCACGGGCGATGACCGGCACCTGGCTTCGCGAGGGGCTGCCACGGCCGGTGACCGAGACGGCCCCGGCCCTGCGGCACACTCGTGCCCATGGCGACTGACGCCACCCGCGCCCGGTGGCGCACCGAGCTGCCGTTCCTGGTGGCGCTGGGTGCGGCCGCCTTGGTGCGGGTGGTTCTCGCGGTCACGTTCGCCCCGGCGTTCCTGATGAGCGACGGGCCGGAGTACCTCACCTATGCCCACCACCTGAGCCCCAACCCCGACCGGCCGGTGGGCTACAGCATCTTCCTGAGAGGCCTGTCGGAGGTCTCCGGCTCGCTCGCACTGGTGACCTCGGTGCAGCTGGTGCTCGGCCTGTTGGGCGCGGTCGCGGCGTACGCCCTGCTCCGGCGTTGGGGCGTGGCTCCGTGGGTGGCCACGCTGGCGACGGTGCCGATGCTGTTCGACGCGATGCAGCTGCTGTTCGAGCACGCGGTCCTCAGCGACATGTTCTTCGACTTCCTGGTCCTGGTGGCCGTCGCGGCCCTGGCCTGGTCGCCGACCCCCCATGTGGGGACGACGCTGCTCGCGGGGGGTCTGCTGGGCATGGCGACGGTGGTGCGGGTCGTCGGCGAGCCCACGGTCGTGCTCGCCGCCCTGTTCCTGCTGCTCGTGGCCGGCTCGTGGCGCGCCCGGGTGGTGCACGTGGTGCTCGTGCTGGCCGCCTTCGCGGTGCCCGTGACGGCGTACGCCGCGTGGTACCACGACGCACACGGCTCCTGGGCGCTCAGCCAGACCGGCGGGCGTGCTCTCTACATGCGCACGACGACGTTCGTGGACTGCTCACAGGTGCAGCTGCCGCGCTACGAGCGGGTGCTGTGCCCGCAGGAGCCGCTCGGCCAGCGCAAGGACCCCACCTGGTACGGCTGGCACTCCCCCGACACCGTTCCGAAGCTGCAGCCACCACCGGGCGTCTCCGACGACCAGGCGATGCACGACTTCGCGATCCGGGCGATCAAGGCTCAGCCCGGCAGCTACGTGCGCGACGTCGCGCGCGACTTCGGGCTCGGGTTCGTCTCGGTCGACCGCAACGACCACTTCGAGATGCAGACCTCGGTGAAGTGGAAGCTCGCGAAGATCGTCGCCTACGAGCACAGCTCGCCGGCCATGACGCTTGCGTTCGACACCTATCTCGGGGGCATCCCGACCCCGTGGCAGCCGGGCGCTGACGTGCTCGGATGGTACGGCCGCGTCGTCTACCTCCCGGGCCCCTTGGCGCTGCTGCTGGTGGTGGTGGCGGTCGCCGGCGTGGTCGTCCGGCGGCGCGACCAGCGACCGTCGCTGCGGCCGCTGGCACTGCTGACCCTCGCCCTGCCCCTGGTGCTGGTGCTGGTGCCCGACGTCACCGCCCAGTTCGTGTGGCGCTACCAGCTGCCCCTGGTCGTCCTGCTCCCGCTCAGCGCCGCCCTGGGCTGGACCCGCTTGCGTGCGGCGGGCGGCGTGGATGTCGGCGCGGGTGACGGCGCGCCCCTGGACGGTTCATCACGCTGAGTGGGTGATCCGGTCCATGGCCAGGTGAACTCCGCTTGCCATGGTCGGGTTCGACCACTCAGCGTGATGAACCGTCCGCGCCGCGACCCTAGGTCAGCCACGAACCCGGGCCACGCCCAGGACCGACTGACCGAACGGCGGTGTCACCCGGCGCTCGAGGGCTCGGGTCACGGGTACGACGAACCGGTCGTAGGTGCGGACCAGCCGCGGGTTCGGCGCACCGACGCCGCCGCGTCGCACCGTCGCCCACCAGGCGATGCCGCCGAGGAGGTTCACCGGCTTGACCACCTCTGCGGCGAGGCCGGCGTTGCGGATGACGGCTCGCATCGTGGTCGGGGTGTAGCGGCGGACGTGCCCGACCGCGCGGTCGAAGTCGCCGTACAGCTGCATGTACGCCGGCACCCAGAGCACGATCCGTCCGCCGGGCTCGGTCATCTCGGCCAGCGCGCGCAGAGCGCCGGTGTCGTCGTCGATGTGCTCCAGCACGTTGATGGCGACGACGGTCGAGACCGGCTCGCCGAGGTCGATCGCGCCCTGCTCGAGGTCGAGGACGCGGGCCTCGGTCTCCGGCCGGTCGACGAAGCGGCCCGCCATCGACGCCACGGCGAGCGGGTCGACGTCGGTGACGACATGGCGTCGCAGGCCCGTGAACTGGGCGGCGAACTCACCGAGCCCCGCCCCGACCTCCATCACCGATGGACCGCAGTGGGGCTGGATCAACGACAGCTGGAAGGCGCGGTAGCGACGTTGGTTCGCCCCGGAGGAGTCCTCTAGGGAGCGCCCCGTGGCCGCGCTGAAGGCTCCCGCTCCGGCGTCGTCGTTCATGAGCGGTCTCCCCCCGTCTCGCGCTCGTGGAGGCGGGCGAAGAGCCGGTCGAGCAGCACGAAGCGGAGTGCGAAGACGACGACGTAGGTGCCGAGGAAGACGGCCGCGACGATCGTCACCCGGAGGGACGCGGAGGCGCCCTGGTGGTGCAGCCACACGTCGGTCGCATGGGTCAGCACGGTTGCCAACACGAGCGTCGCGACGATGATCGCGACGTACGGCAGGACCTCGTCACGCAGGCTGGGCCGGCCCTTGCGCTCCCAGGCCCAGTTGCGGTTCAGCCAGAAGTTCGGGACCGCCCCGGCGAGCCAGGACAGGATCGAGGACCACGTCGTGCCCATCCCGAGCAGGCCGTAGAGCGCGACGAAGACCACTTCGCTGCACACGGTCGCGACCACCGAGCCGGTGAAGTAGCGCAGCAGCTTGGGGACCAGACGCTTGCTCTCGGGACTTCCCGGGGTCGCCGGGGCGACCGAGGAGTCGAGAGGTCCGGACACGGGGACGAGCGTAGTGGCCCGGGTGTCGGACCCGGTCGGTGCGCCCGGTGCACGCGGCGGGGCGTCACGAACAGGTCAAGATCGGGTGACGAGTCGCCACTCCCCCTGTCCCGGCCGGCTGGGCATCCCTAGGTTCGCCCCATGGCACAGGGCGGCGGCTCGGCACGGGACTTCGACTTCTGGGTCGGTGACTGGGACGTCTACGGTCCTCAGGGCCGTCAGGTCGGCCGGAACACCATCGCCCTGCTCTTCGACGGCGGCGCGCTCTCCGAGCACTGGCGGGGGGACGGCGGCGTCGAGGGTCACAGCCTGAACGCCTACGACCCGTCGGCCGAGCGGTGGCACCAGACGTGGGTCGACTCGACCGGGGGCCTTCTGCTGCTGGACGGCGGACTGGCGGACGGGTCGATGGTGCTCGAGGGCGCCGCCCCGGGGCAGGGCGGCGCTCTCGAGCGCCAGCGCATCACCTGGACCCCTGAGGACGCCGGCGTCCGCCAGCACTGGGAGTCCTCGACGGACGACGGCGTCAGCTGGCAGACGGCGTTCGACGGTCACTACCACCCTCACTCGGCGTAGCATCTCGGTCCCGCGACCGGTCGAGGTCGTCCCTCTCGGGACCGCCCCCGGCTACCTGCCCTGACCGGCGGGCGGGCCGAGCTCCAGGATGCGGCCGAAGTCGCGGAACCCTTGGCCGGCGTACACCCCACGGGCCATCTCGGTCGACTGCAGCGTGGCGGTACGCCGGCCCCGCTCCGCCGCTCCGGCCAGCAGGGCGGCGACCACCGCCGACCCGAGACCGCGCCGTCGCGCGTCGTCCAGCGTCGCCACGTTGAAGATGCCGCTGTCGGTCTCGTGGTCGAAGGCCATGCCGGTCCCGACCGGCTCGTCCCCGAGCTCGGCGACCACCACCTCGAAGTCGTGCGGGTCGGCGCTCTCCAGGAGGCCGGACGGCAGCTCCAGCACCCGGAGGTACTCGCTCCACTCGCCCGGTCCGACATGCGGGTCGGGTCGATGAGGGACCCCGTCGAGCGTGCGAGCCATCGCCCACGTCGTCTCCTGATGGGTGAACCCGCCCGCCGTCAGCTCGGCGAGCATCGCCTCATCGCTCTCGTGCACCCAGGCCGCGTACTCCGTGATGCCGGAGGCGGCGTACGTCGACACCATCGCGCCGACCGCGTCCCGTCGCTGGCCCGGCCCGAGCCCGTGGCCGAGCACGGCGTTGTTGAACACGTCGCGCTCTGGGCCCTCGGTGAACACCGCGACGTCGACCCCGGGTAGGCGACGCACCGCACCGCCGGGGATCGTCCGGGCGTACGCCGTCCAGCAGGCCACCGCCGTCCGGATGCCACGCAGGTAGAGGTCCAGGTCGCTCACAGCACACGCTCTAACCAGACCTGGTCCAGCATCGGGATGCCGTCGACCTCGATGCCGGGCGGGTAGCCGCGCATGACGCTGAAGGCGTCCTGCACGACGTGGGTCAGCCGGAACCCGCAGCGCTGGTAGAAGCGTAGGTTCCCGATGTCGGCCGCCGCGGTGGCCAGCACCATCCGCGCGACTCGGGCTGTCCGAGCCTCCTCGACGGCCCGCTCCAGGAGCGCGCGGCCGACGCCGCTGCCGCGCGCGGACGCGACCACCGCGGTGTTCGTGACCTCCCAGACGTCCCGCTCTTGGACCACGGCCTGGAGGTGCCCCACTGTCTGGCCCTCGGGAGTGACCGCCACCCAGAGCCGGCCACGGTCGATGTAGGCCTCCAGCAGCTCCTCGGAGTCCTCCGCCTCGAGGAACGACCACGTCAGGTCGCGGTGCGAGCCGGCGTACTCCTCGATCTCGACGTCCACGACCTGCCTCTCGCATGCCGCCGGGCCGACGGCTCTGATGGATGTCTCGACGGTACCGACCCGCCTGCCCCGAGCGAGAGGCGATTTCTGACGGTCCGATGACGTGCCCGGCCTGCCTCTGTACGCCGGCTCTCGCCGGTGCCACCGTGGCTCGAGGCCCCGGACTCCCGATCCGGCGTCCGAGAGAGGTGCAACCACCCATGACCGACACCACGACCGACACGGCCTACGACTTCACCGGCCTGCGGGCGTTGTTCATCAACTGCACCCTCAAGCGCTCGCCGGAGCCGAGCAACACCCAGGGCCTGGTTGATGCGAGCCGCACGATCATGGAGAGGCACGGCGTCCACGTGGACGTCGTCCGAGCCATCGACCACGACATCGCCACCGGCGTCTGGCCGGACATGCGCGAGCACGGGTGGGACACCGACGAGTGGCCCGAGCTCTTCGAGCTCGTGAAGGCCGCGCACATCCTCGTGCTCGCCGGCCCGATCTGGCTGGGTGACAACAGCTCGGTGATGAAGCAGGTGCACGAGCGGCTGTACGGCGGGTCGCACCTGCTGAACGAACGGGGACAGTACCTGTACTACGGGCGAGTCGGCGGATGCCTGATCACCGGCAACGAGGACGGCATCAAGCACTGCGCCCACAACGTGCTCTACACACTGCAGCACATCGGCTACACCATCCCGCCGCAGGCGGACGCGGGGTGGATCGGCGAGGCCGGCCCCGGACCGTCCTACCTCGACCCGGGAAGCGGCGGACCGGACAACGACTTCACCAACCGCAACACCGCGTTCATGACCTGGAACCTCATGCACCTGGCCCGGATGCTCGACGACGCCGGGGGCATTCCGGCGTACGGCAACCAGCGCTCGGAGTGGGACGCCGGCTGCCGGTTCGACTACGAGAACCCCGAGTACCGCTGAGCCGGACGCCGAGTCGGCGGGTCAGGCGGGGAGGGTGACCGAGAACCTGCAGCCCGGCTCGTGGTTGGTGACCGCGACCTGGCCCAGGTGGGCCTCCACGATGCCCTTCACGATCGCAAGGCCGAGCCCGGCACCCGCGCCGTTCGTGACGTCGAGGTGCTCGGGGGTGCGCGCGGTGCTGCCCTGCCAGCCGACGTCGAAGACGCGCGAGATGTCCTCCTCGCGCATGCCGCCGCACGCGTCGGTCACCGAGAGCTCGACACCCTCGGGCACGGCGTGTGCGCGGACCTCCACGACGCCGTCCGCGGGAGTGTGCCGGATGGCGTTCATGAGGAGGTTGGAGATGACCCGCGAGAGCCCGGCCGGGTCGGCGGTGACCAGGATGTCCTCCTCGACCTGCCCACCGAGGCGTACGCCGCGTGCCCTGGCCACCGAGTCGGCGCCGGCCAGTGCCTCGCTCACCACGTCCCCCACAGCACAGGGCTCCGGGCTGAGCCGGAGGACGCCGGCGTGGATCCGGGACAGCTCGAAGAGGTCGTCGACCATGCGCACCATCCGGTCGACCTCGCTCCGCATCTGCACGTGGTAGCGCGAGGGGTCCTCGGCCAGCCCGTCCTCCAGGGCCTCGGTCATCGCTCGGAGCCCCGCCAGCGGCGTGCGGAGGTCGTGGGACACCCACGAGACCAGCTCACGACGCGACTGCTCCAGGGCCTGCTCACGGTTGCGTGACTCAGCGAGTCGTTCGCTGGTGCGGCGCAGCTCCTCGGAGAGTGCGGCGAACTCCGCCGGACCCGACGCACCGGTGGCGAACTCGCCGCTCTCGCCGAAGCGACGCGCCTCCTCCCGGAGCTGACGAGACCAGCGGGCGATGGCGGCGCCGACCGCCCAGGCGAACAGGAGCGCCACCAGCCCGGCAACGGCGGCGACGAGCACGATCACGCCGAGATCGTGGTGGGAGATGAACATCGCCCGTGCGGTCGCGATGGTGCCGGCCACGACCGCCAGCACGGCGACCGCGGCCACCCCCACGGTGAGCCAGCGGACAGAGGCGCGACGGCCGGTCCAGACGACGAGCCCCCCGACGAGCCCGACCCCACCGGACCAGGCTGCGGTGGTCAGGACGATGACGACCTGGTCGTGGGTCATGAGAGGGGCTCCCAGCGATAGCCCACGCCCCACACCGTGGCGAGTCGCACCGGGTGGGTCGGGTCCAGCTCGATCTTCTCCCGCAGGCGGCGCACGTGGACGGTGACGGTCGACTGGTCGCCGAAGGACCAGCCCCACACGCGCTGGAGCAGCTCGTCCCGCGAGAACGCCTGCCCCGGGTTGCTGAGGAAGAAGCGCAACAGGTCGAACTCCCGGACGGTCAGCGCCAGGCGTCGCTCGCCGAGCGTGGCGGAGTGCTCGGTGGAGTCCACGACGAGGTCTCCGTCGCTGACCGAACCCTTGACCGTCCCTCGCTCCCCCACGCGCCGCAGCACCGACTCGACGCGCAGGACCAGCTCACGCGGGCTGAAGGGCTTGGTCACATAGTCGTCGGCGCCGTGCTCCAGCCCGACGACCCGGTCGGTCTCGGAGCCGAGTGCCGTCAGCATGATCACGGGGACGTCGTCTCCCTTGGCGCGGATCCTGCTGCAGACCTCCAGCCCGTCCATGCCCGGCAGCATTAGGTCGAGCACCACCAGATCAGCTCGCCGCTCGCGCAGGTCGGTGAGCGCCGACTCGCCGTCGGCGGCCTCCCCCACGTCGTACCCGGCGGCACGCAGATAGGTGACGACGACCTCGCGCACGGTGACGTCGTCATCGACCACCATCACCCGAGCCATGGTCACCTCCTGTCCCGGCTGCTTCCGTCGTGGGTGCTTCGTCGTGGGTGCTCCGTCGTGCTCTCACCACTGCTCCGGCGAACACCGTGACGACCACCAGTGTGGCCAGCCCGGACCAGCCGAGCCAGTAGGGGCGGTCCAGCAGGGTCGGCCGGTCGGCGCGGGCGCCGAAGCGCCCCAGCTCCGGGATCGCCAGCAGCGTGACCGGCACCAGGACGACGAGCACGACCACGACGGGCGCGAGCCGCTCGCGCGGCAGCACGCGCAGCGCCAGCAGCGCGACGCCGAGGACGATCGGTGCGAACACCGCGTCGTGCAGGACGACGCCTCCGAGCAGCCAGACCAGGGACGATCTCGTGTTCGCCCAGCCGAGGTCGAGCAGTCGCAGCAGCCCGTACGCCGTCGCTGCGACGCCGACGACCAGCGCGATGGCCCGCACCCGCGTCGTCACGACGTCACCTCCAGCCGTCCGACCCACTTGGTCTGCAGCACGCCCGGTCGGTCGGGGGCGATCAACCGGCACGGGAAGCCGTGGTCGATCGAGAGCGGCTCCCCCTCCAGCTGGAGGGCGAGCAAGGTGTGGGGGTGTTGGGAGAAGTTCCCCGCGAGGGTGCTGACGCGCTCACCACCGTGCTGCTGCAGCGACTCCACGAGCACCTCGCTCCCGACCGGCGCGCCCACTCGCTCCAGGAGGTCGCGCACCGGCACCCCGGTCCAGGTCGCTCCGGCGCTCCAGCCCTCCACGCACGCGATCGGCAGTGAGGCGGTGGTCTGCGGCATCGCCCTCAGGTCGGCGAGCGTGAGCCGGACCTCGCGGTCGCCGTACACCACGCTCAGCTGGTACGCCGCGCTGGTGGCGGCCGCGACGACCCCGCGGTAGCTCGCGGTGTGGTTGATCGGAACCCCCTCGGGACCGCTCCCGGACCTGACTCCGAGCACCGAGACCTTGCGCAGCCAGGGCACGGACGCACCGGCGGTCGCGAGCACCGCCACTCCGGTCGCCACCCAGGTGGTGCGCAGGAGTCCGCGGCGCGACATCACGCCCGGGCCCGAGGCCATCCCGGAACGGTCCTGTCCGGTGCTGTCGACGTCCGAGGTGAGGGCGGTCCGGATGATCGGGAGCTTGACGGCGATGTGGACGAGCAGCGCCCCGATCGCCACCCAGCCGACGGCGTAGTGGGTGGGCCGGAAGTTGAAGTGCCACGGGTACCACTGCGCGGCGTTGGCCAGGCCGGTGGCGAGCTGGAAGATCGCCGAGGCGACCAGTACCGCGATCGAGACGCGCTCCAGTCCGTGCAGCAGCAGCGCCCCCACCGCCCGGGGCGGGTGGGCCAGGAGCTTGGGGAAGACCGTCCAGAGCTTGACGAGCAGCAGTGGCACGGCCGCCGTCCCCGCTGTCACGTGGAGCCCTTGGGTGACGCGGTAGCCCCAGCTCGGGCTCGTGGGGAACGCCAGCCAGGGGCTCGGGGTCTGTGCCCAGTGGCTGATCACGCCGGTGACGAACGCGAGGCCGAAGGTGACTCCCAGCCAGAAGCCGATCCGGGCGGTGACCGCCGGGCTGCGCAGCCAGGAGCTGAAGTCGTTCTCCTCGGGCACGCGCGGGCGCGCCAGGGTCTTCACGCTCGCCCCTCGATGACGGCCCAGGAGCGCTCACCGTGTCGGTGCCCCGTCGCCGCACCCAGCCCGGCCGCGGATGCGACAGCCTGCACCGCGTCGGCTCCGACGGTCGTCCACGGGAACTCCCCGCTGCGGCCGTGCCGGGTCTCCAGGCTGACGTGCCTGGTGACCACTCCGGTCCCCCACGAGGCGACGTCGACAACCACCCGACCGTCCGGTGCGACCAGCTCTCGCGCGCGCTCGAGCAGCGCGACCGGGTCTCCGCCGATCCCGATGTTGCCGTCCGCGAGCAGGACGGTGCCCCACCGGCCTTCGCCCGGCAGGCCGTCGAAGACGCTGCGCAGGAGCGCGGGCACCCCCCGGGCGAGCGTCTGCCGGACGGCCTCGGGCAGCACGTCGATGCCGAGCACGGGCTGGCCACCGCGCGCCAGCGACTCGGCCATCCGGCCCGGTCCGCATCCCACGTCGAGGGTGTGCCCGACACAGTGCTCGAGCAGCGCGCGATCGCCGCCACCGGCGACCCCGAGCCACTGGTGCATCGGGAGCGGCTCTGGCGACTGGTCCGCCTCCCACACGGTGCACGCGTGACCCTGCAGCGCGGCGGTGAACACGCTGGCCACCGACATCACGGTCATGCCGACACCTCCCGCCACGCATCGAGGAAGCGACCCTCGGTGAGGGTGTCGGCCACCTGCCGGGCCTCGTGGACGGTGTCCACGTCGGTGAGCTCACGGGCGACCGCAACGGTCTGGCCCGCCGCCCACAGGGCCTCGCGGGTGCGCGTGAACGTGTCGGAACGCGACATGGGTACGCCGGTCAGCACCCCGGCCGCCGACGAGTCCTCCAGCGCGAGGACCCACCAGCCCCCGTCCGAGGCCGGGCCGAGGACGGCGCCTCCCTCCCCCGCCATCGCGGCCACCTCGAGGAGGTCGCCGGCGGTGGCCTGGGGGGTGTCCATGCCGATCTGCACCGTGGGTCCGCGACCCGCCACGTCAGCGTGGGCCCGGGCCAACCGCTCACCGAGCGACGCGCCGTGCTGGGGGTGGATCGTCCAGCCCTCGAGCGCCGCGCGCACCTGCCCCTCGTGCTCGGATCCGCCGAGGTCGCCGGCCAGGGCCAGGTGGCACTCGTCGAACGCCGCGCGACAGGCCGCCAAGGTGTCCAACAGTGCGGCGGCGGCCACCCGTGCCGCGGCCTGCATCCCTATCGACTGGCCGAGCCGGGTCTTGACCTGCCCCGCGACCGGCGCCTTGGCCATCACCAGGGCCCTCATGTCGCCAGCACCTTGCAGAAGTCGTACGTCACGCGGACGGTGCCCTTGAGGGACCCGCTCACCTTCGAGCGCGTGCCGGCCGCCCGGGGGCCGTAGGACACGTCGTACTCGGCGAGGCGCCAGTCGGCCGCGACTGCCTTGCGCATCAGCTCCAGCGGGTAGCCGAAGCGGCGATCACGGACGTCGAGGGCGAGCAGGGCCTCGCGGCGGCACACCCGCATGGGGGCGAGGTCGTGGGCCGGGAAGCCGGAGGCACGGAGCAGCCGGACCACGACGGCGTTGCCGCCGCGGGCGTGCCACGGCCACACCCCACGGGCCACCGGTCGACGCCGACCGAGGGCCATGTCGACCTCTCCGGCGCGCACGGGGTCCAGCAGGCGCGGCAGCTCCCTGGGGTCGAAGGACCCGTCACCGTCCATGACGGCGACGTACTCAGCCGTGGCGGCCTCGATCCCGGCGTGCACGGCGGCCCCGTAACCGGGCCGTGGCTCGTGCACCACCGAGGCGCCCTGGGCGCGGGCCACCGCTGCGGTGTCGTCGACCGACCCGTTGTCGACGACGATCACCCGGTAACCGGGTGGGACGAGATGCAACAGGGCGCGCAGGGCCGGGCCCTCGTCACGACACGGCAGCACGAGGTCGCAGGCCGCAGTGTCCATGGCCATCACGCTAGGAGTTCGGTGCGGCCGGCAGTGCCGGATGGAATGACGAAAGTCTGACGTCGCGGCGCGCACCCCTCCCCGCAGCGCGTCGGCACCTAGCCTGAGCCGGTGCCCGCCTCCCGGACCGACCGTGCGCCCTGGGTGGGGCTCGGCCTCGCGCTGCTCCTGGTCGCTGCCGCGGTCGTCGTGCCACCGCTCGCGGGCTGGCCCGTGCACGCGAGCCTGCACCCGGTGCGCCCGTTCGCCCCCTTGGCGGGGTGGATCGACCCACGGGTCGGGCCCGGGACCCCCGTGGCCGTGCTCCTGGCCCTCGCCGGCGTCGTGTGGGGCCCGCGGCTGGCCGACCGCCTCTCCTGGCGGGCGCTGCTCGTCACGACGTATGCCGTCACCGCCGCCTGGACCCTCGCGCTGGCGCTCGTGGACGGCCGGTCGGGCCTGACCCGCGAGATCGTGAACCACAACGAGTACCTCCCCACCGCGCGCGGGGTGCACGACGTGCCGGCACTCCTGCGCGGGTTCACCGACCGCATCCCCGTCGGCGTCCCCGGCAGCTGGCCCATCCACGTGGCCGGACACCCTCCGGGAGCGCTGCTGGTGTTCGTCGGCCTGGTCGCCTTGGGCCTGGGCGGGGCCTTCGCCAGTGCCCTGGTCCTGACGCTGGTGGGGTGCACGACGCCCGTCGCCGTCCTGGTGACCTTGCGCAGCCTCGGCGCGGAGGACGTCGCGCGCCGGGCCGCGCCGTTCGTCGTGCTCGCTCCGGCAGCCATCTGGGTGGCGGTGTCGGCGGACGGTGTCTTCGCGGCGGTCGCCGCATGGGGGCTCGCCGCCGTGGCTGCGGCGACGGGGGCGTCCAGTCGTGCGGCGGCCTGGGCCTGGGGGTTCGTCGGCGGACTGCTCCTCGGTGGCTGTCTGCTGCTCTCCTACGGCCTGCCGCTGCTGGCGCTGCTCGTGCTCGCCGTGCTGGTGGCCGGCCGGTCGTGGCGCCCGTTCCCCGCCCTGGCCGTCGGGTCGGCCCTCCCGGTGGCCGTCTTCGCTGCCCTCGGGTTCCGGCTGTGGGCGGCGTACCCGGTCCTGCAGGACCGCTACTGGGCCGGGATCGCGGCCGACCGCCCCGCGTCGTACTGGATGTGGGCCGACCTGGCCGCCCTGACGTTCAGCGCCGGGCCGGTGCTCGGCGCGGCTCTCGGATCGCTGGTGGCCGCCCGTCGCGAATCGCCGCGGGTGGTCCGCCTGCTCGTCGGTGCCGCGGCCCTCGCGATCGTGGTCGCCGACCTGTCCCGGATGAGCAAGGCCGAGACAGAACGGATCTGGCTGCCGTTCGTGCCGTGGCTGCTGCTGGCGACGGTCTGCCTACCCCAGCGCTGGCGTCGCCCCGCGCTCGCGCTCCAGGTCGTGGTCGCGCTCCTGGTCCAGCACCTCGTCCTGACCAACTGGTGAAAGTCGAGCGGCGCGAACTGACCGGTCGAGCGGCGCGAACTGACCGTCGGTGCCCGGGCCAGCGGTCACAAGGCGCCGTTCGATGGGCATTTATCCGCCGTTCGACGGTGAGTTATGCGCCGTTCGACGGGGTCAGGCGCGCAGCGGCTCGTGCCGGAAGGCTGCGAGACCCTCGGCGGGACCGAGCCGAGCCCGGAAGCCGAGGTCGCGCTCGGCTCGCGCCGGTGAGGCGACGACGTGCCGTACGTCGCCGAGGCGGTAGGCACCGGTCACCTCCGGAGCCGGACCGTCCCCCGCCACCGCACGGGCGACCTCGAGGACCGAGACCGGGGTGCCCGAGCAGACGTTGTACGCCGAGAACCCGGTCTGGCCCTCGGCCAGCGCCCGAGCGGCCAGCAGGTTGGCCCGGGCCACGTCGTCGACGTGGACGAAGTCGCGCATCTGCCCACCGTCCTCGAAGACCTGCGGCGCCTCACCACGCTCCACTGAGGAGCGGAACATCGCCGCGACCCCCGAGTACGGCGTGTCCCGCGGCATCCCTCGTCCGTAGACGTTGTGGTACCGCAGGGCCACCACGCTTCCCCCGCCCTGGCGGGCCCAGGAGGCGGCGTACTGCTCCTGCGCGAGCTTGCTGGCCGCGTAGGCGTTGCGGGGGTCGGCCGGGCTCGCCTCGTCCACCAGGTCCCAGTCGAGCGGGCCGGAGCAGACCGGGCAGGGGTTCTCGAAGCTCCCGGCGTCGAGATCGGCGGTACGCCGCGCGGCCGGCTGCTGCGGTCCGTCGTCCGGGCACACGTAGCGACCCTCGCCGTAGACCACCATCGAGGAGGCCAGCACCAGCCGGCCCACGCCGGCCTCGTGCATAGCCGCCAGCAGGGCCGCGGTGCCGAGGTCGTTGTGCGAGGCGTACGCCGGCAGGTCACCGACCCGGACACCCAGACCGACCAGGGCCGCCTGATGGACCACGACGTCGGCACCGGTGAGCACCTCGTCCCAGTCGGCCGCCTCCCGGACGTCGAGCCGGAGGGTGCCGTGCGGAGGATCGGCCGACCCGTGCGCCTCGGGGAGCATCAGGTCCACCCCGACCACGTCGTCGCCTGCCTCCGTGAGAGCGCTGTGCACAGCCGACCCGATGAAGCCGGCCGAGCCGGTCAGGACGACTCTCATGGGATCTCGTAGGTGAGCTCGAGGTCGTCCGCCCAGGTCTCGCAGGTGCACCCCGCGGGGTCGGGGAGGTCGGTGACGACCCCTGCGAGCAACGCCTTGAGCCGCGCGGTGTTCTCCGCGAACAGCGCGAAGACGTCCTGCTGGCGCACGCCCTGCTCCGGCTCGGCACCGGCGTCCATGTCGGTGACCAGGGCGATCGTGGCCAGACACATCCGCAGCTCGCGCGCGAGCGCGGCCTCGGGAGCACCCGTCATGTTGACCAGGCTCCAGCCCCGAGCGGCGTAGTCCTGCGACTCGGCGCGGGTCGAGAAGCGCGGGCCGTCGATGACCACCATCGTCCCACCCCGGCGTACGCCGTCGACGGAGCCGAGCGCCTCGGACAGCCGAGGGCAGTAGGGATCGGCGAAGGGCAGGTGCACGGCCCCGTGCTCGACGTAGGTACGCGCGCGTCCCGAGGTGCGGTCGACCAGCTGGTCCGGCACCACGAGGTCACCCGGCGCGACCTCGCCACGCAGCCCACCGACGGCGCACGGCGCGAGAACCTGCCGAACCCCGAGCGAGCGCAAGGCCCACAGGTTGGCGCGGTAGTTGATCAGGTGTGGTGGGAGCTCGTGGCCGCGGCCGTGGCGCGGGAGGAACGCCACCTGCTGTCCGCCGACCTCCCCGACCGCGACCTGAGCCGACGGCTCGCCGTACGGCGTCTGCACCACGACGTCCTCGGGATCGTCGAGGAACGAGTAGAAGCCGCTACCGCCGATCACGGCGACCTCCGCACGAGCGCTCACGCGCCCACCCTCTCAGGAGGGGCCGCCGGCGCGCACCCGCGAGGTCCTACTGGCGGGCCAGGGCGACCGCGACCCAGAAGGCGCCCGCAGCCACCACGAGCGCGGCCACCGGGTCGGCCCACCACCAGCCGAGGGCGCTCAGGAGGGTGCCCACCACGGTGACGACGGCGAGCACCGCTCCCGTGCTGGACAAGATCCCGTCGGCCACGAGGGCCTGGCTGGGGATCGCGCGTCCCAGGATGATCTTGCGCCGCGCCAGCACCCCGAGCACCACGATCGAGGCCCCCGCCACGACCATGCCCACGGTCGACTCGTGGCCGTGCGCACGGGCGAGGAGGCGACCGACGCTCCCGGCCACCGTTGACACGGCCACCACGACCAGGCCGGTGTTCACGACCAGGAACGCGACCCGCTCGTGCGCTTCGGAGAACGCCTCGTGCTTGAGGGCGTGTCGGAAGTGGACGACCAGGGCGATGGACCCCGCGGCGTCCAGGAAGCCGGTGCACCCGAAGGCCACGAGCACCAGGCTCCCGGCGCGCACACCCACGGTGATCGACACCGCACTCGCCACGAGCGTCCACGCGATCGACAGCAAGGAGACACGCATGCCGGACCTGAGGTCACGCGCGTCCTGGGGGGCCAGGGAGTCCTGGGGTTGGGCCTCGGGCATGAGTCAGTCCTTGCCGACCAGACTTCCCGGCGCACCCTCGACGTTCGACCTGACACCCTACAAGCACTGGGTCGTCCGGCTGGTGGCGTGTGGGCCCGGCTAGCGTCACGGGGTGCGGGTCGCGACGTTCAACATCTTCAGCGGAAGGTCGACTGACGGCACCTACGACGAGCAGCGGTTCGGCGAGGCACTCGCGTCCCTCGACGCTGACCTGATCGGCCTGCAGGAGGTCGACCGCTTCCAGTCGCGATCCGGTCGGGCAGACCTGGTCGCCGTGGCGGCCCAGGCGACGGGAGCCGTGGCCCATCGCTTCGCACCCGCACTCGCAGGTACGCCGGCGGGCTGGGTGGAGGCCACCGGTGCGGAGCCTGAGGGGAGCCCGCTCTACGGGATCGCCTTCCTGAGCCGCCATCCCGTCCGCTCGTGGCGAGTGCTGCGCATCGCACCTGCTCCCGTCCGGCTGCCGTATCGAGAGCACCGACAGCTGGTCTGGGTGCGGGACGAGACCCGGGCGGCGATCCTGGCCGAGGTGGAGACGCCGGGAGGGCTGCTCGACGTCGTCACGACTCACCTGTCCTTCCTCCGGCCCTGGAATCGCTGGCAGCTGCGCCGGCTCGTGGGCGACCTGCCGCCGGCCACCCACCCCCGGATCGTGCTGGGTGACCTGAACATGGGTGCCCGCCCGGCACGCGCCCTCACCGGCATGCGGTCGCTCGCTCCAGGCCAGACGTTCCCCACCCACCGCCCACGCACGCAGATCGACCACATCCTCGGCAGCCGGGAGATCCGGGCTACGACCTGCCGGGTGGTCGCGCTGCCGATGTCTGACCACCGTGCCCTGACGGTCGACCTGTGACCCTGCGTCCGCCGGGGCGAGCCGGCGGGCGTGGTCGCCTGACGGCGCACCACGGCAGAGAACGCGGTCGTCGTCAAGAGCAACTGGTCGCAGAATTGACCCGCTCTCGACCTGGAGCCATCGAGTGTGACCGGCGTTACAGTGTGCTCGCCGTCTGGGCAACCAGCTCGAGACGCGACACGGGGGGAACACCATGCGCCTACGCACCTGGTCTGGTCTGGCCGCTTCGGCGGCTGTCGTGCTGGCCACGGTAGGAGTCCAGACCCAGAGCCAGGGCGCACCTGCCGCCACCTGTGCCGGTCATCGAGCCACGATCGTCGGGACGCCCGGCAACGACGTCATCAAGGGCACGAACGGCCCCGACGTGATCGCCGGCCTCGGCGGCAACGACCGGATCGTGGGCAAGAAGGGCGCGGACATCATCTGCGGAGACGACGGCAACGACAAGCTCCTCGGCGGCCGCGGCCCCGACCGCATCTCCGGCAGCAGAGGCTCCGACCGGCTGTCGGGGTCCAAAGGCCGCGACATCCTGCGCGGCGGCGACGGCGACGACGTCATCCTGGGCGGGCAGCGCCACGACCGGATCTCCGGTGGCCCCGGCAACGACCGGCTCAAGGGCGGCAAGAGGGGAGACCGCCTGTCGGCCGGGCCAGGTGACGACTTCCTCTACGGCCAGAAGGGCAACGACAGGCTCTTCGGCAGTGCCGGGAACGACACCCTGGTGGCGGGCACCGGGACCGACCACCTGTCCGGCGGCCCGGGCGACGACTCGCTGAACGCCGTCGACGGAGTCGGCGGCGACAGCGTGCACGGCTCCTCGGGCACCGACGACTGCCAGTTCGACCCAGGCGACATGGTGCGCAGCTGTCCATGACCCCAGCCGGTCTCCACCTCGGCTCGCCAGGAGGTTCAGCATGACGAACGCAGGTCGGTCGCCCAAGGATGAGCCCGTCACCTCGGTCTACCGCGACTACGCTCCGCCTCCGCACGTCGACCCGGGCACCCACTTCGCCTCGGGCTCCCTCGACAGTCGTGCCCGCAACGCGCTCGTCCTGGGCGTGTTCAGCCTGGTCTTCGGCGTGCTGACCGGAGTCCCAGCCATCTGGCTCGGCCGCAAGGCCCTGGCTCACATCGACGACGCCGACGGTGACCTCAAGGGCCGTGGGGCGGCCTGGGCCGCCATCGTGCTCGGCTGCGTCGGCGTCGCCATCACGGCAGTCTCGGCCTGGATCTACGTCAGCTGACACCCTCCCCTGGGTGTTCAACCGCCCATCGGGTTCGCCTACGCTCCCGACGTGGCGGACCTGACGACAGTCACCCGGATCGAGCGTGAGCCTGCGACCTTCGTCCGGGAGTGCGGCACCGTCCTTCGGGAGTTCAACCACCTCACCCAGGACTCCGGGAACGTGTCGTGGCTGGTTGACTCAGCAGGTCGGCAGCTGTTCGTGAAGACTGCCGGAACCACCGCTCCCCCCGTTTCTGGTGCGCCTGTGCCCTACTTCGACCACGCAGGACGCGTGCGGCTGTTGCGCAACGCCGTGGAGGTGGCAAGGTCGTGCCACCACCCCGCGCTGCCCGCACTGCTCAACGTCATCGAGTCGCCGGTGGGCCCGGCTCTCGTCTACGAGGCCGCCGGCGGCGACCTGGTCCACGTCCCCGCCGAACAACGAGCAGACCCGACGTCGCCGTACCAGCGCTTGGCCCACCTGCCGGCGCCCGCGATGTTCGGTCTGTTCGACACCTTGATCGACGTGCACGTGGCCCTCGCTGCGCGTGAGTGGGTCGCCGGCGACCTGTACGACGGCTGCCTCATCGTCGACTTCCAGTCCACCGTGCTGAGCGTCATCGACCTCGACTCCTACCGCCGCGGCCCCACCACCAACGACATGGGTCGCATGTTCGGGGCCACCCGGTTCATGGCTCCCGAGGAGCTCGAGCTCGGGGCCCGGATCGACCAGCGCACGACGGTCTTCACTCTGGGCCGCCTCGTGTGGCACTTCGCCACCCGGCTGACCGAGGACCGCGCCGGCTTCTGCGGCGCTGACACGCTGGCCCGTGTGGTCCAGAGAGCGTGTGAGCTGTCACCGGCGGACCGCTATCCGACCGTGGCCGACCTGGCACACGCGTGGAACGGCGCACGCGACTCGTAGGTGTGGTGAGGGCCGACGCTCGTTGTCCTCGAGTCCGCCTAGGCTGCGCTGCGTGTCGAACCGATGGCTGGTCGCCGAGCTCGGCGGCTGCTGCTGACAGACGACCCTGGATCGGTCGCGCGGCTGGTCCCGGGATGTCACGATGCTGTCCGTGAGCGTCAACCAAGCCACCCCGGTCGCGCCGCCCGGCGTACCCGACCAGCGTCGCCTCACGCGTCGTCACGTCAAGCAGCTGGCTGCTCTGGTCGCCGGCGCCGCGGTGCTGGTGGGAGGCGGGCTCGGTGTGCGCTGGTGGACCCACCCCGATGAGCTCACCCCGCAGAACGCCGGCGGCACGATGTGGTTCGGCCCTCGGCCACTCAACACGTCTCGCGTGACCTTCGCTCTCACGTTCCCCGAGCGAAGCGCCGACGCGACGACGGTCATGTTCCGGTCTACCCCCGTCGTCGACTTCGCCACCAACACCGCCCATGCCCGCGTGACTCTCGGCATCTGCCACCCTCGCCCGGGCATCCCCGACAACACCGCGATCGGCTCGGTCCGTGGGACCGGACGCCACTACTGCGGGAGCATCGAGACCGTGGTCGACGGCACGCGTTTCACCATCCGCGGCGCCGACTACCTCATAGCCACCATCACCCCCACCACACCCGGTCGCGTCGTCATCACCGCGATGGACTTCAACTACGCGATGGGCCGGGCTGACTGGTTCCGGCGGGGTGTCGACCACCTCGGGATGCACGTCGTGATGAGGCGGATCTCCTGAGCAGCCGGTCAGCCGAAGGAGATTCGCGACTTGAGCGCGCTCGGGTTGTGGGTCTTCCGGTGTGGCGGGCTGACCTGACCGTGGTCGAGGCCGACCTGGAAGAGATCCTGGTCAGCCCCGAACCACAGGCTGTGGGCCGACTGCCACGCCGGTCCCGTCGTGACGGTGAGCTTCCTGCGCGGGGGCGTGACGGGCTGCGGGCGGTGGCTCTGGTGCCGGCCGGTCGCTACGGTCTCGAGGACGCGGATGAGGAGCTTCGGGGCCTGCCGGGTGTACGCGAGTCCGGCGAAGGCGATCTTCGAGCCGTCCGGTGACCAGGCCAGGTTGCCGGGCGCCCCGCACACGGCAGGATCCGGCGTACGCACAGGGGCGAGGCGGCGTCTCTGATGGGTCGTCAGGTTCAAGGTCACGATATAGGCGCTGAGCGTGGTGACCGAGCCGGATCCGGAACAGGTCATCCCGACCGTCTGGACGCCGGCCAGCATGTTCGACCGAGGGTCGACCGTCACCCCGTAGAGACCGGCGGAGTTCGGCACCTCTCGCACCGGACCTGGCTTGCCGTGCGTGGGGACACGCACCGTGTCGATGACGATGCTGGTCCCGCTGACCAGCGAGAAGTACAGCCGGTGCTGGCCCTTCCACGACAGGCCGTCGATCGAGGCTTGCTGACCCACGTCAGGGTCGTTGTCGAACCGGGCGACCCGCACCGGGTGCTGACCGCGGGGTCCCGTGAGGTAGATGCGTTGACCGGAGTTGCGCCTGAGATGCATCGAGATCGCGAGCCGGCTGCCTGTCGGCGACGGCACGACCGCCTCGGGGTAGACCGGACCGTCGCTCTCGTGAGGCTTGGGGACTCTCACACGGTGCCCAGGACTGGCCGCCGGGGCGCTCCACATCCCTGTGGATCCGATGTAGTACAGCCGCGAGCCGCCGGTGTCGGCCTGGGCGACCACCGGGACCGAGAGGACGCCGCCGCTGGCGACCAGCAGTGCGACCGAGGTGGTCAGAAGACGCATGGATGGATCCTTCACTCGAGTTCGATGTCGCCCTCTCAGACGCACGCAGGCAGGCCTCGGTTCGCTCACCGGCCGACTCAGCTTCTCGACGGGTCGTGTGCCTGCGAACGGTCCATAGCCCGGTGTGAGGCACACGACCCGATCACTGGCTGACCCGTTCGGTCGGGGTGACCTGCCGCCCCGCCGGCTGCAACACTCGAGACATGTTCGTCGCCGTACCGCGAGTGGTCGCATCGCGCACCTCCACCGTTGCAGCCACCAGCCTCCTGACCGCCGTCATCACGTGCGTGGGGATGTTCGTCGCGGCGTCCGGTCGTGGTCCGCTGGCCGTGCATGTCGTGGCGGCCCTGCCCTTGGTGACCGGCGCGCTCTGGTACGTCTTCGGGACGACCACGTACCGTCTCGGAGCCGCCATCGCCGTGGGAGCGATCCTGGGCTACTGCTCGTTCTGGGCGCTGCTGATGGCCGCGATCACGGTGGCGAGCTGACTCGCGGGAGCGTTCCGCGGCTTGTCGATGTGTCGCACTCACACCGAGTGCGTCACCCGCGTTGCCACCCCCGGGCGTCACCGTCAGGATGGATTCCGCACCCCTGACCCAGCCGGGCACCTACGTCGCGCGGATCGCGCTCGCGACCGACACGCCGTACCCGGTCAGCCCGGTGCGGGTCACCTTCCACGTGAACCCGTAGCGGCTCCCGTCACGCCGACTCGACGTGGGGGGACGCGGCGAACCTTCGACCCTTCCATCGCGTCATAAGGGCGTGACCGCGCAGGTGCGTCGCCCGCAGGTACTGCGGTGCCGGGTGAAGCCCGCTGGCATGCTCGCCGTGGCCTGCCTGATCGGGGCGACTGTGCTCGCCGGGTGCGCGGGGTCGGCGTCGGGACACCACGAGGCGAGCCCGGCCGGTCACCGGACGAGCCCGACGCCCCACCTTCGACAGCCTTCGAAGACGCTGCCGACGTGCGCCTTCTCCCGGCCGAAGCTGCAGGCCCGGTGCGAGTCGAGTCTTCACCCGATGCTGATGCACCTCCCGCGCAACGTCGTGTGGGCACTCGGAGTGAGCCGTGCCGAGATCTTCACCCACCGGGCCCGCGAGATCCTGCGGCGCCAGCATCGGCCCCGCTGGCGCAGGTCGACGTGCACGGACAACGCCTCCTTCTACATGATCGGCATGGCCTACCCCGGGAACCGGGGCTTCCCCGACTCCCCTGAGGCGATCGCGCGCGCCTGGTTCCAGGACTGGGTGCGGGCGCACCCAAGCCAGAAGCACACGTACGGCGCGATCGACCCCGAGGACGAAGCGCTGAGAACCCTCGGCTGCGAGTACGGCTACGAACGGGGCCTGACCGTCGGGCAGCTCGCGAACGCCGGCTTTCCCCGAGCACTGCTCGGGATTACCGCACCGCCAGGCCTGTACACGTGCGCACCGTTCCACGTCACCTACCACGACCGCACCGGCACCATCCGCACTCAACCCGTCGCGGGGGAACGCTTCTGCCGATGATGCGGTCGGAGATGGCACCATCTCCCGTGTGCTGACCCTGCGCCGTGCGTCTCCGCCCGATGTGTCGGTGATCGCCCGGATCGCCGAGGAGGCCTACGCGCCGTACGTCGAGCGCATGGGCGGTCAGCGCCCCGCCCCCATGGACCTCGACTACGAAGCCGTGCTCGCCGGCGCCGAGGCCTGGGTCGTCGAGTCGGAGGGCGAGGTCATCGGCTTTCTCACCCTGGTCGCGCAGAGCGATGGCATGCTCCTCGACGGTGTCGCCGTCCGGCCGTCCCATCAGGGGCTCGGCGCCGGTCGTGCCCTGCTCACCCTCGCCGAGGAGCAGGCCCGGGCCGGTGGCTACGCGCGCCTCAGCCTCTACACGAACGCGGCGATGGTCGAGAACCAAGCGCTGTACGAGCGGATCGGCTACGTCGAGACCCATCGCGCAGAAGCGCACGGCTTCGCCAGGGTCTTCTACGAGAAGGCGCTGGCCCCAGGGTCGGACCTGCAGACTCAGGAGGCACCGTGAAGCTTCTGCTCACGTCCGGGGGCGTCACCAATGAGAGCATCCGCGCGGCACTGGTGGGCCTGCTGGGCAAGCCGATCGCCGACTCCCGCGCTCTGTGCATCCCCACGGCGGAGTACGGCCACCCCCGGTGTACGCCGGAGTCGGTCTGGCGGTTCGTCGCCGGGCAGTCACCCTCCGCCATGTGCGACCTGGGCTGGAGGTCGGTGGGGGTGCTCGAGCTCACGGCCCTGCCCAGCATCGGCGCGGATCGCTGGGTCCCCTGGGTGCGCGAGACGGACGTGCTGCTGGTGGACGGCGGAGATGCGACCTACCTGTGCCACTGGATGCGGGAGTCCGGGCTGGCGGACCTCCTGCCGTCGTTGCCCGAGACGGTCTGGGTGGGAGTGAGCGCGGGGAGCATGGTGATGACCCCGAGGATCGGAGACGACTTCGTCAGCTGGACGCCGCCCAGCGGAGACGACCGCACCCTGGGGGTCGTCGACTTCTCCATCTTCCCGCACGTCGGCCACGAGCTGATGCCCGAGAACACCATGGCCGAGGCCGAGAGATGGGCCGCCGACCTCGCTGGACCGGCGTACGCCATCGACGACCAGACGGCCATCCAGGTGACCGACGACGGCGTCGAGGTCGTCTCCGAGGGTCAGTGGCGGAGCTTCCCCTCCTAGGTGTGGCTAGGGAGTGGCGGTCGCGACCCAGGATCGTACGGCGGCGGCGGCCACCGAGAGCGGGATCGCGCCGTTGCGGATCACGGCCCAGTGGAAGGCGGGCAGCTCGAAGGCCTCCCCCAGGGCCGCCTCGGCTTCGGCACGCATGCGGAGGATCTCGCGCTTGCCGATCGCGTAGGCGCAGGCCTGCCCCGGCCAGGCGATGTAGCGGTCGATCTCGTGCTCGACGTTCTCCCGGGTGGTCGCGGTGTTCTCCCACATGAAGTCCACCGCCTGCTGTCGGGTCCAGCCCTGGGCGTGCATGCCGGTGTCGACGACCAGGCGGCAGGCGCGGAGGGCCTGGAAGGAGAGCATGCCGAGCCGCGCGTAGTCGTCGCTGTAGAGGCCGAGCTCGTCGGCGAGCTGCTCGGTGTAGAGCCCCCAGCCCTCGTTGAAGCCGCACACCTCGGCGTCCAGGTAGCGGCGGTAGCGCGGCAGGTCGAGCTGTTGGGAGGTGGCCAGCTGCAGGTGGTGCCCCGGAGTCGACTCGTGGAAGCAGAGCGCCTCGTACTCGTACCGGTACCGACTGGCGGGGTCGGAGGTGGCGATGCACTGGGCCCCGTTGCGGCTGCCGTCGGTGGCGGGCGGCCGGTAGTACGCCAGGGCGCTGTTGGCCGACTCCTCGGCGCTGAGCTCGACGATGTCGCAGGTGCCGACCTCGATGTCGGCCGGGAAGTAGCGGGGCAACGCCTCCTCGGCGCGAAGCATCGCGTCGGCGACGAGCGTCACGATCTGCTCACTGGACTCGAACCGGAGTGCCGGGTCGGCCCGCAGCTGTCGGACGATGTCGTCGCGGTCGCCGGTCCCGAACGCGACCTGGCCGATCTCCGCCCAGGCGACATCCAGCTCCGCGAGCATCTCCAGGCCGATGGCGTGGATCTGCTCCGGCGAGAGGTCGGTGGTGGTGTTCTGAGCCAGCGCGGCCGCGTAGGCCTCCTCGCCGCCGGGCACCCAGCAGACCCCCACCTTGTCGTCGGGGCGGGCCACCGGGGCCGCCTCGGCCTCGAGCACGTCGGCCAGCTCGGTGAGCGCGGGCCGGACGCTGGCCTCGACCATGGCGACGGCGTCCTCGCGCCACTGGTCGCCCGCCTCGCGCTCCACCGGCCGCAGCAGTGCCGAGTCGACACCGCCGGCCACCTCGGACCGCAGCTGCCGCACCGCGTTGCGGACTCCCACCGCGGTCGGCAGCCGCCCCTGGGCGATCTCGTGACGGTGGCGAACCGCCAGCTCCGCGGCGTACGTCGGCAGCGCGGCGAGGCGCGAGAGGTACCGGTCGGCGGTCGTGTCGTCCATGACCTCCGTGGCGGCGAGCGCCTCGAAGAGGGTGCCCTGTCTGCTGACATAGCCCGCACTGGAGATGTTGGCAGCCCACAGGCTGTGGTGGGCATCGGTCTCTGCGCCCCGCAGCAGCCCGGTCAGCACCTGTCGGTCGATCTTCTCGGCCTCGCTCAACGTGTCGGGGTCCAGCGCGGCCACGGCCTGCCCCAGCTCGGCGAAGCGCGCCTCGGCCCGCGCGGAGGTCTCAGCGCTCGGCGAGCCCGTAACGCCGTCGAACTCGGTCAGGCCGAGCAGGGTCGCGTTGAACGGGTCGTAGGAGTGCTTCGCGGCGAAGTACTGCTCGCCGAGGTCGGCGAGGAGTGCGCTCTGAGGGGGCGGGGACGCCATGGGTTGGTACCTCTCCAGCTGTGTGGACCGGACCGCTGGGTCAGCGGCCACCGGCCTGTCGGGTGATGTAGTTGACCGCCACGAACCTGCGGAAGACCTCGAGCAGGTCGTCGCCCTCGATCGCCACGGTGCGCTCACTCACTCGCTCGACCCCGCCGACCCAGGTGGCGACGTCGGCCATGTCGGCGGTCTGATGGTCGAGCTCGAGCCGCACCGGAGCTGTGATCTGCGGAACGCCGATCTCGCCCGACGCCACACGGCGTACCGCCCGGTCGGCGGCCTCGCGGATGAGGTCGCGCGCCTCCTCGGGGTGCCGGTTGAGCGCTGAGAACCGGGTCACCGACTCCTTCACGACGGCGTACTCGGCGTCCGGTGCGAAGGGCAGCGCCTCCTCCCGGGTGACCTGGTCACCCGACACCACGGCGATGGGCACGCCGAAGTGCCGAGCGACCAGAGCGTTGATGCCGCTCTCGCCCACCCACGTGCCGTTGACCCTGGCTCCGGAGAAGACCTCGGGGTTGTAGGTGTGTGACATCGCAGAGGGCGCGCCGGAGATCGACCCGTGGTAGCCGATCAGGAAGATCGCATCGGCCGTCGCGTCCAGCCCCTGCATCATGTACAGCGGCTTGTGCCGCCCCGCGAGGTACGCCGCGCGCCCGTGGAGGGCGCTGGGGTCGAGGTTGATCATCCCTCCGTGGGAGTCGTTGACCACGATGCTGTCGGCTCCCCCGGCCAGTGCGCCGTCGATGGCGGCGTTGACCTCGGCGAGCATCAGCTCGCACCCGAGGGCATAGCCGGCCCCGCTCGGCAGGCACTGCGACCAGTCGGAGACTCCGGCGACGCCCTCCATGTCGCACGAGATCCATACCTTCATGGCTGTCCTTCCCTCTCGACCCGGTCGCTCACACGGTCTGCCGGGCTTTGGCCAGTGCCGCGACCCGGGTCATCTCGTTGCCGACGAGCATCACGCCCTCGTCGACCCCCATGCCGGGCTTGGCCAGCACCTGGCTCGCCCCGCACGCCATCGCGATGTGTGCGCTGACACGCGCGGAGACGTCGGTCTCGTTGCAGGTGCCGCCGCAGAACGCGCCCACCCCGGCCCGCCGGACGTCGAGCAGCGCCTCGATCACGTTGCCGACGCCGCCGAGGTCAGGCGTCTTGACCTGGATCATGTCCGCTGCGCCGGCGGCGACGAAGGCCCGGATGTCGTCCAGGGTGTTGCACCACTCGTCGGCGACGAGCTCGACCTGGATGCCCCGGTCGACGAGTAGCGCACGCAGCTTCACGTAGGTCTCGATCTGGGCGTCTCGCCCTCCGGCGTCCACCGGGTGCTCGAGACGGAGGGGGAAGGGCGCGGCACGCTGGCGCAGCGCGTCGAGGTAGGTGGCGATGCGATCGAGGTCGCCCTCGAAGATGATGCCGACCGTGCCGTAGACGTCGATGTGGATGACCGGAGCGAAGCCGGGCGCGCCGAGCGCGACGATGCGGTCGCGTACCCATCCCACGTAGTCCAGCAGCAGCCGCCCGTCTGCTCCGAGCTTTCCCTCGACGGTGTTGATGAGGCCGTGTGGGAAGACGTCGACCTGCTTGGTGATCATCTTGTCCACGTTCGTGTAGCGCTCGTCGCCGCTCTGCGCGTACAACGGGACCGGGGCCAGCGTCACGCCCGTGACGTACTCGTCGCGGACCACCTCGGCCATGGTCAGTCCCGCCGCCTGCGCGGCTGCGTCCAGCAGGGCTTGGGAGATGCCGTACCGCAGCGGGGTGGACAGCGGCTGCCCCTTCACCTGGAGCGCGTCCACCTCGTCTCCCACCTCGCGGAACCCGGTGATGTCCCGGCCCAGGAGCGCGGGCTGCAGCACTCTGTCGATCTCGCCGACGAGCGCCCACGGGTCGATGAGAGGTGCCCGGCCGCCGACCCCGGCGTACTGCACCTCGGCGCAGTCTCCGTAGGCCACCCGGCCGTTCTCGAGCAGCAGCATGATCGAGACCGCTACGCCGGCCTCACGCACCGCGTGGAAGCCCGGCGTCCGCGGGCCGCCCTCGTAGAGGAAGCCGTCGTGGGCCGCGCCCTCGCGGATGCTGGCCTGGTCGTCACGGAAGAAGCCCGAGCGGACCGGGACCGCGAGCACGTCGAGGACTCTCACGCCGGCGCTCCGGTCACGACCTGGCGTGGCAGGATCCTCGGGGCGGTGTCGGCCCCGGTCATCACGACGTAGGTGGCGCCGGGCTGGCCGGCCGCCGCCCCATGGCGGCCGTCGGGGGTCAGCGCGAGCGCCCGCAGCTCGGCGCGGAACTCGTCGGGCAGCAGTGCGGCCTCGACGAGCATCGCCGCGCAGGCCGACCCCGGGTCGTCTCCGGCAGCGATCCGGTCGACGACCATGCGGGCTCCCGTGGCACGCATCGACAGCTCTCCGCGTCCGGTGCACGCAGCCGCGCCGAAGCGACCGTCGCAGTAGTTGCCGGCGCCCGGCACGGCGGAGTCACCCACCCGGCCGGGGTACTTGTACGGATACCCGCTGGTCGAGACCCCGGCCACCAGCTCCCCCGCCGCGTCCAGCGCGAGCACGTTGATCGTGCCCCAGGGACCGTCGTGCGGGGCGAGCCGTCTGACCAGCTCCGCCGCGGCGAGCCGGTAGGCCGCGTCACCACGGCCCGCCGCGGTGTTCTCGCCCTCCACCGAGTCGTCGCTGGTCGCCGAGAGCGCGTTGCGCCACTCCGCACGCGCCTCCTCGGTGAGCAGCTCCGCGGTCTCGAAGCCGGACTCCGCCGCGAACAGCTCCGCTCCCTCGCCGACGAGGAGGGCGTGCTGGGGCAGCCTCTCCAGCAGGGCGCGGGCGATGGAGATGGGGTGCGGGAAGTGCTTCACCGCCGCGACTGCGGCGAACGCACGACTCGAGCCGATCATCACCGAGGCGTCCAGCTCGACCTCCCCGCGCGCGTTGGGCAGGCCACCGGTGCCGACGTAGTGGTCGGCGAGGTTGTCCTCGCAGCGTCGCAACGCCTCCTCGACGGCGTCCAGGGCCGAGCCACCCGCCCGCAGGATCTCCCACGCGGCCGGAAGACCCACCTCGGATCGCTCGCTGCCGATGATGACCGGCGTCGTGCTCACGCGCGGCCGCCGTTCCCGGTCTCGGTGTGCCAGCAGGCGGCCGACTGCGCGTCGCTGCCGGCCACCGACAGCAGGCCGGGCTCCGTCGAGCATCGAGCGAAGGCGACCGGGCAGCGTGGCCGGAACCGGCACCCGCCCCCTTCGCCGTGCTCCACCTGGTGCGCCGAGTACGGCGAGTCGTCCGCCTCGGGCTCTCCGTCGACGGCCGCCAGAAGGTCTTCCGGGTCGGCTGCTCCCGTCTGCTTCGGCGCGGTCAGCATGCGCGGCACCGAGCTGAGCAACAGCCTGGTGTAGGGATGCTGCGGCTCCCCGAACACCCCGTCGGTGGGTCCGGTCTCCACGATCCGGCCGCGGTACATCACCGCGACGCGGTCGCTGACCTGGCGGACGACGGCCATGTTGTGCGACACGAAGACCATCGAGAGGTCGAGCTCGTTCTTGAGGTCGATCAGCAGGTTGATGATCGTGGCCTGCACCGAGACGTCCAGAGCGGAGACCGCCTCGTCGGCGATCAGCACCTTCGGCTCGAGTGCCAGCGCGCGGGCGATGCCGACGCGCTGGCGCTGGCCGCCGCTGAACTGACGCGGTCTGCGGCCGAGTGCCTCCTGGGGCAGACCGACGAGCTCCATCAGCTCCCGGCATCGTTGACCGATCTGGCCCGACGGCACGATCTTGTGATAGCGCAGCAGCTCGGTGAGCATCTGGCCGACGCTCATGCGCGGGTTCAGGGAGCTGTACGGATCCTGGAAGACCATCTGCACGTGGCGCCGCTGGGCGCGTGACGGGCCGTTCGACAGCGTCGCGCCGGCGTACCGGACCTCGCCTGCGGTGGGGACGTAGAGACCCATGATCGTGCGGCTCAAGGTCGACTTGCCGCAGCCGGACTCCCCCACCAGACCGAGGGTCTCGCCCTCGCGGAGCGACAGCGAGACACCGTCGACGGCCTTGACCGGCTCCGGAGCAGTGCCCTTCCCGAAGCGAGCGGTCCAGGGCGCGCTGACCTCGAAGTGCTGCATCAGGTCGGTGACCCCGAGCACCTCGGGACGCGTGTCGGCTGATGCGCCGTCTGCCGTCTCGGCTCGGGCGGTCATCGTGCCTCCTTCTCGAGGGCGAGGGCATCCTCGGCGGAGGCGGACAGGTCGATGTCGTCATGCCGCAGGCAGGCGGTGGTGTGCGGCTCGGCCGCCCTGACCTGCTCGAGCTCGGGGGGAGACGCCTCCGCCGTGCACACGTCGGCGGCATAGGTGCAGCGAGGGGCGAACGCGCACCCACGGGGTACGTCGACGAGGGTCGGCGGCTGCCCCGGGATCGAGGCCAGTCGGGCTACGACCGCGTCAGGGTCCGGGACCGAGCGCAGGAGAGCGTCTGTGTAGGGGTGCTCCGGAGTGGCGAGCAGCGGAGCCGACCCACCGGACTCGACGACCCGTCCGGCGTACATCACGTAGATGCGACTGCAGGTCTGCGAGACCACGGCGAGGTCGTGGCTCACCAGCACGAGCCCCAGCTGCCGCTCGACACGCAGCTTGTCGATGACGGCCAGAACCTGGGCCTGGATCGTGACGTCGAGGGCGGTCGTGGGCTCGTCGGCCAGCATGACGCGGGGCTCGGTCGACATCGCGATGGCGATGCAGA
The DNA here is from genome assembly GCA_036271155.1 of Nocardioides sp. Taxonomy (GTDB): domain Bacteria; phylum Actinomycetota; class Actinomycetes; order Propionibacteriales; family Nocardioidaceae; genus Nocardioides. The sequence continues at coordinate 11,819 of DATBBE010000163.1, read as the reverse complement.
CGCGCTGACGCATGCCACCGGAGAGCTGGTGGGGGTAGGCGCGGTAGCGCTGCTCCGGGTCGGGGATGCCGACCTGGTCCATCAGGTCGATGGCGCGCGCGTGCGCCATCGACTTGGACATCCCCAGCCTGCGCCGGGGCACCTCGGCGATCTGGTCGCCCACACGCATCACCGGGTTGAGAGCGGTCAGCGAGTCCTGGAAGACCATGCTCATCGCATCGGTCAGTGCCCGCTGTCGCCTGCGCTCGGGCATTCCGAGGACATCGACGCCATCGAGCAGGAGGGCCCCCCCGGTGACCCGGGCCGGCACGGGTAGCAGGCCGAGGAGCGCTCGCAGCGTGATGCTCTTGCCGCAGCCGGACTCGCCGACCAGACCCACCGACTCCCCCGCGCCGACCGACAGGGACACCCCGCGGACTGCCTGCAGGTGACCGATCGGCAGGGGGATCTCGACGTGCAGGTCGACGGCCTCCAACACGGGAGTGGCGTGACCCGGCTGCTGCTGGGGTTCGGGCATCGTCGCCTACCTCTTGTTGAACTGGTTGACGAGGCCGTCGGCGATCAGCGCGAGGGCAAGCCCGACGACCACGACACACAGGCCCGGGATGGTGGCGAGATACCACTGCGTGAGCAGGGAGTTCTGACCTTCGGCGATCATCGAGCCCCATTCCGGTGTCGGGGGTGCGACACCCAGGCCCAGGTAGCTCAACGTCACGATCGCCAGGATCGAGAGCACGATGTCGCTCATCGCGTAGACGATCGCCTGCAAGATCACGTTGGGCAGAAGGTGGCGCACCAGGATGCGCCAGGTCGGCAGCCCGCTGGCCCGGGCCGCGAGGGCGTACTCCTGCTCCTTGGCCACCAGCACCTGGCCCCGGACGATGCGGCAGTACGCCACCCAGCCCACCGCCGAGATCGCGATGTAGATGCTCCTGGTGCCTTGGCCCAGGGCGAACACCAGGGCGATGACGAGCACGTAGAACGGGAAGGCGACCACGATGTCGACCAGTCGCATCACGATCGTGTCGAACCACCTCCCCCACCAGCCGCACAGCAGACCCAGCATCGAACCGACGACCAGGGGGATCAGCACTGCCAGCACGCCGACCTTGAGGTCGATCCGGGCGCCGAACAGGATCCGTGAGAGGACGTCACGCCCGAGGTCGTCGGTCCCCAGCAGGTGCCCGGACGAGCCCGGGGCGAGCCGGGCCTGGAGCAGGTTCTGCTGGAGCGGGTCGGCGCTGGTCAGCAGCGGCGCGAAGATCGCGGCCAGGACGATCAGGGCGAACAGGGTCAGCCCCACGTAGAGCGTGTAGTTGCGCCCCGGTCGACTCTGCCTGGGCGCGTCGGCCGTGACGGTGGGGATGGGAGCCGGGATGGAAGTCATGGGCATCTCCTCCGTTCAGCCGAGCCGGACACGCGGGTCGAGAGCCGCATGTGCGAGATCGGTGAGCAGGTTCACGGTGACCACGAAGACCGCGAAGATGAGCGTGATGGCCTGCACGACCGGCAGGTCACGCCCGAGGATCGCGTTGTACATCTGGAAGCCGACCCCGTTGAGGGCGAACACCTTCTCCACCGCGACCGTCGACCCGACCAGGTAGGCCAGGTTCACACCCAGCACGGTGATGCTGGCCACCCCGGCGTTCCGCAGGGCGTGACCGAACATCACCCGGGAGCGGCTCAGCCCCTTTGCCTTCGCGGTCACGATGTAGTCGCTGCCCAGCACCTCGAGCATCGAGGCTCGCAGGCTTCGGATGAGGATCGGCAGCTGAGCGAGGGCGATGGTGAGCGCGGGCAGGATGATGTGCTGGACGTGCCCGCCGAACGAGGTGCCGAAGCCCGACACCGGTAGGACCTTCACCTTCAGGCCCAGCAGCAGGATCAGCATGATGCCTACCCAGAACGACGGCAGGCCGATGCCCGCCAGCGGGATCGCTCGCACCGCCCCGTCGGTCACACTCCCGGGCCTGTTGGCCGAGATCATCGCCAGCGGCACCGTGATGGCCACGGCGAAGACCGTGCCGACGACGATCAGCCACACCGTCGGCGCGAGGTTGCTGAACACCAGGCTCGAGACCGACACCCCGCGGTACTGGTAGGACTGCCCGAGGTTGCCCTGGAGCAGGTGCCCGAGGAAGGTCAGGTACTGCTGGTAGAGCGGCTTGTCGAGCCCCATCTGCTGGTGGAGCTCGGCCACGGCCTTGGGGGTCGCGTGGACCCCCAGCAACGTGACGGCCGGGTCCCCCGGGATCAGCTTGAGCAGGAGGAACACGATGAACGTGATCCCGACGAGTACCGGTATCAGGGTCAGCAGGCGCCGCAGGACGTAGAGGGCGTACTGCATCAGCTCGAGCCGATCGCCGTCACGCGTTGAGGCTGACGACACCCATGTCGTACAGCCCTGTGGGCTTCACGAAGAAGCCCTGCACGCTCTTGGCCGTGGCGTAGGGCATCGGCTGGTACCACAGCGGCGGAAGGAACGCGGACTCCGCGAGCACCTTCTGCAGCTGCGTGTAGAGCTGCTGGCGCTTGGTGGTGTCGAACTCGCGCTCGGCCTGCCGGGCGAGGTTCTGTGCCTTCTTGCTGAGGTAGCCGGTGTCGAAGGAGTGGCCGCCGCCCTCGGGCAGCACCGCGAACTGGACGAGCTCGTCGGGGTCGGCGATGTCCATGGTCCAGTAGGAGTGCGCGATCTCGTACTGCTGGTCGGTCTCCTGGGCGTGCAGGGCGCTCGGGTCGACGTTCTTGATCGTCATCGTGATGCCGAGCTCCTTGAGCGACGCCTGGAGCACCTGGGCGATCGCGGCGTCGGTCGAGTCGCCGGACATCGCCGACCAGACCGTCGAGAACCCCTTGGGATAGGCGGACGCGGCCAGCGCGGCCTTCGCCTTGTCCATGTCGTACTGCTGGCCCGGGGTGGTCTTGTCGTAGAAGGGGACGGTCGGCATGAAGAGCGAGTTGGCCGGGGTTCCGTGACCGAACAGGATCGCCTTGATCAGGGACGCCCGGTCGATGGCGTACGAGACCGCGAGCCGGACGTTCTGGTCCTGGAAGTACTTCACCTTCTGGTTCATCAAGATGTAGTCCGTGCGCGTCGACGGGAAGAGCGTCACGTCCACCTTGCCCGAGCTCTCCAGCTGGGAGAGCGTCGAGAACGGCGGGTTCTCGTTGATCTGGGCCTGACCGCCCTGGACCTGCACGTTGCGGGTGTTGTCGTCGGCCACGACGCTCCACACCACCTCGTCGAGGTAGGGGAGCTGGCTGCCGGCGCTGTCCTTGCGCCAGTAGTGCGGGTTCTTCTTCAGGGTGGTCGACGTGCCCTTCTTCCAGGCGCCCCACAGGAACGGCCCGGTGCCGACCGGGGAGTTGTAGAAGTCCGCCTTCGACCGGCCGCCGTAGTCCTTCGGCACGATGCCGTTGTTGGGGCAGGCGAGGTCCGCGAGCAGCGGCGCCCACGCGTACTTGGTCTCGATCACCAGGGTCGTCGGGTCGGGAGCCGTCACCTGCTTGATGGCGCTGTTGATGAACTCCCAGCCGCCCTTGGTGCTGCCGGCCTCGTCGAGAGTGAACTTGATGTCCTCGGAGGTCATCGGCGAGCCGTCACCGAACTTCACGCCCTCCTTGATCTTGAAGGTCCAGGTGAGCTTGTCCTGCGACTGCTTCCAGCTCTCCGCGATCCAGGGCTCCACCGAGCGGCCGTCGGCGGCGCTGCTGGTCATGGTCTCCCACAGGTTGACGTAGATCCAGATCGAGCCGTTCGAGAAGACCATCGTCTTGTCGAAGCCCTGGGCGTCCTCGTTGCGCACGATGGTGACCGTGCCGCCTGGTTTGCCGGCCGGAGCCGAGGTGCTCAGGCTGCCCGAGGGACTGGCGCCCGCGGTCGCCGAGCTGCTGGTGCTGCTTCCGCACGCCGAGAGCAGGCTCGTCACGCCCAGGGCGCCGGTGGCAAGCATCCCGGTGCGCAGCATGCTGCGGCGACTGATCCGGTAGGCGGCCATGGCCCGGGTGCGCTCGTCGTGCTCGGTCATCACATCTCCCTGGTGGTCGATCGGTGGTCGCTGGCAGTTCCTGGGGGGACCCTTGCACACACATCAGTGTTTTGTATGCAGTCGACTGTACTATCCGATCTACGTTTTGCACCACAGTGGATGGTCACGGCTCGGTCTCACCATCAGATTTCCTCAGAACCCCTGCCACGACAGGGATCCACGTCGGAAAGGCTCAACACATGCGGTTCACTGTCATCGGCGCAGGCGCGATCGGCGGCACGGTGGGTGCCCACCTCGTGCGGGCCGGACACGACGTCCTGTTCTGCGATGCGGACGCCGACCACGTCGCCGCCATGAACAGGACGGGGCTTCACGTCTCGGGGCCGGTCAACGACTTCGTCGTCCCAGCGCCGGCAGTCGAGCCCGGCCAGCTCCCTTCGTCGCTGGACGGCACCGTGATCGTCGCGGTGAAGTCGCAGCACACGACGGCGGCCGTCGAGCTCCTGAGGGACCGGCTGGCCCCGGACGCCGTGGTGGTCTCGCTGCAGAACGGGCTGACCGCCGACAAGATCGGCCCGGTCGTGGGCTACGAGCGACTGCTCGTGTGCTTCGTCAACTTCGGTGCCGACTACCTGGCTCCGGGCGAGGTCGTCCAGGGAAACGTCGGCACGTTCCGCATCGGCGAGCTCGACGGGCGGATGACCGAGCGCCTGCAGTCGATCGCAGAGGCTCTTCCGTACGCCGAGGCCACGGACAGCATCATGGGCTATCTGTGGGCCAAGGAGGCCTACGGCGCGATGTTGTGGGCCGGCGCGGTCTCCGACCTCTCGATCGCCGACAGCCTGGAGGACCCGCGCTACCAGCCGCTGATGCTCGCGGTCGCGGGGGAGGTGCTCGCCCAGGCTCCCGTAGCGCCGCTGGGCTTCGACGGCTTCGAGCCCGACGACCTCCCGGGGTCCTTGGCCCGCCTGGTGACGTTCAACCGTGGGAGCGCCAAGTCGCACAGCGGCATCTACCGCGACCTCATGGTGCGCCGCCGGCCCACCGAGGTGGGCGAGCTCGACCTGCTCGCCGGACCGCTGACGTCGTACACCTCCGCGCTGATCCGCGCGATCGAGCGCGGGGATCGCACCTGCGAGGTGGCCAATCTCGACCTCCTCGCCGCCCTCGAGCGCCTCGAGCGGCTGGGCCGTCCTCTCCACGCTGTCGTGGCCGCGATCCCCGCTCCAGAGCGCGCCGCCGACGGGCCGCTCCACGGTGTCGCCGTGGCGGTCAAGGACATCATCGACGTCGCCGGTCTCCCCCGCGGCAACGGCAACCCCGAGGACATGGCGGGTCCCCCCGCCGAGACCGACGCCCCGGTGGTCGCCCGGCTTCGCGAGGCAGGTGCCGACGTGTTCGCCCTCGCCTCGCTCCTCGAGTACGCCGCCGGTGCCCCGCATCCCGATCTGCCGGAGGCCCGCAACCCCGTGCGCCCCGACCGCACCGCCGGCGGCTCGAGCGGCGGCTCGGCCGCTCTCGTCGCCGCCGGGGTCTGCCGGGTCGCCCTGGGGACCGACACCGGCGGCTCCATCCGGATCCCGGCGGCGTACTGCGGCATCGTCGGCTTCAAGCCGAGCTACGGGTCCGTCAGCGTCGAGGGCGTCACGGCGCTGTCGCACTCCCTCGACCACGTGGGGCTGCTGGCGGCCACCGTCTCGGACTGCATCCCGGCGTTCGCCGTGATCGCCGACGCGCGCGGACTGCCCACCAGCGAGCCGGACGACGAGGGGTCGGGTGGCCAGGCGCCGACCTGGCACCTCGGCGTGCTGGAGAGCCAGCTCGCCGACCCCAGGCTCGACCCGGAGCTGGCCGCCCTGACCCGGGCAGCGCTCGCCACGCTGGCCGCCGCCGGCTTCTCCCAGGTGCCTCGCGACGCCACCCTGCTGGCGCAGGCCGATGCGCTGCTGGAGCCGATCCTGATGGTCGAGGCCTGGGAGTTCCATGGCGGGACGCTGCGCGAGCGGCCCGGCCACTTCGGCGAGCCGACCGCGCGGCTCTTCGCCGCCGCCGAGCACGCATCACCCGAGGCGCGCGCAGAGGCTCTGGCCTCTCGCGAGGCGCTTCGCCCCGCGGTCGACGCCCTCTGGGACGGAGTGGACGCGCTCGTGGGGCCCGTCGTCCCGTACGCCGCCCCGGTGCTCACTCCGCCGATCGACACGCCGGCCGGGGAGATCGAGGGGATCTTCACCGGTGGCTACAACGTGACCGGTCAGCCGGCCATCACGATCCCCTGCGGCCGCACCGCCGACGGCCTGCCGGTCGGCCTGCAGTTCGCCGCCCCCCTCGGACAGGACGCCGCGCTGCTCCGTCTCGCCGTGGCCGTCGAGGCGGCGCTGAGCTCCTGACCTCTCAGTCCCGGACACCCACCTGTGTCCGGCCACCGCTACCCAAGGAGTGCCCCTGTGCGCGCAGCCCTGTACCTCGATGCCGGCAACGTGATCGTCGACGACGTTCCCGATCCGGGCATCCAGCTCCCCACCGACGCCGTCGTACGCGTCGTCCGGTCCTGTGTGTGCGGGTCCGACCTCTGGGCCTATCGCGACACGTTCAAGCGCGAGCCGCGATCCCGCCTCGGCCACGAGTTCATCGGCACCGTCGAGGAGGTCGGCGGCGAGGTGACGACCCTCGCGCCGGGCGACTTCGTCGTAGCGCCGTTCAGCTACGGGTGTGGCAGCTGTTGGTGGTGTCTCGAGGGCCTGCCCACCTCGTGCCCTCACTCGGGCACGTGGGGCGGCGGCGACCATGACGGCGCCCAGGGTGCCGCGCTGCGCGTGCCGTACGCCGACGCCAACCTCGTGGTGATCCCGGGCGGTGTCGCGGCGTACGACGACGCCGGGCTGCTCGACCTCCTGGCCACGTCCGACGTGATGGCCACCGGCCTGCACGGCGCGGTCATGGCCGGCGTCGCCGAAGGCGGCACGGCCGTGGTCGTCGGGGACGGCGCGGTCGGGCTCTGCGCCGTGCTCGGCGCGGTCGACCTCCTGAAGGCGGATCGCGTGATCCTGCTCAGCCGCAACCCGGCGCGGCAGGCGGTCGGCCGACAGTTCGGCGCGACCGAGATCGTCGAGGCACGTGGCGAGGACGCCAAGCAAGCCGTGCTCGACCTCACCGACGGCCACGGTGCAGCCTCCGTCGTCGAGGCCGTCGGCACCCCGGACTCCTGGCAGACCGCCCTCGATGTGGTCTCCGACGGCGGCCAGATCGGCGCGGTCGGCGTTCCGCACACGGCACCCACGATCCAGACGATGACCCTGCTGGGGCGCAACCTCGGGGTGCGGGTCGGGATCGCCCCCGTGCGGCGCTACCTGCCCGAGCTCGTCGAGCGCGTGGTGTCCGGCACCCTCGCCCCGGGTGTGGTCTTCGACCTCACCCTCCCTCTCGAGCAGACGCCCGACGCCTACGCGGCGATGGACCGCCGCGAGGCGATCAAGGTCGCCCTCGTGCCGTGACCTGACGTGCTCGGTCTCGACGGCTACCGCGAGGTCCTCCGGATCCCAGCGGTACGCCAGGTGCTCGCCCTCGCCCTGGTCACCCGGACTCCGCTCTGGGCGGGCAACATCGTCGTCACCCTGCACGTGGTCAGCCACCTCCACCACAGCTATGCCATGGCCGGGCTGGTGGCCGCCGTGCAGGCCGGGATGCTGGGGTTGAGCGGGCCGTGGCGCGGTCGGCGGCTCGACCAGCTCGGGCTGCGCCGGGCGGTCCTGCCGTCGTTGGCCGTGCTGCCGGTCTGCTGGTGCGTCGCGCCGTTCGTGGGCTACTGGCCGTTCCTGGTGCTGGTCGCGGGCGCCGCGCTCTTCACGGTGCCGACGTTCGCCATCACCCGGCAGGTCATCATCGGACACACCACGCTCGGGCAGCGCACCACCGCGCTCTCGATCGACGGCATCACGACCGACCTGACCTTCATGGTCGGGCCGGTCGTCGGCGTGCTGCTGGCCACCACGATCCCCACCCCGTCGGCCCTGCTGATCTGCCAGCTCGCGTCGGCCGCCGGCGGAGGGCTGATCTGGTGGGTGAACCCTTCGCTGCACGCGCCCGACCAGGCGCCGGCGACGACGCCCGAGCCCGGACTGCCCGGCCATCCGGGCACCGGATGGCACCGCTTCGTACCTCACTGGCTCACCGCGCCGGTGGCCGTCGTGCTGGCGATGGCCGCGACCGCGACGTTCATCCTGATCGGCGAGGACCTCGTCGCGGTCGCCGCGATGCGGCACTGGCACACGCCCGGGGCGACCGGCTGGGTGCTGGCGCTGTGGGCGGCCGCGGCGATCCCGACCGGCCTCGTGTACGGCGCGCTCCACCGTCATCCCCCGGCCGCAGTCGTGCTCGTGCTGCTCGCCATCTCGGCCGTGCTGGTCGCCGCCGCTCCCGACCGCACGTGGTTCATCGTGTTCCTCACCATCGCCGGGTCGCTCTCCTCCCCCACGGTCACCGCCGTCACCGACGAGCTCTCCCGGGTCGTGCCACCGGGGAACCGCGGCGAGGCGATGGGGTGGAACGGCTCGGCCACCACCCTCGGGAACGCGGCGGGCGCCCCGGTTACCGGCGTGGCCATCGACTGGCTCGGCTGGCAGGGCGGGCTACTGGCGGTGGGACTGGTCGGCCTGGTCATCTCCCTTGCCGGCCTGGCCACCCGCCGCAGGGCCTCCGCGGCTAGGCCGGCCAGATCTCCCGTAGGGCGCGGATGATGTTGCCGCCGACCACGGCCTCGATGTCGGAGTCGGCGTACCCGTGCTTGACCAGCCAGCCGACGATGTGGCGGAAGCACTCCTCGGGGCTCTCCAGCCCAGCGACGTAGGCCACCCGCGGGTGCTCCGGCTCGCCGGAGGTCGCACCCGAGAGCAGGTGCGCGAACTGACGATGCAGCCCGACGTGGTCGACGAAGAGGGTGTCGGGCCCGAACGCGACGTGCTCGAGCCCGACCAGGCTCGCGACGTACTCGAAGTGGTCCATGACCGAGGCGATCGAGTGCTCCCGGTGGGCGTAGGAGATGGTGGTGTGCGGTGCGGCCGAGATGCCGATCACTCCCCCGGTGTCCGCGACCGCGCGGAGAGCGTCGTCGCTCTTCAGGCGCGGGATGTCCCACAGAGCCCGCGCTCCGGCGTGGGTCATGAACACCGGGGCGGTGCTGGCCTCGCAGGTCTCGATGCCGGTCCGGTCGTTGGAGTGGGACACGTCGATGGCCAGGCCGACCGCGTTCATCCGGGCCACGGCCTTGCGACCGAACTGGGTGAGACCACCGGCGTCCCCGTCGATGAGTCCGGCCCCCAACGCGTTCGAGTCGCTGTAGGCGATCCCGATCTGACGGAGGCCGAGGCCGAACAGGATGTCGAGCCGGTCGAGCTCGTTCTCGATCGGGGTGGCCGCCTCGAGGCCGAAGACCAGCCCCACCGAGCGGTGCTCGTGCGCATCGAGGATGTCCCGGACAGTGCGGACCACCACCACGTCACTCTGGTGGGCGAGGTCTGCCTGCCGCATGCCGAGGTCGGTGACGACGTCGTCCCAACGCCAGGGCGCGTGGCCGGTGACGCAGGCGGTCCCGTCCATCATGTTGTCGAAGACCGCCGTCATCCCCGAGCGGCGTAGGCCCTCGAATCCCGTGTGCTGACGCCCGGTGCGGTTGTAGGCGGGGATCTCGGCGACGTCCTTCGGGAAGACGACGGGGTGGTCGTGCAGGCTGACGACGACGGAGTCGCGCAGCAGCCGCTCCGCGCGCTGGGTCTGCGCGTCGTCGAGACCGAGCTCGTAGGCCGGCACCCGGTCGAACTCCGCCTCGAGGTCGAACTCCGGGATCTCGCCGGCCGGCAGATACCCGTACGACGTGTACGCCGGGCGGTCGGCGTCGGCGCTCATGACGTCGACCCCAGTCGGTGCTCGCCCTCGGCGAGCAGCCGCAGCAGCACCTCCCACGCCCGCATTCCCTCGCGCAGCCGGCGTACTCGCATGAACTCGTTGGGTGCGTGGTGCCACTCGTCGGCCAGCGCGAAGGAGAAGAACAGGGTCTTGGCCCCGAGCACCTCCTCGAACAGCGTCGTCGCGGGCAGCGTGCCACCGATGCGCGCGAGCAGCACCTCCTCCCCCGGGTACACGACCTCGAGGGCGGCTCGGGCGGCCCTGATCGCCGGGTGGTCGGCGGCGATGGTGTACGCCGGCACCGCGCCGTCCTCGAACGTGACGCGGACCCGCACCCCCGGCGACGCCTGTGCATCGACATGGCGTTCGACCGCCTCGGCGACCGCTCGCGGATCCTGACCGGGGACCAGTCGGCAGGTCACGTGCGCGGCCGCCAGGTGCGGGATGACGGTGTACGAGCCGCCGCCGCTGATGCCGTTGACCTCCAGCGTGGGCTGGGTCCACAGACGCGCCAGCGTCGAGAGCCCTGGCTCACCGACCAGCTCCGGCACGCCCAGCTCGGCGCGGTAGGCGTCCTCGTCGAAGGCGACCGCCGCGATCTCGCCCAGCTCGGCCTCGGTGAGCTCGGGGATGCCGTCACGGAAGCCCTCGACGCGCACGGCTCCGTCGGCATCGTGGAACGAGGCCAGGATCGCGGCCAGGACGTGGACCGGGTTGGCGACGGTGCCGCCGTAGCGCCCCGAGTGCAGGTCGCGGTCTGCGCCGGTGACCTCGATATCGAGCGCCAGCAGGCCTTTGGAGGCGACCGAGAGAGACGGCTCGTCGGGCCGCCACATCGCCCCGTCCGCCGAGATCACGAGGTCGGCCGCGACCGCCTCCGGGTGGGCGCGCACGTACGAAGCCAGGTGGGGGCTCCCCACCTCCTCCTCACCCTCGAAGAGGAACCGGACGTTGAGCGGCAGAGTGCCCTCCTGGGCCAGGAACTGACGGCACGTCTCGACCGCGAGGTACGTCGGTCCCTTGTCGTCGGTGGCTCCGCGCCCCCGGACCCGGTCCTCCCCCGTCGTCGGGTCGGTGTAGCGGGTCAGCTCGAAGGGCGGGCTCACCCACTCGGCCAGGTCGCCGGTGGGCTGCACGTCGTAGTGGCCGTAGACCAGGACGGTGGGAGCCCCCGGCCGGCCGAGCCAGGCACCCACGACGGCCGGGTGTCCCCCTGTCTCCACGATCTCCGGGTCGGCGAATGCGATCCGCGCCGCGATCCACTCCGCGGCCCGCTGCATGGTGGGCCGGTCGGCGTCGCGACTGACCGACCCGACCGCGACGTACTCGGTCAGGTCGGCGAGGTAGCGCTCGTCGTCCGGGTCGAACTCGAGCCTCTGCAGGTCACTCATCGTTCTCCCTAGAACATCGCTGAGCCGCCGTCGATGGACAGCACCTGTCCACTGACCCAGCCGGCCCACTCGGAGGTGAAGTAGCGCACGCCGTTGGCGATGTCCTCGGCGGAGCCGGTACGCCGCAGCGCGATGCCCGCCACCAGCTCTGCCTGCCCCTCGGGGCCGTAGCCGTCCCACTGCTTCTGCGTCGAGGGGTTGGAGAGCACGAAGCCGGGGGCGATGCAGTTGACCGTGATGCCGTGTGGACCCAGCTCGTGGGCCAGCTGGCGGGTGAACCCGATCTGCCCCGCCTTCGCGCTCGTGTACGCCTGGATGCCGGTCAGGCTCACCGAGCGTCCGGCACCGGAGGAGATGTTGACGATGCGGCCCCAGCCGGTCTCCTTCATGCCCGGCGCGAACGCGCGGGTCATCAGGAAGGTCGACGTGAGGTTGGCGTCGACCACGGCGGCCCAGGCTTCGTCGGTGACGTCCTCGATGTCATGGTGCACCTGGCCGACGACGCCCCCAGCGCAGTTGACCAGCACGTCGACCCGGCCGA